>SXND01000282.1 GCA_005777235.1 Pseudomonadota bacterium
GCCTTTCACGGAGCGCTGCATGTCCGTGACTTCCTCAGGGCGTTCATCAATGAGCAGCACGATGAGGACAATTTCAGGATGATTTTGAGTGATGCTGTGAGCCATGGACTGGAGAAGCATGGTCTTTCCAGTTCGTGGGGGAGCGACAATGAGCCCACGTTGCCCTTTGCCAATGGGCGTGAGCAAGTCCATGATGCGCGTGGAGATGTCTCCATGCTTGGTTTCGAGGTGTATCCGTTCATCAGGGTAAAGCGGCGTGAGGTTATCGAAGAGAATCTTATCTTTGGTAAAGTCGGGGTTTTCGTAGTTAATCGCTTCGACCTTGAGCAGCGCGAAATAGCGTTCACTCTCTTTGGGAGGCCGTACTTGCCCCGACACGGTATCGCCCGTGTGGAGATCAAAGCGCCGAATTTGGGAAGGGGAAACATAGATGTCGTCTGGACCTGGGAGGTAGTTGTAACTCGGTGCTCGTAAGAAACCAAAACCATCCGGCAAGATTTCCAGCACCCCTTCACCAAAGATCAAGCCATTCTTCTCGGTCTGTGCTTCAAGAATTTTGAAGATCAGTTCTTGCTTCCGGAGTCCGCTCGCCCCTGTGACATTGAGCTGTTTCGCCACCTCCGATAACTCTGAGATACTCATCTCTTTTAATTCAACGATGTTTAAACGCCCTTTGTGGAGCACACTGCTGATATCGATCACAGTCTCTTCTGCTGGCATAGGACTCATCAACCTCCAGGTCACTTGCATGATGGATCATCGAATGGACGCAGATCGGGAAGGGCCGGGAAAGCCATCGCGCAGCCGTCACACGCACCACAAGACGGCTGGGACTCTCCAGCACATAGCCTCCAGCCTCCCGCGAGGACTTGAGGCAAGGGAGTGGCGCATCGCCATGCGGACAGCAGCGAGCAACCACCATGTTATGTAGATCGGTACAAGACATCTTCTTCAATATGGGTAACTAACAAAGGTGAGAAATACCACGGTATCATATTGACCATGGACAGGCAAAACGTCTATTTGCGTGTGGGGTGGCTCTCTGTCACGGTACACGAGACAACACACACCAGCGATTCCCGCCAGCTGTACGCTTTCACTGCCCTACGGAGCCTTATACATACAGGAAACATGCGGCTGATAGCCAGTGTGACATCCTCAGCTCTGAGATCGCTATGGGGGTAACCGGCAATTACGACCTACATCAGAGGAATGTTGAAACGGCGGAAGTGCGAGATGTAATCTAACATCCTGAGGACTCTGAAGTAGGAGTCGTCTAACTATACGCAGGCTAGACACGGGTGTCAACTGTTTTCTGAGCCACACGGCCCCCTCGTATCGCTGCGAGAGGATTGGCACTCGACGCGGTGATGGCGCGTCCAAGCCCGAAGGCAAGGTGGTGACTGACGATAGAGGCCGGCCAACGCACGCCCATACGGTCGCTCTCGCCCCACAATACCGCCGGGACGTGCGCGTGCGGCCACAGGAGAAGGGTCAGCGACATCGTCCGGCGCTACACACGAGAGGTGTAGCGTCCTGGTGCCGTCTGACGGTGAATACGCTACAATACGTACGCTCTCTAGAGATGACAGGGCTCTAGAGATGACAGGGCTGCATTATTGTACTTGCTGTCGAGGGACATATCACGTGCGACATCGCCCGCTCCATTGCTCCTCCTGGCTGATTGTTGGTGTGACAGTGCTCGGTGTGTGGCTCTACGGGCTGGCAAGACCGGCAATGGCGGAAGAGCCCGCGCAGCCGTTATTGACGGCGTTTGAGGAGGTACTTCAGCATGTGATAACGCTACGGCGTCTTCCGGTGCAAGGCCCCATCCAGCGTGCCGTGCGGACCCGTGAGGCGATTCGGGCAGCGGTGCTGACCCTGGCGCAGGAGGCCCTGTCGCCGGATGAGTGGGAGGCGGAGCGTAAGTCGATGGTCCAATGGGGTCTCTTGGCACCAGACTTTCGCCTCAAGGAGTTTGTCCTCGACCTCCTCACCGAACAGGCCGCCGGCTATTATGATCCCAAACAGCGCACGTTTTTTATCGCAGATTGGTTGCCACAACTTGTCCAAAAGCCAGTGATGGCGCATGAGCTGGTGCACGCCATCCAGGATCAGCATTACGATTTGCAGCGCAATTTTGATCTCGTCAAGGACCACTCGGACCTCACGCTGGCCCGCAAAGCCCTCATTGAGGGTGATGCCACCGCAGTCATGTTGATGTATCTGCTCGAACCCATGGGCCTGACCATGGACGACATGCCGGATCTACACACGTTAATCCAAGCTGGGGGGGCCTTACTTGGCGACCAATTTCAGGTGTATGCCAAAGCCCCGCTGATTCTCCGGCAACAGCTGGTGTTTCCCTATGTGCATGGTTTGCGCTTTGTCAAAGCGGCTCTGGAGCGCGGCGGATGGGAAAGCCTCCAGCGGGTGTATCAACAGCCACCGGTGTCAACCTCCCAGATTCTGCATCCTGAGCAATACTTTGCGGCAGCGCCTGTGTTGCCGCAGGAGGTGACGTTGCAACTCCCGGATGACGCCCTGCCGCCACCCTGGAAAAAACTGCGGCGTGACGTGCTCGGCGAGTTTTTACTCTCGGTCATCCTCCAACAGTTCTTGCCGGAAGAGGAGGCGCGTCAGAGTGTCGTGGGGTGGCGTGGCGATCGCTATGAGCTGTTTGAGCAGGGCGAGACCGGGCACTTGCTCCTGGTATCAGTCACCGCCTGGAACTCCGTGAGCGAGGCGCAGCAATTTGCCCAGAGCTATGGCAAACTCCTGGCGTTAAAATACCCCGGCGGGACTCGGCACGACTTGGAGGACAAGAGCGGCCATCTCTGGCACCAGGCGTCTCGCCGCGTGTTGCTCCGCCAACGTGACCGCCTGGTGCATATTGTGGAAGGCGCCAGCGCCGAGGATGTCACCCGCGTGCAGACGCTGCTCGATGGTGTGACGGCGGGGCCCACTCCTGCGCGGTAACGGCCGTGCGTCACACCAAACTTTACCATGAATCATAGACATATGACGCCTTCTGAGTTTTTTTCCCCTGAGATTGAAGCACGCATTGCGCCAGGAGACTTTGTCGGGCATTTCCTGGCCCAACGCGGTCTCACGAGCGCCAGCGTTGGGCTACGCCCGACCGTCGTCCTCCCGCTGATCCCGGTGCTGGAACATCGACTCTTACGGGCTCTCGGCGCGCCTGCCGCCCAACCTACACCGATCCAACGTCAAGCCCTGTATCAGCCCGCCGATGTCCCCTTTGCCCTGATTGCCTCCCCGATGGGGGCTCCGATGGCCGTCATGCTGCTGGAGCAGCTGATCGCGCTGGGCGCCCGGTGTGTCATCTATCTGGGCTTTTGCGGCGTCTTAGTGCCACCCTATCGTATTGGCGATCTGGTGCTGCCCACGTATGGCGTGCGTGAGGAGGGCACGTCGTATCACTACGTGCCCGCTGCGGTAGTGCCCCGCACCTCGCCCCAGATCCAGACGGTGCTCCAGGCACAGGCGCTGCAGCATGGGACCGCTCTGACATCGGGCCCCATATGGACGACAGATGCGCCCTACCGCGAAACGCCGCAGAAGATCCAACGCTTCCAGGACGCGGGCATTCATGCTGTGGATATGGAAATGGCGGCACTCTGTGCCGTAGCGCAGTATCGTGGCTGTGCGCTGGGAGCGCTGCTCATCGTCTCGGACGAATGCTATCATCCGACCTGGAAACCCGGTTTTGGCTCCCCGCGTCTGCGCCAGGCGTGTGACCAGGCGGTCACGGTGGTGCTGGCCGCCGCACGGGTGCTGGGGACGACGTATGCTTGAGAGGGTCGCGGCGTCGCGGCGCACCTCTTAGCGTGGCAAGGCCATCTGTACCGCTGTCTGAAAGGCGCGGTGGCGTGGGAAGCGCTGGCAAATCTCGGCACACAGCTCCTCGGCTTCTTGCGCCATGCCCTGCAAGCGTCCGACTTCGACACAAGCGGCCAAGAGCAGCGCCGCCTTGTCATAACTCCCCCGGTGCTGATTGCTCACAATCGCCTCGATACGCTGCTGCGCCACGTCGAGACACCACGTCAGTAGCATGACAGGCTGTTGGGGACTCGTCCACGGCGTCATGGGTAACGACGCGGTGTAGACGTGCTGCAAACGGACCAACAGGCTGGCGGCATCCACGTCCACGCCATACCAGGGTTCGGCCCCAACGCTGCTTTGGAGAGCCAACTGCCACAGTTGGGTCAGATTGTGCGGCAGCGTCTCAGGGAAGACCCCGGACAGCTGGACGAGGCAACACGCCACCACCAGCCCTTGAATGTTGTACCCGCTGCTCCAGCCGAGCACTTGTTCTCGTGCCGCCAGTTGCTGGGCCGTGTCCCAGTTCCCGGCCAGCAGGTGCGCATGGGCGAGGAGCGTTTTGCTGGGAAGCATCGGGCCCTCGTGGACTGCCTGTGCCGTAGGATCGATGGCCTGGGGGGCGGGATGCTCTCGTGCGTGCTGCAGGTGCAGGGCCGCTTCATGCATGCGCGCGGTCCGTGCAATCCCCTCTAGGGCGATCTCCCAGACATCTAGCAGGCGCACCAACGTGGGCGCGGCCCGCAAGGCTTCCCACCGTCCGATCCGTAGGGTCTCTATCTCCTGGAGATGCGAGGCAGCTGTGCAGAGGTAATCCGCCACCTCGGCCCGCAGCGCCAGCCCCTCGGGCAGGGCCCGTAGCGCCTCGTGGGCTGCCGCTAGGACTGCGGGCATGTTCTCTTCTGCCACTAATGCAGCACACCAATCCACATAGGCATGCGGATGCTGCTGCCCCTCAGCGCGTGCGAGTGCAGCGAGACCGGCGGTCCCCTGTCCCAGACGCACCACTTCACGGAGCCAGGCGTCGGCATCACTCCCGGGCTGCGTACGCAGGTATGCCAGCCAATCAGCGAAGAATTGCGCGTGGTCCGGCAACGGCTGGGCGGCAATCTGCATCACGTCTTCTAGGCGCGGACGTGGGCCGGCCACCCATGCCTGCACGGCACCCATCTCCTGGAAGAGGACGGCGGGACGCTGCGCGGGAGGCTCGGTGTCATAGACCGCTCGCAGGTAACGTGTCCGCGCGGCGCGCATGTCCACATCGGGGAGATCGTCAACGCGGACCCCACGTCCATACTCATCTTCGAGCCCGAAGAGCTGAAACAGCTCATAGTATGCCGAGCGTGCCAGGCTGACGTTGCCAGTGTCGAAGAGCAACATCGTACGCTCAAAAAGGTCCGTAAGCGGCTCGACGAACGCGACATACGGCCCCAAACTGTCTTCTTCATGGTAGTCGTCCCAGCCCTCGGCAGACTGGATGGCGGTATTGAGCTCGTCGGCCCTGTTGGCGATGTCTGCCAACAGGGCCACGGTAATGCTTTCAGTCTGGGCCACCGCCACCGTGGCGCCAGCTGACTGCAACAAATCCAGAAACGCCTGCCGTGAGGCCGCGGGCGTGCCCTGAGCAAACACGCGCACAATAGAACGCAGTTCTTTTGCGGAGTACACCGCGAGTCGTTGTTCGACCGCATCGAGAAAGGCTTGCAAGGACCATCGACCCTCTGGGGGTACCATACAAAACTCCTCAGATGGCTGTGACGTCGCACGGCGTGAGCATCGCCTGCAATCGGGTGATGATAAGTCTTGCCGTGCACTATAGCCCGAGGTGGCGGGAGCTGTCTAGCCCAGGGAGCACGGACGCCACCCTTGCCGCAGTATCAGGGGACGACGGATGGCAGGTGGTTCCTTGCAGATGCTGCAGTAGGAGTGTGGCGCAATGCGGAGGCTGGCACTGAAGCCGTAGGCGACACCTCGCGCCCCCCTGCCCTCTGGGTATGACAGAGGCAGGGGGGCTGGGCAACGCCTCAAACGTCGGGGGAAGGGTATGTTAGGCGGACGGATGCTGTAGCAAGCGACACTGGCGTATCCGCCACGCTAAGAGTCCGATGACGCCAAGCAGACACAACGCCAGGCTCCCTGGTTCGGGGACCGCAGCAGCCCCAACCTGCACATTGTCCACCCATAAAATACCACCACCCGCCTGGATCCTTTCCCCCGTGAAGCCGTCGAACCCCACCGCGCCATTGGCGAAGGAGGCATAGGCGCCGCCAGCGAAGGAGGTTAAGTCGAGATCGGCACGGAGGATCTCATCGACGAAAATCTGGAGATGCTGAGTGAAGAGATCAAAAGCTACTGCAAAGTTGTGCCACTGCGTGTCGCTAATCCCACGCTGGGTCCGTTGACGCTCGCTTGCGGCCAGCAGCTTAAAAACCCGCCGGGGCGTTGCGCAGCAGTTCGGCGCGCAGCAAGAAGCTGCCCTCTGTCACCACCAGGTCACCAGGCTCGACCCCGCCCCGGATGGTGGCAAAATCTCTATGCGGTGGGCCGGTGTGGATGGCCCGGGCGACAAAGGTACCCGCCTCGTCCGGGGTGGTGACAAAGACCACCTGCCGCTCTCCAAGCGTCTGCACCGCGGCGCGTGGCACCACGATAAGGCGTTCGTGGCGTGTAGTCAACACCATGGTCACGTAGAGGCCAAGACGCAACTGGCCACGCGGATTGGCCACTTCGACCCGCAGTTTCACCGTGCGCGTCTGGGGGTCTATACGCTGATCTATATAACTGACACGCCCGTGCAGGGTCAGGCCCGGTGCGGACGGGCTAGTCATCACAGCGCTGGCGCCTAGGGACACCAGCGGCACGTCCGGCTCGTAAAGGTCGCCGATCACCCAGACCTTTGACAGATCCGTGACCACGAACAGCTCTTGCCCCATGCTGACCACCTGGCCGAGATTCGCGGTGCGGCCGGTGATCACACCAGCTATCGGGGCGTGCACCACGACCTCGGCCATCACCTGATGCGGATGCTGTAGCGCCGCGAGCTGTGCCGGAGTGAGCCCTAGGAGACGGAGGCGCTGGCGGGCGGCTTCCACGTCAGCGGCATGGTTGGCGTGCAGCGCCGTGACGTCTTCGAGTTCCTGCCGGCTGGCCGCGCCAATCTCCACCAGTTGCTGCGTGAGCTGCAGCTTCTGCTGTGCCGCCGTGCGCGTGGCCTGCATGGCGAGATATTTGGTTTGCGCCTCCGCCAGCTCTGTACTGAGCAGCGTCGCCAGCGGGGCGCCGCGCTTGACGGTGGTGCCAAGCTCCACATGCACCTGCGTGACAATCCCCCCGAGCACCGGCACGACTTTCACCTCACGGTAGGCGTCCGCCGTCACCGTGCCCGGCACCTGTATCACCTGCTGCGCCGCGATCACCTCCACCCTGGCCGTCGTAATCCCTGCCCGGCTCACGGCTTCGGGCGACAGGATGACCTCCGTGGCAGCGGCTGGAGCACTGGCCAGGGCTGGCGCCGCCGTCCATGGCACAGCCGGGGCAGGCGTTGGGGGTGGCACCAGGCTCCAGGGCAGGACGCTCCCGAGATAGTGCGGCCCCAGGAAGGCGCCGCTGGCCCCCAGAGCCATGAGACCCAGGGCCGCGACGCTCCATGTTAGACCACGCAGCAGCCGATGGTGCTGCGTCCTCGCGCTTTGTTGCTCCATGCTGCTCTCCTTGGGATTACCGGGCCGGTGTACCTACCGTACGTTCGATCTCAAGCACAGCGTCATACACCTGTTTCAAGGACTCCGTGTAGCCAGTTGCGATGTCGAGATAGCGGCGTTGCTCAGCAATCAGGTCGAGTAACGACCAGCGCCCAAGTTCATAGGCTTGGCGCACCACCGCCAGGTTCTGGCGTGCCACCTCGTGTACGCCGTGTGTATAGATGTCGAGAGCGTGTTGGCTGGCGTCATACTGGGTAAAGGCGGCAGTGACCTCTTGACGAATCGTCAGGGTGACTAGAGTCAGGCGGCGTTGGGCCGCGGTCACTGAGGCCAGCGCCGCGGCAATGTTGCCCTGGTTCTGCTGGCGTACGGGTAGGGTGATGGCAACACCAGCGCCGACATAATGAAAGACATCTTGGATGGGCTGCGTCCCGCCACGCGCTGTCAGGCCGCGCAGATCGTAGCCCGCATCCTGGCGCATATAGCCGACGTTGACGCTGGCGTCCCAGCGGCCTTCGGCCTGCTCTTTGCGCACCGCCGCCTCGGCCATGGCCACCTCAGCCTGAGCCATCAGCAGATCTGGACGCGTTGCCAGAGCCTGCGCCAGAGCCTGCGCCAGACCCGCGTCACGCTCCAGGAGAACCGGCGGCGTACGCAAGTCACCCTGGAGCCGCAATGGGGCGTCCGGCCCCAGGCCCAGCAGGGTTTTGAGGTATAAGGCCTGCACCTCGACCTGGCTGGCGCGCAGGTGGCGGCTGGCATCGAGGCGATTGACCTCCACCCGCAGCAGATTGGCCTCCAGCGGTGGCGCGGCCCCCCGGCTGACACGACTCTGCAGCAGGCCGAGGGCCTGCTGGTTGATCTGTAAAAGTTCCTCGGTCAAGCGCAGGTTGCGCTGCGCCGCCAGCAGCTCCCCGGCCTTCAGGCGCACCTCAGCCCGCAGCCGCCGCGCCCGCTCCGCCACTTGGGCGCGCTTCATCTCGAGTTCGCCGCTTGCTACCCCAAGGCGCCCGGCTTGCCGGCCATTGAGATCGAGCGGCAGCGTCACACTGGCCGTGAGGTTGTTGTCCGGACCCGCGACATTGTGCTGCACGCCCAGTTCCAGCACAGGATTCGGGCGCAATCCGGCCTGTTGCAGGCGCCCCTGCGCCGCACCCACTTCCGCCTGCGTGGCGTGCAGCTCCAGGTTGTCCGCCAGGGCCTGCGCCACGAGGTCGTCCACCGTGACCTCTCCCAGCGCCCGCGCCACCTGTGCCCAGCCTGTATCAAAGATGAGCACGGCCCACCCGAGGAGCCCGACCAGCAAGAGCGTTCTGTACAGTGACATGGGGATGGTCCTTCTACTGGCGGTATCGGGAGCACCCTGGTGCCGCGTCACGTTGACCCTTGCTAGCGCCTGAACCGCGCTCAGTGGACACCTTCCTACGCCAGTGCCCCCCCTGGGAGCGCCGGGCTCCAGCCCGGCTCCGGAAGCCATGCTGGAGCCCGGCGCTCCCAGGGGAAACCCTGGAAAACTTGCAGCGTATTTCTACAATGGACATCTAGCGCACCGAAACGGAAAAACGCGTCGAACCCTTGCCCGCTGGCCCATCCCAGACCACCGTGACTTGCCGGGCCCCACTGTCTGGAAAGCTAATCGTCCCCAGGTAGCGCCCTGGGGTTTTATCGGGCGTCAGTGTCGCACCAGCCAGCATTGGCGCCATACCCGGCATGGGCATGCTGGTGCTCAGCGTGACTTTCCCCACGTCCACTGGCTGTTTAGTCGACGCCGCGCTGAATTCCAGCACAAACGTGTTCTTGCCCTGCGCCCATTGCCCTGACGCGCTCAGCAGCGTGACCACGAGTTCCTGGGCCTTCTGGCTTTGGATCATTTTCAGATCAGTGCTCCAGACCGTTCCCAGGGACAGACCTGCGAGCACGACGCTCCCCAATACCGTGCGTACCATGATGCGTTGCATGTCTCACTCCTCTTGTGTTGTGGATAGACTGAGGGCGCGGTCGGTCTCAACCACCTCCCTCTGTTCCTCCCGACGCAGCTCGCGCTCCCGCAGCCAATAAAAGATCACGGGCGTCACCAGCAGCACGTGGATGAGGGAGCTCACCATGCCGCCTAACACAGGCGCGGCCAGAGGCTTCATCACCTCCGCCCCGGTCGAATGACTCCACATAAGTGGCAGCAGCCCCGCTACCACGGTCGAGACCGTCATCACCTTGGGGCGCAAGCGCAGCAGTGCCCCCGCGGTGACCGCCTCCAGCAGCGCCGCCCGCGTCAGCCGTCCGCCCAGAGCCTGGCGCTGACGCACCACGGCCTCTTCCAGATAGATCACCATCACCACCGCGGTCTGCACCGCGGTGCCAAACAGCGCAATAAAGCCGACCAGCACGGCGACTGAGATGTTGTAGTCCAGGGCGTAGACCAGATAAATCCCCCCGGACAAGGCAAAAGGCACCGCCAGCAGCACATGCGCCGCCTCCAGCAGCGAGTGATAGGTCAGATACAGCAGGAGATAAATGACCGCCAGCACTACTGGGATGACGATTTGCAAACGCTGGCGGGCCCGCAGTTCATGCTCATACTGCCCGCTCCACTCCAGGTACGAGCCCTGCGGCAGTGGTACGGTCGCTGCCACCAGCGCTTTGGCCTCGGCCACAAAGCTGCCCACGTCCCGCCCGCGCACATTGAGCAGCACTGTGACCACCAGCAGGCCGTTTTCGCTGCTGATCATCGACGGGCCACTCACCTGCTTGAGGTCCGCCACCTGCCCCAGAGGGATCTGCACGCCGTTAGGCGCTGGCACTGGCACACTGGCCAGGGCCTCGGGACTGCTGCGATACGATGGGGCGTAGCGCACGCGCACCGGGAAACGCTGGCGCCCTTCGATGGTCATGAACAGGTTGGTCTCACCGACGGCTGTCTCAATCACGTCCTGGATAGCGCCCACTGTAAGTCCATAGCGCGCCGCGGCCAGCCGATTGATGCGGATGTCGAGATACGGCGCCCCGGTGACCTGCTCGGGATAGACGTCCGCCGCCCCAGGAACACGCTGCAGCACCGCAGCTACGGCCCGGGCCCTCTCTTCCAGGACGGACAGATCCTGGCCAAAGAGTTTGACGCCGACTTCCGAGCGAATGCCCGTGGTCAGCATGTTGATGCGGTTAATAATCGGCTGCGTCCAGATATTGGCCACGCCCGGTATGGTGGTGGCCGCATCCAATTCGCCGATGAGTTTTTCACGGGTGATGCCAGGCCGCCACTGCGCCACGGGCTTGAGATGGACTACGGTTTCCGTCATGTTCAGCGGCGCCGGGTCCGTCGACGTATCGGCCCGGGCGATCTTGGCGACCACGGTCGCCACTTCCGGTACACGTTGGATGGCCTCATTCTGCTGTCGGACAATGGCGATAGCCTGCGGCAGCGCGATGGCCGGGTCGGTGATCGGCATAAACATCAGGTCGCCCTCATTGAGCGGCGGCATGAATTCCCGCCCCAGGCTCGGCACCAGGCCCAGAGCGCCAGCCAACACCAGCACCGCCGCCCCGATAGTAAGCAGGCGGTGTCGCAAGGCCCAGCGCAGCAGCGGACGATAGAGCCAGACCAGCGGCCGCATGACCGGATTGGCCGTCTCGCTGTGCATCGTGCCGCCGAGCAGCAGCGTGCATAGCACCGGCACCAGCGTCACCGACAGCAGCGTGGCGCCTGCCACGGCAAACGTTTTCGTGAAAGCCAGCGGATGAAACAGCTTGCCCTCCTGGCCGGTCAGGGCAAAGACCGGCAGGAAGGCCAGCAGGATAATCGCCATGGAGAAAAAGATCGGTCGCCCCACCAGCTGCGTGGCCTGGCGCACGGCAACCGCCACCGCACGGCGGTCGCGGGTATCGACCTGATGCTGCTCTAGGAAGCGGAAGGCGTTCTCCGTCACCACAATAGCCGCATCTACCAGCACACCAATGGCAATGGCGATCCCCGCCAGGGACATGATATTGGCACTGATGCCTAGGTAGCGCATGCCCAGAAAGGTGATCAGTACGGCCAGGGGTAAGGGCAGCGTGACAATCAGCACCGAGCGCAGATGCATGAGAAACACCAGATGCGCCAGGGTGACAATAAGCGTTTCTTCGAGCAGGGCGCGTTTAAGCGTGTCCACCGCCCGCACGATGAGGTCCGAGCGGTCGTAAAAGGGCACGATAGTAACGCCACGCGGCAGTCCGGCAGCCAGAGCGGTGATTTTCGCTTTCACCTGCTGGATGACGTCAATGGTGCTCACCCCATAGCGTGCCACCACCACGCCGCCGACCGCCTCGGTGCTGCCTTTGATTAGGGCGCTAGCGCGAAACGCCTCGCCGATTTTCACCTCGGCCACCTGGCGCACCAGCAGAGGCACGCCGTTCTCGGCGCTGATGACAATCTGCTCCAGGTCGCTGAGGCGCTCAATAAGTCCCAGACCACGGATGACAGTCCAGGTGCCGTTGGCTTCGACGACATTGCCGCCGACGTTACGATGGCTGCGCAGCACGGCATCGACCACGGCAGAGAACGGGATACGGAAGGCGCGCAGGCGGTTGGCGTCCACATCAATCTGATACTGCCGCACCACGCCACCGACACTCGCCACCTCCGCCACACCGGGCACGGCGTTGAGTTGATAGCGGATGAACCAGTCCTGCAGGGCGCGCAGATCGGCCAGCGCATAGCCTGGCCCTTCCACCGTGTACCACAACACGTGGCCCACGCCCGTGGCATCGGGGCCGAGCGTCGGCACCACCCCTGACGGCAACGCTTTGCCTGCCAAGCTCAGGCGCTCCAACACCCGCGTGCGGGCAAAGTAGATATCGACCGCGTCGTCAAAAATAACGTTAATCATGGAAAAACCGAAGGCGGAAGACGAGCGCACCACGCGCACGCCGGGCAGCCCTTGCAGACTGACGGTGAGCGGATAGGTAATCTGGTCCTCAATTTCCTGCGGCGAGCGCCCTGGCCAATCCGTGAAGACAATCACCTGGTTGTCCGACAGATCGGGAATGGCGTCAATGGGGACGGTGCGCAGAGCCCAATAGCCCCAACCAGCAACGAAGAGGAAACCCGCCACAACGAGAAAGCGGTTGCGTAGAGCCGCGTCGATAAGCCAGTGAATCATGCGTGTGTGCCCTCTCTCCCCACCACACCGGCGTGGACGGATCCCACGCGCAGCGCGGCACCAGCGCGCGCCAAGCTGCCAGCGCGCTCGTGCTCCTAACCATGGTACGATATGAGATGTCTTATGCAAGAGACCGGGCGAGGAATTCCGGCGGTGGTGTGGGAACCGGCGTACAGGGATGGAGCAGACAAGGCATCGTACACAGCACGAGACGAGTGACCGGGAGCGGCACAGAGACCACGCGGTCGGAGACGACACTGGGTGAGGTGGCACACACGCCTGGACAGCTTGATCCCATGCTGACACAGCAGGTGCATGACAAGCTCACGAGAGCTGCCATAGCCCACAGGGTCACGGTCAGGATGGCGATCAGGCGGTGTCGAGGCATGCAAGAAACTCCACTGCGTGCGACCTCTCTCCAGAGCATGTGAGTGGTAGTATACGCCACATCAGGGGCATTGTGCTAGGATGCTGTGCACGGCATTATCCGTCTGGCGTGTCGATGTGGCCTGGCCCTAGGTTCGAAGGAGCGTGTGTGGAGCAACGGATTCCTGTCTTGGTAGTGTCGGGGTTTTTGGGGGCGGGGAAAACGACCCTGGTGTGCCATCTTCTGCAAGAGGCCCAGCGCACGGGGGTCCGGGTCGCCGTGGTCTCTAACGAATTCGGCGCTTTGGGCATTGATAAAGCCCTGCTGGGGGAAGGTGACAACGCCTATGTCGAACTCGAAGGCGGCTGCGTGTGCTGTCAACTATCCGACAGCCTCATTGAGACTTTGCAGATGCTGCGGGAACGGGTGCAGCCCGAGCGTATCATCATTGAAACGTCCGGCGTGGCGCTGCCCTTTGACACGCAGCTGCACCTGTGGCGGGAACCGGTTGCAGCGTGGGTCGGCGATGACATGGCCGTGGTGGTAGTCAATGCCGAGCAGCTAGCCGCGGGACGCGACCTCGAGGGCACGTTTGAAGATCAAGTGTCGTCAGCGGATCTCCTGCTGCTCAACAAGACGGACCTCGTGACGCCCGACGCTTTAACCCAGGCCGCCGCCGTACTGCAGAGCCTCGCCCCCGATACCCCAACGGTACGCGCCGTGCAAGGTTGGGTCGATCCAGCGCTGCTCTTTCCCCCCGATCTCGCGAGCCTGCGCGCCGAGCGTCGGGCCACCCCGCCCGAGCCGCACGCGCATCATCATGACATGTTTGAGGCCACGGAACTGCCGATCGCTGCCGGCGTGAGCCCAGAGGCACTGTGTGCGCATCTCCAGCAGCTCGGGGCCTTGCGCGCCAAGGGGTTTGTCGAAACCTCGCAGGGGGTGCGCCTCGTGCAGGGGGTGGGACGGCGTATCGAACTGCTGGCGCCTACGCTGCCACCACCCTCTGAGTTGCTCGGGCGGGTGATGGTGATTACCCGCAGAGCCAGGTGAGGCCGACATCTGCTCTGGACTTGACGTACTCCCCATGGCTGAAGCCAGGGGATTCTGGGATCAACCATCCACGCTGGCCGAAGCCAGGCTGACAGGATGTCCCCCACAGGAAGACGCCCCTTCCTGATCGAGATTGATGGCCGCGTTCAGATCGCGGCGATGGGTCTTCTTACACGCGACACAGGTCCAGACCCGATCACGGAGCGTGATAGGCTCGTTGACGTGTCCACAGGCGGCACACAACTTGGTCGAGGGAAACCAGCGCCCCACATGCTGCACCAGCACGCCCGTTTTTGCGGCAACATGGTGCAGGATGTCGACGAAACTGGCAAAGCCCAGGTCCGACACCTTGCGGCCCCACAGGGCTTTCATGCCGCTCAGGTTCAGCGTCTCCAGACGGATGATGTCGTACTGCCTGCACAGGTCGTGCGCCAGAGCCCAGTGAAACGCCTGACGGACATGGGCCACACGCCGGTGCACCCGCGCCAGATGCAGCTTGGCCTGGTGGCAATTGCACGAGCCGCGTTGTTTGCGTGCCAACTTCCGGCTGGCTGTCACCAGGGCCTTCAGACGCTGCTTGAAGGGTTGCGGAGCGTGGTACTCCGTCCCATCACTGCCGGTGAGATACGTCGTCAGCCCGAAATCAAAGCCTGCACTGTTACCTGTCATGACTCGATCACTAGGCTCAGACTCGACAAGGCAGGAAAAATACACAAACAGTTCTCCCAGGGTATCACGCTTGATGGTCACCGTCTTGATGGTGCCTTCAATCTCGCGGGACTTCGCGAAGCGATACACCGTGGTCCCGATCTTCAGCCGGTTGCCACCACGCAGCTTCCAGCTGGCTTGCGTCAAGGTGAACGACTTGGCCTTACGAACCTTGCGAAAGGTCGGTGGACCCACACGCCGCGTCGTCTTTCCGGATTTGCGCTCCTTCAGGCTCTGGAAGAAGCGTTGATAGCCCTTGTCGATACGACGGGCAATGTCCTGGATGGCTTGCGAGCCGAGTTGTCGCCACCAGGCGTACTTGGGCAACCGCTTCAGCTTGGCCAGGTGGGCGTGGAGTGTATACAGCGCCAGCGATTTTTTGTACCGGCGGTATACCGGCGATGCAACGCAATACAGGAGTTGTGAATCGCCCCGCCGACGTTGATCTGGCGATGCAACCGTTTACTGCGCTTTCTCAGGTACAGTTTATACTTAAATGTCTGGTGGTCGCTCACGTGATCCCTTCGCGTTTGGCGTGGGCACGGATTATCACTTCCAGCATGGCCGTCATACTGATGGCCGATTTGTCTGCCAGTGCCCGCAAGAGCCGCTTGGCTTCCTTGCTGAGTCGAAGACTGGTGGCGTGTGGTTTTTTCATACCGCAAGTCACCACTGTTTTTGCGGTAGTTTCAACCCTGTTGGCCGAGGACGGCCAAACCTCCTTATATCCCCATGTCTACAGCCAGGGGCTTTGCGGAGGTCTTGGTAAACCAAGCGATGCGTACGTCCGGCCTGCTCGATCACTCAGTGCAACTTCAAATGGACAGTGATCGGGAACTGGGGACGACCCGGACCAGACGCAACCCGAGACTGTTGTCGCGATTGCCGGGCGCGCTGCCGGTGCGATAGGCCGCGCGCGCGTCGAGAAAATCGTCGTCCCACGACCCGCCGCGCACGACGCGCCGGGCGCTTGAAGTGGGATGAACCTCCTCACGACCATCTACAGCGTCGTAGGGATAATCGGCAAACAGGCTACTAGTCCAGTCCCAGGTATTACCAATCATGTCCACCAACCCCTCGGGAGGTGCCCCGCCCGGAAACACGCCGATGGGCGTAGTCCGGCGGACATGTGCCTCAAAGACATTGCAGCAAGAGGCCTCGAAGTCGTCACCGAAGGCATAACGCCGCCCTTCTCGTCCACGGGCCGCCGCCTCCCACTCGGCCTCCGTAGGCAAACGAAAGGTCACGCCAGTCTGAGCACTCAGCCAGGCACAATAGGCGCGTGCCTCAAACCAGCACAGCCCCACCACCGGTTGTGCCGGCTTATTGAAGGCGTCGTCATTCCAGTACGCTGGCTGGGTTTGACGCCCTGGCGGATACCAGGTGTCCAACTGCGTTGTAAAAGCCTCGTCGCTCATGCTCACCCAGCTTTCCCAGCTCTCCAGTCGTTTCGACGTCATACGCCCTTGCTGCGGCCACTGCCGTATCTCCTCCAAATGTTCCCGTACAGTCTTCCGGTTCTCGTGCCACTGCTGCTTCGCCCCCTCTGCCGTGCTCTCACCGCACCGCCAGGCTTGCGCCTCAGTCCCCTCCCACCAGCGCTCCTCGTCATAACCACCGGCCTGCATAAACAGCGCCCACTCAGCATTGGTCACCGGGAATTGCCCCAGGGCAAACGGCGCCAGCTCCACCGCGTGCACCGGCGCTTCAGGCGCGTAATGTCCCTCGTCACTGCCGATACGATACGTGCCGCCGGGGATAGCGATCATGGGCGGCAGCAGGTACGCCCCATACCGCCCCTGGCGCCGTTCAAAGCGCGGATCTCCCAGGGGCCCCAGGGCCAGCCCGGCGGCAGTGCGGGCGCGCAGATCGGCTGTGGGGTCTTGCGTGCGCGCCACCAGGGCCTGGCGCAGCCGTCCCCGCAGCGCCTCCGACACCTGCACCTTCGGCTGCGCCGCACAGCGCCCAGCCAGCGGCAGGTTCGCCTCCATCAACGCCGCGATAAAGGCATCCGACTGGCGCGCCATCGCCGCCGCCAGTACGGTGGTCTCCTCCCAGCCAGTCCCGGGCAGGGGCGGCAGCGGGTCGCTGTCGGCCAGCGTCGCCAGCGTGGTCTGCAGATCCGGCACCACCTCCGTGGCACGCCAGGGCTGCTGCACCAGGGCTGGTTGTGACGCAAGAGCCAGACGGCGGGCAGCAAAATACTCTTGCAACAACTGATGCACGAACAGCACGGCGTCCTGCGGCTGATCTTCATCCACCACGCCTAGGGCTTCGCCCGCGTGCAGGATGTCCACGGCGCGGGGGTGATCGAGCAGCGCCACGGCCTCGTCATAGGCCAGGCGCACCTGGGTCGACTCCTGGACCGCGCCGCGCTGCTGCATCTGCCAGGCCAGGGTGCTCAGGCGTGGCAACAGCAGGCCACGCTCGGGCAACACTGGCGGTGGCGGCTGGCCGTACTGCAACAGGCGCTGCCGGTTACGCGCTTCCAACATGTCGGGGAGGAACAGCGGGTGGTCGCCCTCGACCTCGCGACGTAGGGCTTGCCACACAAAGCCGGTGAACAGGGCGGCGCGTCCGCGTGGGATGTGGCCGTCGCTACTCTGCTGCACCAGCAATTTCAGGTAATATGGTGAGCGCAGCAGCTCCAGTTGCGGCGTGCCGCGCAGCTGCTGCCACAGGGCGGCGGCGATGGCCTCGGGGCAGTAGCGCTGCACAAAGGCCTCCACCTGCGCATCGGACAGCGCCTCAATGCGTACCTGCGGCACGGGCAGGGTCTTGGAGGACAGCGTCACACTGTAATCCAGGCTGCGACAGGAAAACAGCACCCGTGTGCCTGGAGTCTCCTGCGCCAGAGTGTGCAGCCAGTCACGCCACAGGGGGATCAAATCCGCCGACATCTCGTTCAAGGCATCCAACAATAGGGTGAGGCGGCGTTCCCGTAACAGCGTCTCCAGGGGTGGCAGCGCTGGCTGCCTGACCGCCCAGCGTGCCGCCAGCCAGGCACCGGGTTGCAGCAACGGCACGCCGGTACGCGGCGGCTTATAGTCGTTGAGCGGTACAAAGAAGGTCAGGGGGGCCTGGCTGAGATCGCCGCCAGCGGTGAGCACTGTACGGGCCGTGTCGAGTTCATAATGCCGCAACAGAGTACTTTTGCCGGCCCCCGGTGGTCCCAGCACCACCACAGCGGGATCGTCCGCCACGCGGGCCAGCACCTCGTGCAGGTCATGAAACGACTCGTTGCTGCTCTGGAAGTGCACTCCCGGCGCGTCTGGCCCCTGATCGAGCAGCAGGGTGAGGTGCACAAAGCGCTTGTCCAGGGCATGGCGCTCGCCGGACCAGCGCTCGACGCAGGTGGTGTAATAGGTGCGATACGCCTCGTCATCTGGACCCGAGGGGGGAGACGTGGATCCTGGCCCCGGGTCTACGAAGGGTGCGGCAGGCCCTCCAGCAGATCGGCCCGACCAATGGCACGCACGGCGTCAGGGAGTTTGCCCAGATGGCGGCGCGCCTCCAACCGCTCCCAGACACCACGCGGCTCGTTGCCCTGGCTAAAGCGAGCTTTTTCGTGGGCCTGCATGCCAACATGATCGGCGAGATCCTGCCAATCTGCCCCCAGGCGGTGGCAAAAATCGAGCTTCACCTCGCCCAGGGTACGCGGGGGTGCTGGGCGAGCTGCCGGCGGCTCCCAACCGGCGCCGTACACCAGGCCACGGTGCTCATAGCCGTGCTTATCACGGAACGTAAACGGCGTCCACGGCCCGTTCATGGATGCAGGAACACGCTCGTGGTATTGGACAGCGGCACGCTACTCGGTGTGGAACAGCGCCGTCATGGCCAGCGCCAGGGGCTGCGCCTGCTGCCCGGCGTAATCTTTGAACGGCTGATAGCTCAAAAAACGGGCCGCCCGTGCAAACGCCTCGCTGTGGTACTGGTCCTCGATCAGCGTCACGGCGCCCAGATCCAGCGCCCCGTAGAGCCGCAAGGGCAGGGCCACGCTATCCTGGGCGTTGTGGGCCGCGAGGAGGTCATTGAGGCGGAAGGCATAGGCCAGGGCCTCTGGTGGCGCGGCGCCAATGAGCAAGAAATAATAGCCATCCCCGGTGCCATGACGGCGCCAGGTGCTCCACAGCGCGCCCTCGGGAATGAACGCACGGGCGGCCTCGGTGGCCATATCTTGCAGGCGGCGCACGATGAGTGCCTGCGTGTCGGCGTTGTAGGTGGTGAAACCCCGCACGTCAATATAGACAATTGGGATGCGGTCCCAGCGCTCGGTCATATGGGCTGCTCCTCTTTCGCACATCTCTGGGGCCAGAGATGCTGCTCTCTTGTCCTAAGTACCTGGCCATAAGTTTGCGCCATGTGCGTCTGGCGGTCCTACCCTGGGAGCGCGGCCATCCTGGCCGCTTCCGGAGCGGGCGAGACGCCCGCGCTCCCAGGAAAAACCAGGCAAGAATTTTTGTCCAGGGACTTCGAACCTCTCTGTAATAGGGGCCACCGGCCGGTCGCTCCTACGACGCAGGGAGGTCTTTGCACCGTGTTACCGCAAGCCCTTCTCCCGCAGCAGCGCCTCGGCCCAGGCGGTGTCTGCGGGCGACAACGGGGCTGGCGGCGCGACGTGATAGGCCAGCAGGCGGGCATAGGGCGCGCCATCATAGCAGCGCTGGAACACCGCTTGCAGATCCAGCACCACATCGCCATCCGGCTGGCGCAGGGGCAGAGCGATGCGTGGCAAGGGCTGGCGCACGGTGCGCGGATAGAGCTGGTAAACGCCAGGACGAGCCGAGCGATGCACGCAGACCAGGTAATCGAACGGGCGCACGCTGATCAGGCACGACTCTGGCACTGCGAGCACATGCAAACCGTGCCGCAGCAGGTCAATTTCGACGAGATTGGCAGCGCTAGCGAGGACATCGATTTGCTTACGCAGATACGTGTGGTACGTGCGGCTGCCGCCGGCCTTGTTGGCGGGGCTGAGGACTTCCATCACCGTGACCACCTGCCCGGTGCTCTCGGCGCGAATTTCGACAAAGCGCTGGCGTTTGTTGGGACTTTCTTCGACTTCAACCGCCTGATCGGCGGCCACCGCCACGGCCACCCCGCCGCCTGGTGTGTCCGGCTCGCCCTCAGCGCCTGCTGGCCCGGTGGGTTCGCGGGCCACAGTCACGTCCGGATAATAGAAACGCGGCGGCGTTTCCACGATGATACGTTCCTCAATCAGCGCGTAATAGCCCGTTGGCAAGCGCAGTTGCAGGGCTTCGCTGATACAATAGAGCAGTCGATGGTGCACATCTTGCCAGAGCCCTGCAGACTCCAGGTACGGATCCATACCAGGGAATGGACTGGGCATCGCTCGCCCTCCTTTCGTGTACGTTAAAACCGCAACCGCAGCCCGAGTGCGGGGGCCTGCAAGGCCCGCAGCGTCAGCGTTGGCGGGGCATGCGTGGTCCGCAGGTGGTCGGCCCAGGCTTGCTGCTGCGTGCGGTTTGCCGCCCTGGTGGCTTCCATGGCGCTGCTAATGCCCCCCAAATACCAGCCCGTTTCAAAAAACAGCAAGATGGCGGCCGACACTTCCAGTCCTTCATGCAAGGCATACGCCGCACCGCCGAGGAACACGCCATTGAGCATAAAGGCGGTCAGCGCCTGCCAGGGTTTGCCGGCGTAGAGATGCCCAGCCCCCGGCAGCACCCCGGAGAGGATACCGGCCACGCGGGGCGATTTCGGCACGGGGAGCGCTTGCAGGCGGAGATCCTCTTGCAGGGCCATGGCCTGCTGCGCCAAAGGGTCGCGGGCCGGTAAGGTGGCGAACACCTGCTGTCCTTGCGCCAGCTGGCCGTCCAGGGTCCAGGAGAGGCCCAGAAGATATTTCGTGTGCGACACCAGTGGCCCAGTAGGGAACGCTTCCAAAAAACCCTGCCAGTGTTCAATGGCCTGACGATATTGGCCCTGGAGAAAACGCAGCTCGCCGAGCTTAAACGCCGCCACACGTGTGGTATCCGTCGGGTCGTCCGCTAGGCGCCAGCGCTGAAAGTGGGTGAACGCCTCCTCGGTGGCCGCGTCTTCCTGCAGGGCGAGGCCAATGAGCAGCTCTGCCATCGGTTGGCGGGCGTGCTGTGGAAAGAGCAGAGAAAAACGTTTGAACTCCGTAATGGCCCGATAGTAGTCGCCAAGGTGGAACAGATGCAGACCGAAGTCGTAGATCTGGCTGTCGGGCGTGTCGCCAGGCTGGGCCTGCGCCGGCAAGGCGTGCGCGCCAGCCCACAGGAGCGTGAGACCGAGATACAGCGCCGACAAGGGACGCAGCAGAGCACGCAAACGCATGGGCAATTCTCCAACATTGGGCGGGAACACGACCTACGGTATGATAGCCTGTGTATAGTGTCGGACCATAGCCGCTGCCCATGGCCCAGCAGCCCCAAACCCTAGCAAGGCCCACTAGCCCTGTCAATCCGCGCCACGGGCGTGCCGCCACGGCGTGGGGATTTTGCCCGTGCCTTTTCTAGGGGGTAGTGATATAGTGTGCCGCTCTTTTTCTTTTTGCAGGGAGGTGTATCGCTGTGTGGAATGATATTGCGTATGCGGCGGGACCACAAGCAGCTCGAGGCATGGGCGACCTGTTTAACTCACTCTTCTTGTTCTTGCCACTGATCGCGATCTTTTACTTCATGATCTTTCGTCCGCAACAGAAACAACGGAAGGCTCTGCAAGAGCTACTCGCCAATCTCAAGAAAGGTGACAGTATTGTGACGCGCGGCGGGATTGAGGCGATCATTGACAAGGTGGAAGAAAAACGGTTACGTATCGAAGTCGCCAACGGCGTCAGAATGTGGATGCACCGGGATTACGTCGATCGGTTAGACACCAAGTAGTATCTGGCAGGCCACAAAGGAGGCAGGGTGGGTCGAGAACTCCTGCTCAAGCAGGGTATTATTGTCTTGGCGATTGCGGCAAGCCTGTTTTTTGCGATGCCGCCACGCGATAAAATTCATCTGGGTCTGGATTTGCAAGGTGGCCTGCATCTGGTGCTGGAAGTCCAGGTCAACAAAGCCGTGGAGCGGGCACTGGAACGTCGCAGTGACGTGTTGCGTCGGGATCTAGTGGCCAAGGGCTTGAGTGTCGTCGCCCTGGAACCCTATGGCTTGCAGGGCATTCGTATTGTCTTAAATACCCCGTCTGACCTGGCCACGGTTGAGGGCGCGGTGCGCAACCAGGATCCCGACGGTGTGGTGCGCCAGCAAACGCCAGAAATCTGGCTGTATGACCTCGCCGCGGCCGAGCTGCAGCACATGCGGACTAGTGCGGTGGATCAGGCCCTCGAAAAAATTCGCAACCGCATTGATGCGTTTGGGGTGAGCGAGCCGAGCATCAGTAAACAGGGGACGCAGCGTATTGTCGTGCAATTGCCGGGACTGCAAGACACCCAGCGGGCCATTGACTTGATCGGCAAGACGGCCCAACTTGAATTGAAGATGGTGCATTCGCAAGCCTCAGACGCCAAGGCCACCCCGCCGCCAGGGACGCAATTGTTGCCCGTCAAAAAGAAGGATGCCAAAACCGGGCAATTTGTCGAATCTGGGCACTATTTCGTCGAACGGCGCGCCCAGGTGAGCGGCGACATGCTGGCAGATGCGCGTGCTATCCCCGATCAAATGAATACGCAGTATTACGTGTTGATGCGCCTCAATAGTCGTGGCAAGAAGGCGTTTGAGCGTCTGACGCGTGAAAACGTCGGGAAAGCGCTGGCGATTGTGCTGGACGACGTCATTTTCTCTGCGCCCGTCATCCAAGAACCTATCCCCGGTGGTGAAGCCCGCATTACCGGCAATTTTACCCCAGAAGAAGCCCGGGATCTGGCTATTGTGTTGCGCGAGGGGGCCCTGCCAGCCCCGGTGACGATTATTGAGAATCGAGTGGTTGGCCCCTCACTGGGCAGTGACTCGATTACCCAGGGTATTCGTGCCGCCCTCCTCGGGGGCACGCTGGTTGTGCTCTTCTTAGTGGGCTATTACCGCTGGTCGGGCATGATTGCCAATCTGGCCCTGGGGCTCAATCTGCTGATGCTGATGGGGGTGCTGTCACTGCCAGGCTTGGGCGCGACGTTGACCTTGCCCGGTATCGCCGGCATCATTCTCACCATGGGGATGGCCGTGGACGCCAACGTCCTCATCTTCGAGCGTATTCGGGAAGAGCTGCGTATGGGGAAACCGGTGCGTGCTGCCGTGGATGCCGGGTTTGATCGCGCCTTCTCAGCGATCTTAGACTCGAACGTCACGACGGTGATTGCGGCGGTTGTGCTCTTTCAATTTGGCACGGGGCCAGTCAAAGGGTTTGCTGTAACGCTGACCATTGGCATTGTGGTCAGTATGTTTACCGCCATCTTTGTCAGTAAGACCGTCTTTGAAACGATCTTCCAGATGCGCCGTGTGACGAACCTGAGTATCTAAACGGATAGCGCCATTATGATAGAACTTGTCCCGCCAGGGATACATATTGATTTTCTCGGCAAGGCCAAGGTGTGCATCACCATCTCGGCCATCGTCATCTGCATTGGCCTGGTGTCTATTGTGTGGCATAAGGGGTTCAATGAAGGGATCGATTTTAGTGGCGGCCTCTTGGTGCAATTACGCTTTAGTCAGGAGGCCAATCTCAGCGAGGTGCGTGATGCTTTAGGCGATGTAGGGCTTGGTAGGAGCGTGGTGCAACACTTTGGCGACGCCCATGAAGTGCTCATCCGGGCCGTCCAGCTCCCAGGGGAAAGTGAGCAGGTTGGGACGCGGATTCACAAGATCTTGCAAGAGCGCTTACCCGCACAGACGGTCGAACTACGCCGCGTTGAAGTGGTCGGAGGGCAGGTCAGCGCCGATTTGCGTCGGCAGGCCCTGTTTGCCTTGTTCTACGCAATTTTAGGCACCGTGGTGTATCTGTCTGGACGTTTTGAAGCCAAGTGGGGCGTGGCTTTCGCCCAGGCTGCGGTCCTGTTCGTTCTGACGTACGGCATCACCCAGTGGTTTCCAGGGGTCTCGCCGACGGTCCTGATCGTCGTCGCCCTCGTGGTGTCCACGGCCTTTGGCTTGATCCTCGATCTACGCTATGCCCAGGCCGCCATCATCGCCATTTATCATGATGTGCTGGTGACCGTGGGGTTTCTCTCACTGTTTAACAAAGAGTTCGACCTGCAGATTGTCGCCGCGCTCCTGACGATTATCGGCTATTCCCTGAACGATACGATTGTGATTTTTGATCGTATACGCGAGAACATGCATGGACAGCGCCGGGCGTCGTTTGCGCAGGTGGTCAATGACAGCGTCAATCAAACCCTGAGCCGCACGCTCTTGACCACGGGCCATACCTTACTCGTGGTGTTGGCGTTGTTTCTCTTAGGGGGCGAGGTTCTGCATGACTTTGCGTTTGCCTTGCTGGTTGGCATGATCTCAGGCACGTATTCGACGGTCTATATTGCTGGGCCGGTCCTGGTGTACTGGGAGGCCATTGTGGCCCGTTTGCAGGCGCAGCGTTTTTCGTTTGGCTTGACGCGCTCGGAGTAGACGCTGAGAGCCTCTCCAGGTGGGGGCGAGCAGCGAGTCGCCCCTAGGACGACCATGCGGACGGGTTGACGGGTTTAGCAGATCCTTCGTAAACCCCCTGCATGTATACATGGGGATAGAAGAAGGGGCCTGTGAGTACCCTCAATGGGTGCGAACAGGGCTTGTGCCCTTCTGTGTTTTGGGCTAGACTCTATGGTATGCTTAAAGCAATGAAATACCGACTGAAACCTACAAAAAGCCAAGCGCATCTGCTGGAGAGCCAGCTTGAGGAATGCCACTTGCTCTATAACCACTTCCTGGCTGAACGCAAGACAGCTTACGAAGAACGAAAGGAGTCTCTGACCTACTACGGACAAAAAGCCACCTTGCCTCAACTCAAAGCGGCGTGCCCAGCATTGCGCCACGTGCATTCTCAGGTCTTGCAAGATGTCTCGATGCGGATCGACCTGGCTTTTAAGGCATTCTTCCGCCGTTGCAAGACTGGCGAAAAGCCTGGCTATCCACGCTTCCGTGGGTATGGTCGGTACGATGCGCTGACGTTCCCGCAGTACGGCAATGGCTGCCAGATGGTTGATGGTGTCTTGAAGCTGTCCAAGGTCGGTGCGCTTCGCATGGTCCAGCACCGTCCGCTGGAAGGCACGCCCAAGACCTGCACCATACGGCGTAGCTCTCCAGGCAAGTGGTTCGTCACGATAGCCTGCGACGTGGAAGCAACTCCCCTGCCCACCACGGGGGAAGCGGTGGGCATTGACGTAGGGCTCCTCGCCTTCTCCACGCTCTCGACTGGAGAAAGTACGCCGTGTCCGAAGTTCTTGCGTACCGATGAAAAAGACCTGAAGCGCACCCAGCGCAAGCTCTCGGCGACCACGAAGGGCACACCAGAACGCAAAAAGCGGTGCAATGTCGTCGGCAGGGTCCATGAGAGGATCAGCAACCGGCGCACGAACTTTACCCATCAAGAGAGCCGTCGCATCGTCAACAGATTTGATGTCATTGCGGTAGAAGATTTGTCGGTGCACCAGATGGTGCACAATCACTGCCTCGCCAAAAGCATTCAGGATGCGGCGTGGTCGCAGTGCGCGACATTCCTCTCGTACAAGGCAGCATGGGCCGGTCGAGCGTTCGTAGCGGTCAATCCCGCGTACACGAGCCAGGATTGTTCGGGCTGTGGCCATCGTCAGAAAAAGACGCTGGCAGAGCGTGTGCACGCTTGTCCCTGTTGTGGGTTGACACTCGACCGAGACCATAATGCCGCCTTAAATATACTGACTCTGGGACAACAGAGTCTGAGACTTGTCCCTAGAAGCCCCTCGCTTTAGCCATGGGGAGTTGTCACAGGCCCACCATGGTGAAGACAAGCAGCGCCTTCTGGGCGTGCAAACGGTTCTCCGCTTCGTCAAAGACCAAGGCCCGCTCGCTTTCGAGCACCTCGTCGGTAATTTCCTCACCCCGGTGGGCTGGGAGGCAATGCATCACCACTGCATGCGGCGGCGCCTCGGCGAGGAGTGCGGCGTTGATTTGGTACGGGCGCAACACCGCCTGCCGTACTGTCGCCTGGTCTTCCTGCCCCATACTCGTCCACACATCCGTGTAGATGGCGTCGGTGCCGCGCACCCCGTGTTTGGGATCTTCGACCACGGAGAGCACCGCCCCGGTCGTCGCGGCAATGGCCTGTGCCTGGCGCAGCACCGTCGCATCGGGCTGGTAAGCCGGTGGGCAGGCCAGGGTTAAGGTTAACCCCATCTGGGCGGCACCCAGCAACCATGAGTGGGCGACGTTGTTGCCATCACCCACATAGGTAATGCGCCGACCCTTGAGGTCGCCAAAATGCTCGTGCAAGGTCTGCAAGGCGGCGAGAATTTGGCAGGGATGATACGAATCCGTCAGGCCATTGATGACCGGCACGGTGGCCGCCTGTGCCAGTTCGATCACCGAGGCGTGGGCAAAGGTGCGGATGACAATGCCGTCATAGTAGCGCGACAGCACCCGTCCGAGATCTTTGAGCGGTTCGCGGATGCCCAGGACAATGTCTGCATCTTCAAAATAACTCGACATCCCACCCAGCTGCGCCATGCCGACCTCAAATGAGGCGCGCGTCCGCAAGGAGGGTTTACTAAATAAGAGGGCGAGGGCTTTGCCGGCCAAGAGGGGAGTGGACTCGCCGCGCTTGTGACGCTGTTTGAGGTCCAGCGCTAGTGTAAGCATGTGCTGGATTTCCTCCGGCGTGACATCCGCAAGCGTCAGCAAGTCCCGTTTCATACTCTACTCCTCAGCAAAGATACCATCCAGGGTGGTTAGGAGACCATCAACTTCCTGCTGGGTAATCACCAACGGTGGTAAGAAGCGCAGCACGCGATCCATCGTGCAATTAATCAGATAGCCACGCTCCATGGCTTTGAGCACCATAGGCCCACCCAGCCGATCCAATTCCACGGCGACCATCAGACCGCGCCCACGGACGTCCGTGATGAAGGGATATTTCTGTTGCAAGCGCTGGAGGCCGCTCAGAAAATGCGCGCCCAGGTCTTGCACATGCTGCAACAGGTTCTCCTGTTCAATCGTCTGTAACACCGCCAGCGCCGCGCTGCACGACACCGGATTGCCGCCAAAGGTGGACCCGTGCGTCCCAGGTCCAAGAGCCTCGGCCACGTTGGCTCTGGCCATCATGACGCCAATGGGTAAGCCGCCGGCTAAGCCTTTCGCCAGCGTCATCACGTCTGGCACTACGCCCTCGTGCTGGTAGCCAAAATAGTAGCCGGTATGCCCAATGCCCGTCTGGATTTCGTCGAACATCAGCAGGATGTCACGCTGATCGCACATGCGCCGCAGGCCTTCCAGGTAACCCTGCGGTGGAATCACCACACCGCCTTCGCCCTGCACAGGCTCGACCAGCACCGCACAGGTACGCTCAGTGATGGCCTGCTCCATGGCCCCGAGATCCCCGTAGGGCACATAGGAGAATCCGGCGAGCGTCGGCTCAAAACCCTTGCGCACTTTCTCTTGCCCGGTGGCCGCCACAGTCCCCAGGGTCCGCCCATGGAACGAATTGGTAGCCGTAATGATGTCCGTGCGGTTCTCATCAAAGCGATCATGGCTGTATTTGCGGGCAATTTTTAAGGCAGCCTCGTTGGCTTCCGCGCCACTGTTGCAAAAAAAGGACTTGCCGCCGAAGGCGTGTTCCGAGAGAAAAGTAGCCACTTCCGTCTGCGGCAAGGTGTGGTAGTAATTGGAAACGTGCAGCAGGGTGTTGGCCTGCTTGGTAATGGCTTCGACCACACGCGGATGGCAGTGGCCGAGGACACAGACCGCAATGCCACTGAGAAAGTCGGTATACGCTTTGCCATCGGCGTCCCAGACGGTTGACCCCTGGCCTCGGACGAAGGCCACCTGGTATCGTCCGTAGGTCTTGATAATGACTTGGTCAGCCTGGGCAATAATCTCTTGATTAGTCATCGAAGCACTCCCATCCGGTGGCGATCGTGTCGCCAGGCCATTACCAGGGGAAAAGATGAGGGTGTACGGTAGCATAGTCATGGCAAACAGCGCAATGCTTTTTGTGCAGCACGCCAGCGTGGCGATGTTGTGGTGACATGGAGGTCAGACCCGCACGAAAAAGATCAGTCCCCCGCAGAGCAAGCGGGTGCCGGCCATAACGAGAAACACCAGGGGCCACGGGCTGCCACTGACGTTGAGCAGCAGCCCAAACACCAGGGCTTGCAGCCCGGCGTAAAAATAGCCGTGGGCATCGAGCACGCCGGAGGCCGTGCCAGCCATATGCCGTCCGGCTAAATCTACGGCAATGGTGGACATCGGGGACAAGCTCATGGCAAAACTGCCGATGAACAGCAGAGTCGCCCCGATGGAGACGTTGGTGGGCGGCACGACGGCAATCCCGAGCAAGGCGAGGGCGCTGACGACGACAGACAGCAGCACCATGGGACGCCGCGCGCTGCCCAGGAGCTTGTCGGAAATCAGGCCAGCACAGAGTGGGGCGAGGACGTAGCCCAGGGGAATGGCCTGGGTCACCAGCAGTGTGGATTTGAGTTCGAGCCCTGAGGCTTCAAAGTAGTACAGCGGTATCCAGGTCACCAGGCCGTAGCGCACCACATTTTCCAGACCCTTGACCTGTGAGGCGAGCACAAATTGCGGGTTAGCCAGTAATTGCTTATACGGTCCGAAGCCGTGGATGTGCTGCGCCCCAGCCGCTTCGGCGCGGCTCGACAGACTATCGTCTTCAATATACTCCGGCAAGCCGACATCCGCCGGACGATCGCGCACTAGCCGGAAGTAGAGGAGACCCGTCAGGCCAATAAGCAGTGATGGATAGCGAAAGGCCGCCCGCCAACCCCACTCTTGGCCCACCCAACCCGTCACCCACCACATGACGAGCATGGCACTGCCCGCCGCCATGCCGACAATCCCCATGGCCTGGCCGCGTTCACGCCGTGGCCACCATTGCGTCAGCAGGCTAATGCCCGGACTCCAACAGGCGGCGTTGACAAAGCCGTTGAGACACCATGGCAGCGCCAGGGTGAAGGCCGAGACGCTGAGGCTGGCGAGCCAGTTACACAGGGTCGTCAGCACGGCTCCAAGCATGACCCAGAGGCGCAGCCCATAGATTTCCCCCAGCCGCCCATGCACCACGTCGCCAGCCATAAAACCCCAGTAGAGTAGCGCAGTAATCCAGCCTATGGTGCGATGGTCGAGGTGCAAATCGTGCATGACCAGCGGCGCCACCTGTGACAAGTTAAAACGCCCCATATACTGGAACACATAAAAACCGGCATACACCAGCAAGACTTGCCATTTCCATTGGTGATAGAGCGCTGGCAGTTGGGCGTAAGGCAGAGCGGCTGGGACGGGTGGTGGCTGATGACGTGGCATGGGGATCCTTGACCTCCTCAACACGGTAGGCCTTCGATGATCACACAAGGCCATTGCTGGAGACAGGAGAGTGCCCTATGCTCTGGCCATGTGCATCGCGACAGGCGTCGCAGTGTTTGACATGCTTGCGCAATCGGGCGTTCCACGCGCCAACACCTACAGGGGAAGCCCTATGCCTACTCTCCGTCCAGGATACCTCGCGTTTGTGTCAATCGTGCTTGCGACCCTGCCTACGCTTGGGATGACGATCACCCTCAATCCCCTGCCGGCCCAAGATTCTGCCATCCAGGTGCAGCTGACCTATATGGGCACGATGCCGGCGAGTCTCGCAGGATCGGTGAGGACGAATGCCACCTCTCCAGTAGCGGTCGGGAGCCATCTGCTCCTCGTTGATCAGACGGGCTTTGTCTATCAGCGCGATGTCGGCGGCGCTTTGACAACTGTCTTTACCCCCACAGATGCACCCGCTGGTTTGTCGCTCATGGGCGAAAAAATTCTCAATGTGGTCTCCAATCAGGCCGGGAATGCACTCTATGTCGCTTTCACCTCGGCGACGACGCCAGCGGGGACGCCGGTCTCCATCTCTCCACGCGGCAATGCCTCGGCGTACCAAGTCATCTATCGCTACGATTTTGATGGGACGAGCGTGTCCAATCCTCAGCCACTGCGTGCCTTCGCAGTCAACCCGACCGGGCATACAGGCGGCGGGATGGCGGTCTTGGACGACGGCTCTCTTCTCTTCACCACAGGTGACCATGGGGACGCGGGCGAGGATGGTCGCTCGTTTGCGCAAGACAGTGTGTCACACCTGAGCAAAATTGTGCAGATCAATCCCAGCACGGGAGACACCACTATTGTGGCGAAAGGTGTACGGAATGTACAGCGGCTGGCCATGACGCAACATGAGGGTAAGACCTACGTGGATTTCGTGGATATTGGGGGCAACGTTGCGGAAGAGTTGAACACCGTGTTACTCGCTGATCTCCTCGACCCGACGCGTGTGGAAAATTTTGGCTGGGGCAGGAATAGTACGGACAACCTGGCCAGAGAGGGCACGTTCTATATTGACGCGAACGGGCAGGCGGTGAGCGCAGCCCCCTTGGGCGAAGCCGGGTTTCTCCAACCTCTGGCGCAGTGGGGACGTGAAGCGCAGAGTTTTGTCGCGGGGACGGGTTCCATCAGTTGCGCGGACGCTTTTCGCAACATTGATACGTTGTTTGGCGACTTACCATCCGGGACAGTCTATGCGATACAGAGCCGGAACGCTGGGCTCCTTGCCGATGTACGCCGGGTCAATCTCGTGGACGCCACCTTACACGCGACCACCCTGTCGGCGCTGGCTGGCGGGAGGCCAGACCCGCGTTTTTTCTGTTTTGCGGATGGCTCAGCCGGGGTGTTGTTGGAACGCACTGGCGACTTCTATCGTCTCGCAGAAATCGCTTCGATTCCAGAACCCTCGAGCCTGCTCCTCTGTGCCCTGCCTGCGCTGCTGCTGCTGATCCAGCACTCCCAACACAAGCGCCGTGGCTCAGCGCCTGTCCCCTGCGACGCAGACGAGCCTTGGAGTGGCCTCTGGGGCCAGGCTCGATGATGGACGCCTGACACAGCCGCACCCACGTGTAGGCCGCCGCCGAGACACCGCCAGGCTGGCAAGGTATCAGGCCAGACGGGGTGGCCGTCACGCCTCAAATAATCAGGCGCGACTCACTCCCAGCGGGGCTGCTACTGGGGCTGCTGGCACTGACGCTGGCCGGGGACTGCGCGTACGGCAAGATAATGCGTCCGCTGCTGGGACGTGCTTTCGCCTGTTCGAGACTGCGTTCAAGTAAGGCCCCGGCAAACGGATTGCGCCGGAGCTGTTGCGGATTGTAGTCCTCGAGCGACTGCGCTGCCGCCACGGCCCACAGGGCTTGACGTTGCCGGTCGGTGCGCAGGAGATAATAGGCCATCTCCTCCAAGCGCATCTGCATCAGGCGTCGTGAACGCTCGCCGAGCACCTCCTCCATGGCCCTGGTATGGATTTCGTTCACGCGCTCCTGGCGCATGCCCGGACTCACGACAATCTGGCTCTGCTCGATGTCCTGCAACGCGTCGCCATACTTCTGGATGACTGTCGCAGGCAGCATCCAACCAGCAAACTCCGGCAATTTTAAAAGTTCTTCGGCGTAGGTGTCATACGTTTTGGCGGTCTCAAGATCAGCATCGCTGAGACTACTGTAGATCAGCGCCCGCGCAAACGTCGTAGGGCACTCCCCGATCACATCGCGCAGCGTAAAGAAATCTTCCGGGACCGGCGTGCCGGTGTCGAGATTCATCTGATGCGCCAGGGCCACCTGATACTGACAATAGGCTGGATCGAGTTCGATGAGTGGGGCCGGACCTTGCACCTTGGCCAGAATTTCCGGCAGTTCACGCTTGGTGGCCTGCAGCCCTAAGGCATAGCGGATGCCCGTGCCGTAGTTGATCACCAGGTAGGCCATGTTATAGCCCCCCATGGCTTTGGTACGAATCATCAGCAACATGCGTTCGCCGGTCCCGTCAATAAAGCTGGCCAGGCACTTTTCCAGACGCTGCGTGCCACCCACGAGGACAGTGTGACGTTTTGGTTGCACCTCGGTGAAGACCACGCCCTGCGCTTTCAAACGATGCAGACTGGTCTTGACGGCTTTTTGCACCGGCTTATCGTTGTGCTCCAGGAGGATCTCTTGTAAGAGCATGGCACTAGCAGTGAGTGGCACGTTGGCCACGGCCTCGACAAACAGCAGCAAGTCCGCGCCGCTCGTCGGCGGACGGACCGCGCGCAAGACGGCCAGGGCCAGCTCGGCGTGGGCCACGCCCAAATGGCGCGCCACGTCCAATTGTAGGGGAAGCGGCAGGGCCTGCACAGCCTCGCTCCAGGGCGCGGTAAAAGCCTCGTGTTCGTCTAAAGGGGAGGTCTCCGCCGTCTGGAGCTGTTGCAACAGGTGGGCAGCCCTGGACAAGGCCGTATGCTCTGGCGATGCGACAGTCTCGCCGGCACGCTCCGCCAGTGCTAAGGCCTGCGCCCGCAGGGACAAGGGCAGGGCGGCGTGACGGCTCCACTGCTGCAGGAGGGGGGTGAAGTCTGGCGCTGGGGCAGCCTCCAGGAGCGTCAGCACCGCCCGTTGCTGCGCCGTGGGCAGGCGGGTAAAACGTTGTTCTAAAAACTTGCGAAAATCTGGGTACTCTTGGCGTAGGCTGTGCAGCATGGCCCCCGCCTCGGCTGGCGCAGGTCTGTACTCCAGGCTGGTGTCTACCAGAGCCCCAAGGCGGCTTGCCAGCGAGGGTTTGGTCACGGTCTCCATCCAGGCTATCCCTTCCCTATGCTTACAGTGCAGCGACAGCCACGCCATATCGTGGGCAGTCTCGACAGGCATGATGACGCAGGAGTGTATAGAGCCCTCGGGAGGTTGTCAAAAACTTTCCCTGCGGGCCAGCGCGGTGGCTGCGTGGCGCTGCGGAGGAGGCCCGGACCGCTCTCTAGGTTCTCACCGCCGGTGATTGCGTGTATGCTGTACGCGATGTCTGGGAAGGCAGCGCATAACGCCGATTCTAGGGGGAGAACTCACAATGGTAACGCCTGAAACGTCCTATCCTACCCAACCCATTGGCCAGGCGATCCTGGTGGTGATGATGGAAGTTGATCCTGCTCACGAGGACGATTTTAATCGGTGGTACAACGATGAGCATCTGCCGGAGCGTCTAGAAATTCCGGGCTACGTCAGCGCGCGCCGCTTTAAGCTCGAAGAAGGCGAGGGCGTGCTGCGCTATCTGTGCATCTGGGAACTGAAGGAAGACGGCAGCCCTTTACAGAGCGCGGAATATAAAGCCCAGCAGCAACGGCCTAGCGAGCTACGGGACCGAGTGCATACCTATATTACGCAGCGTATGCGGGGTCTCTACAAGCAGGTGTACCCGCCAGTCGGGGCCTTCGAGGACCACAGCGGTTTTCATCCGGAGCGCGAGGCGGGGGCGTCACGCTAAGTGCGGCACCCCGCGGCTCAGAGTTGAGGCTCCGGGGGCAGGGCGCGGTCTGGGCGGCCCGCGAGGAGTAAGGAAGCGACGTGAGGGACTACTGTGTATCTACCTGATGCTGGTGATGCGTCGTGTACGCCCTGCGTGTGTGACAACAAACCGCACATGGAGGAGAGCCCGGCGTTACGCGTAGAGCAGCCCACGCTACTAGTGCCTTCACCGAGCTGTTGTGCCAGTTGCTGCCGGCTGGGATCGCCGGGCTCCAGCCCGGCTCCCGAAGCCACGCTGGCGCGTGGCGCTCCCAGGAGACGTTTCACATGAGCTCGGTGAAGGCACTAGCGCGTCATGCGGGGCACGCATTGGGCAGCCTGGGTGAAGAGGGGCCACACCATTGGTGGCCGTACGGGTGTTCCCCATGGTCCAGGCCATCTGGCCGGGAGCCACCGCCAGAGCGTGGATCAGCACACGCATGCCGTGGCGGAGGGACACAGGCGCACGCCGTGCGCGTCTCCCCGGCTGGGCCGGTTGCGTGGGGGCTAGGCGTTCCAGCCTTACCTGCCCGTGTGGGCCGCGCCGCAGAGCCCCAGAGGCGCTGGGGTCGCCCCTGGGCTGGCGCAGGACTGACGCCATGGCCAGCGAGGCTGCGTCCGGCACAGTGTCGCACGATGTGGCAAGAGCCGCTCTCAGCGCACCGGTCGTATGAGGCGGGCGGGCGGAGGATGCCAGCGGGCGTACACCTCAACCCTGCCGCAACCGTTCTAACTCAGCCCGCAAGCGCGTATTGTCTGCTTCCACTGCCTCAGCGCGTGTGCGCTCGGCCTCAGCGCGTGTGCGCTCGGCCTCAGCGCGTGTGCGCTCGACCTCAGCACGTTCCCGTTCCGCATCAGCGCGTTCCCGCTCCGCTCTCACCCTCTCTTCCGCCACAGGCACCAGGGCCTCAGACGACGCAAAGAAGCGCAGCCAGGTCTCCTCAGTCCCTTGGAAGCGTCCCGCCTGAAACCCGAGCCAGAGCTGCAGGCTTTCCGACCACAGCCAGCCGCGGTTGTTCGGTGGCAACGGCACGTAGCGCGTGCCCACCAGCCGCCAGCCTTGCAGCGTGTAGCCATCGGGATTGACACAGAAATACTCAAAGGTCTTAAAAACCTGCTCGTACAGATCCTTCTTTGGGCCCAGATCCTCAGCGGCGGTGGTGGGCGAGAGCAGTTCGACGATCACATCAGGATACCGTCCCCCCTCCTCCCAGGCGACCCACGAGCGCCGCTGCCGCGTGCGGTCTACCCCTTTGACGACGAAAAAATCGGGCCCTTTGTAGTCACGATTACGCGCCTGGGTCAGGCTGTAGTAGACAAACATATTGCCGCCCGCAAAGAAATCCGTGCGGTCGTGCCAATGCTGATCGAGCGCATCGGCCAACAAGTTGATCTGCAGGCGATGCCAGTTGCTTTCCAAGGGCTCTCCATCGTCATAGGGGAGTTCAAGGTCTGGGATGTCCGGCACCCAGATCTTCTGGACAATTTCAATCACGGGCATACATCCGCCTTCCTAATGGCTGGCGCTGAGCGCGTCGTTACTCGCATTTCTCCACCCGCACGGCGCAGAACTTAAATTCGGGAATCTTGCCATAGGGGTCAAGCGCATCAATCGTCAACAGGTTCGCCGCCGCTTCCTTGAAATGGAACGGCAGAAACACACTGCCGCGTGACGGCTTGTGCGAGCGCAGGGCTTTGACCGTGACCTCCCCACGCCGTGACACCACGCGCACGAACTCGCCATCCTCCACGCCGAGCGTCTCCATATCCTCGGGCGTCATCTCCAGCAGCGCTTCCGGGGCGATCTCATCCAGGGCTTTCGAGCGCCGTGTCATGGTACCGGTGTGCCAGTGCTCCAGCACCCGCCCGGTGTTGAGTACCAGCGGATACGCCTCATCCGGCAGTTCTTTGGCCGGGGCAAAGGTCGCTGGGGAAAACTTGGCTTTGCCACGCGGGAAGGTCTCCGCAAAGCGCAGCAGCATCCCCGGATGGCCCACTTCCGGGCACGGCCAGGGCACGCTCTCGCCCTCCAGACGCTCGTAGGTAATACCCGTAAACGCCGGCGTCAGCGCCACGATCTCCTGCCAGATGTCGGCCTCTGAGGCATACGGCATGGGATAGCCCATGCGCTGGGCCAGATCGGCAATGATGTGCCAATCCACCCGCACCTGGCCTGGTGGCTCCACCGCCTTGCGCGCCAGCTGCACGCGGGCATCGGTGTTGGTGTAGGTGCCGGTCTTCTCCGGGAAACTGGTGCCTGGTAAGATGACGTCAGCATAGGCGGCGGTCTCGGTCAGGAAAATATCCTGCACCACGAGGAAATCCATGGCGGCCAGGCACTTTTTAACCTTGTTGATGTTCGGGTCGCTCAGGAAGGGATTTTCGCCCATCATGAACATGGCTTTAATGTGCCCTTCCAGGGCTGCCGACATAATTTCCACCACGGTGAGCCCTGGCAATGGATCGAGTGTCACGCCCCAGGCGCGTTCGAATTTCTGCCGGATCGGCACATCCGTGACACTTTGATAGCCGGTGTACACCATGGGGATGAGGCCGACATCCGAGGCCCCTTGCACGTTGTTCTGGCCACGCAGCGGGTGCAAACCGGTGCCGGGGCGACCAATGTTGCCAGTGAGTAGCGCCAGGTTAATCAGGCAGCGCGCATTGTCCGTGCCGGTGGTGTGCTGTGAGATGCCCATGCCCCAAAAAATCATGGCGCGCTCGGCCTTGCCGTAGGCGCGGGCCACGTCAATGAGGCGCTGTTCGGACACGCCGGTGAGACGTGAGGTAATGCGTGGCGTGTAGTGCTGTACGGCCTCGCGCAGTTGGTCAAACTGTTCGGTGCGCTCTTCGATGAACTGCTCGTCGTACAGTCCTTCGCGAATGATGACGTGCATCAGGCCATTGATCAGCGCCACATCGGTGCCGGGGTTGAAGCGCAGGTAATAGTCGGCATGGTCGGCCATTTCTGGGCGCCGCGGGTCAGCGACAATGAGCGTGGTGCCGGCTTTGGCGGCTTGCTTCATGAAACTGGCGGCCACCGGGTGATTGTGCGTGGTATTAGAGCCAATGATAAAAATGGCATCGGTCTCTAAGGCATCGGCAAAGGGATTGGAGACCGAGCCGCTACCAATCTGCTCCATCAAGGCGGCCACGGATGAGGCGTGGCACAGGCGGGTGCAGTGATCGACGTTATTCGTGCCGAATACCGCCCGGATGAGCTTTTGAAAGAGGTAGTTATCCTCGTTGGAGCATTTGGCTGAGCCAAAACCCGCCAGCGCCCCGCCGCCGTACTGCTGTTTAATCGCTAAAAAACGTTGCGCCGCGACATCGAGGGCTTCGTCCCAGGTGGCTTCGCGGAAGGCGTCACGTGGGTGTGCGAGACCCTCAACGGCTTTGGGGTAATAGTCGGCCTTACGAATCAGCGGCACGAGGAGGCGCTCGTTATGGTGTGTATAATCAAAGCCATAGCGCCCCTTGACGCACAGGCGGCCATGGTTCACCGGGCTCTCACGTCCGGCCACCTGCAGGATGGTGTTGTGCTGCGTATCGACCGTATAGGTGATGCTGCAGCCCACGCCGCAGTAGGGGCACAGCGAATCGACTTTGGCCACCGGGGTGTCGTGGAACATCGGCAGGGTTAGGGGCTTATCGATCAGCGCCCCGGTCGGACAGGCGGCCATGCACTCGCCGCACGACACGCAGCTCGATTGGCCCATGGGCAGATCGTGGTCGAAGGCGATCCGCGCCGTATAGCCTTTGCCGGCGCGGCCCAGGACGTCATTGCACTGGATGTCATCGCAGGCGCGGATGCAGCGGTCGCACATGATGCAGGCGTTGTGATTCACGGCAATCACTGCCGAGGACACGTCGTGGCCGTTGTCGCCGGGTCGCCCTGGGAAGCGCGGTGCGGTGATGCCTTGCTGCGCCGCCAGATCCAGCAACAGATTGGGTTTGCCCGACAGTGGCGTCGCGTGTCCGTTGTGGGCGGGCGTGGCCTGGGGATAGTCGGACATCAGCAGCTCGGTGAGCATAGCACGCGAGCGCTGCACCGTGTCGCTCTGCGTCTGTACCACCATGCCGTCCTCCGCCTGTCGGATACACGCGGCTTGCAAGACGCGGGCGCCCTGCACTTCAACCACACACATGCGGCACACGGCCACGGGCTGCAGTTTCGGGGAGTGGCACAGCACCGGGATGTCGATGCCGGCCTGCTGGGCCGCATCGTACAACGTGGTGCCCGGCATAACCGTGACGGCAACGCCATCAATCGTGACTGTCAGGGTGGAAGTGGCGGTAGCTTCAGGCATGGGCGATCACCTCGTGAGGTAGCGGGTAATATCGTCCTGAAAGTATTTAATGACCGATAGAATCGGATTCGGGGCGGCCTGGCCCAGCCCGCAGATAGAGGTCAGGGCCATGGTGGCGGACAGCTCTTGAATCAGCGCCAGATCAGCGGCAGAGCCCCGGCCTTGTACAATACCTTCTAAGAGCAACACGATCTTCTCCGACCCAACGCGACAGGGTACACACTTGCCGCACGACTCATTGCGAAAGAAGCGTCCGACGTTGAGGGCCAGTTCCAGCATGCAGGTGCCCTCGGCGATGACCACCAGCGCGCCCGAGCCGAGCATCGAACCGAGCGCCGCCAGGGAGCGGAAATCGAGCGGCGTATCCGCCAGGCTGGCCGGTAAAAACCCCGACGAGGCCCCACCGGGGGCAAAGGCTTTGAGCGCACGGCCATGGCGCATGCCACCAGCCAGAGCAATCAGCTCCGTGGCGGTGGTGCCGAGCGGTACTTCGTAGACGCCCGGATGACGCACATGACCACTGACCGCCAAAAATTTGAGACCACTAGCGCCGTTTGTGCCCTGCGCCGCCCACCACGCCCCGCCTTTGAGCACAATGCCCGGCACCATCGCAAAGCTTTCGACGTTATTGATCAGCGTTGGTTGGCCAAACAGACCCTGCACGCCGGGGAAGGGCGGTTTATTGCGTGGCTCAGCCCGCTTGTCTTCCAGGGCTTCGAGCAGCGCGGTTTCCTCGCCGCAGATGTAGCCACCGGGGCTGGTGAAAATTTCGATGGTGAGGTCGCCAAGCATGCCGGAAATCTGCAGTTGGCGCAGCGCTTTGTGCAGCGTTTCCTGCTCGCGGCTGTATTCGTGCCGGATGTAGACAATGGCCTTCTGCGCCCCCACAATGTGGGCCGCCATGGCCATACCTTCGAGGACCAGCTCGGGCATATGTTGCAGGATGACCCGATCCTTAAACGTGCCGGGCTCGCTCTCGTCGGCGTTGCAAATGACGTATTTCGTGGTGCCGGGCGCGTTGCGCACCAGCTCCCATTTGGTGCCGGTGGGAAACCCAGCGCCGCCCATGCCGCGCAAGCCGCTCGCCTTCAGCTCGGCCAGCACTGTCTCGGCATGGCCCTGGCGCTGCAAACGTCGTAGGGCATCATAGGTGGGGGTGCCGGTGTAAGGATTGCACGCAAACGTCCGCGCTTCCGGTGTCAAGCGCTGACGTCGCAAGGCGCGGCCGCTGCTGAGCGTCTGGAGCAGGCCGGTAATACGCTGTGAGCTGACCTCGGTGTAGATGTGCTCGTTGATCGCCATGGCCGGGGCACTGTCACACTGCCCGAGGCAGGATGTCGGCGTGATGTGGATATCCGTCAGGCCCAGCGCTGCAGCGGTAGTCTGGACAATGTCGCTGACGTCCGCTGCCCCACGCAGCATGCACGTCATATCGGTACACACCTTGACCTCCACCCGCGGCGGGGGCTTGAGGCGGAAGTGCGGGTAAAAACTCGCGACGCCATGCAAGCGATAGAGAGGGACATTGAGACGACGGGAGAGGGCTTGCAGCTCCGTGGCTGGCAGATAGCCGTGCTCGTCCTGAACCATCGTTAGCTCGTGCATGATCATGGCATCGCTCTCCCTACGCGCGTGCTGCCTCTCGTCAGAGCCCCGCCAAGGTGGCAGGGAGACGCTGCGCTCTGCCGTTGAGGGCATGGTCTCGCCGCAACAGTAACGCGCTTCGTGTGAGGCGTCAACTCTGGCCAGTGGCGCAGGGCCACGCCTATACGGGGGAGCGTCCGCGCGTTGGCCAGGGTGGGGTGCCATTCGGGTGGGGCGCTGGCCGAGCTGGCCGCACCGTGTGAGGCACAACCGCGCTCTTCTTGGCGTGGGCTGTGGGGCAAGAGACACGCCAGGAGCGATGCCGCCCAGGAAATTCTTGCACGCGGCCTGCGGTTTGTTGTACGCTACGGCGCGTTTGCACACGGCGGACTTCCTTGCTCTTGTCCAGACCTATGCCAAACCAAGGCTGTACAGCATCGAGAGCACGTCAGCCCTTTGGATGACCGGCAATGACGTGTGTGACCGAGTCGATGATATGCGTAAACATGAGGTGCACGGTGAATAACCAGTACGATGTACTTATCGTTGGGGCAGGAAACGCCGCATTGTGTGCGGCGATTGCTGCGCGAGAACAGGGGGCGAGCGTACTCGTGCTCGAAAAAGCCCCAGAGTATTTTCGCGGCGGCAATACGTATTTTACCGGTGGGATCATCCGCTGTGCCTACAACGGCATTGAGGATATTAAGAAGCTGATCCCGGATATGTCGTCGGAAGAAGAAGCCTCGGTCGATGTCGGCAGCTATAGCGAAGATCAGTTCTACGACGATCTCATGCGCGTCACCGAAGGGCACGCGGACCCCGAGCTGGCACAACTCCTGGTCACCGAATCCTTCGCCACCCTCAAATGGTTGCAAGAACGCGGGGTGCGCTTTGTGTTAGCCTTTGGACGGCAGGCGTTCAAGCGCGAGGATAAATACTTCTTTTGGGGCGGCTTGCTGGTCGAAGCCGTGGGCGCCGGCAAAGGGCTCTCTGATCAGCAGTTTGCCGTGGCTGAACGGCTGGGCGTGGAGATCCGTTATGCCACCAAAGGCGTGCGACTGATCCAGAACAACAAAGGCCAGGTCACTGGCCTGACCGTGCAAGGGCCGGACGGTTTTGAGGATCTGCACGGCAAGGCTGTGATCTTGGCCTGTGGTGGCTTTGAATCCAACAGTGAAATGCGCACGCGCTACCTGGGGCAAGGCTGGGAACTGGCCAAGGTGCGTGGTATTCCCTACAACACCGGCGATGGCATTCGCATGGCCCTGGATATTGGCGCCCAGCCTCATGGCCATTGGAGCGGCTGTCACGCCGTGGCGTGGGATCTCAATGCCCCGCCAACGGGCGACCGCACCATCACGGAATTGTTCCAGAAACACTCGTACCCCTTCGGGCTCATTGTCAACGCCGAAGGCAAGCGCTTTGTCGATGAAGGGGCCGACTTCCGCAACTACACCTATGCCAAATACGGGCGCGACATTCTCAAACAACCCCTGGGTATGGCCGTGCAAATCTTCGACGACAAAGTGAAACACCTGCTGCGCGACGAATATCGCATTGATCAGGTGACCAAGGCCGAGACCCAGACCATTGAAGAACTCGCCGACCAGTTGGGCATCGACCGCGCAGGGCTCGTGCAGACGATCAAAGACTACAACGCTGCGGTGCAGCCGGGCGACTACAACCCAACCGTGCTGGACGGTAAGCACACCGATGGGGTGACACCACCGAAATCCAACTGGGCCCTGCCCATTGATACACCACCGTACCTCGGCTTTGCGGTCACCTGTGGCATCACGTTTACCTTTGGCGGCCTGCGCATTGATGGCCGTGGCCAGGTGCTGGATACCGAGGGCAATCCGATCCCTGGGCTGTATGCCGCTGGGGAACTGGTGGGCGGTCTGTTCTACTATAATTATCCAGGCGGATCGGGCCTTGCCTCCGGGGCCGTCTTGGGCAAACTCGCCGGCACCAGTGCCGGAGCCGAGGTCACTGGCTAAACGGCAAGGAGCCCCGTATGGCGTTGCATATTATCGTCACGGTCAAGCAGGTGATTGATCCAGAGATGCCGACGTCGGCCTATACGTTGGAGGCGGCAGGCCCACGGGTCGCGACCCCGGCAACCTTGCCGCCGGTGCTCAACGGTTTTGATGAGCATGCTCTGGAAGCGGCCCTGCGTTTGAAAGACAGCCAGGGAGCGACGATTACCGTGTTGTCGGTGGGGGCCCAGTTCAGCCTCGACATCATGAAGAAAGCCTTGGCCATGGGGACGGATAGCCTGGTGTTATGCCAGGATCCGCTGTTCGCTAATCTGCCGGACAGCTTTGTCACGGCGCAGATTTTGCGCGCGGCTATCACAAAAATTGGCGCCTTTGACCTGATTATCTGCGGGCGCCAGGCCTCGGATTGGGATAATGCCCAGGTGCCCCTGATGCTGGCGGAACTGCTCGATGTGCCCTGTCTGTCCCTGGCACAAAAAATCGACGCCGCCGATGGTAAAGTTGTGGTCGAACAGCTGGTCCCGGATGGCCATGTGGTGGCGGAAGCCTCCCTCCCGGCCCTGGTGACGGTGAGCAATGAACTCGGTGCGCCGCGGTATCCCACCATGCGCACCATTATGGCCGCCAATCGCAAGCGGCCCACGCTGTGGAAAGCCGCTGACCTGGCGCTCGACCCGGCTGTGCTGACCTCGCGTCTGGAGCTGGTGGACCTGGCATTTCCCATGCGCGCGCAACAGTGTGAAATCATTCCTGGCAGCGATGCGGCGGAAGCAGGCAAAAACCTTGCGCTGACGTTGCGCGCCGCTCAGTTGATCTAAGCGTCTATCCTCGTAGGCCATCGACAGACCCGTCCACGTCGTAGGGGCGACCGGCCGGTCGCCCCTACGAAGCAGAGAGGCAGAGAGTGTGACGACTCCGCCAGGTAAACCAGGCGGCTTCTAGGGACCAGCACCTGCGCGTGTCACCGAACGAGAGGTACGCGACCGGGTCTCTTTACCCTACGGCCCCGTCCGGGCCGAACCGTTCTGGCGTCTACAGTGCGTTGCTCAACACGGCAAGTCAAGTAGGAAAAAGCTGTTGCCCTCCCGGGCAACCTTTCGTTCCCCTGTCAGCTCAAGCAGACAGTCCCCAGAAAGGGGTTTTATGGCAGAGGCACATGGCGTGCTCGTCATTGGCGAAGTGAGCGATGAGCACCTACACAATACCACCAGAGAGGTGCTCGCCGCCGGGCGCGCCCTCGCCGATCAAGCCGGCACCACGCTGGCCGTGGGCTTGGCGGGGACCAGCCTGGCGGCGGCAGCGTCAGAGGCCCTGCACGCTGGGGCAGATCACGTGTACACCGTGGAACGTCCCGCCCTGCTCGACGGGGCCATAGAGCTGCATCTGGCAGCGCTCGCCGCCATCTGCCGTAGTGTGGCCCCAGCGATGATTCTCCTCGGGCGTACCGCCCAAGGGCGTGAGCTGGGACCGCGTCTGGCCTGTCGTCTGGGAGTGGGGTTACTCCAAGACTGCCTGCGCGTCGAGCTGGACACCGCCAGCGGGCATCTCATGGCCACGCGGCCCGTCTATGGCGGCAATGTCCTGGCCCGCGTGCGTTGCATGGCCACGCCACAGGTGGCCGCCCTGCGTCCTAAAGCCTACGCGCCGCTCACACCCGATGCGACGCGCCAGGGGACGGTCACGCCCGTGAGCGTGGCCTTAGAGACCAGTAAAGCGCGGGTGACTATCGTGCGTCAGGCCCGTCAGGACAGTGCTGGCGTCAAGCTGGAAGACGCCAGTATTGTCGTCTCCGGCGGGCGTGGCCTCGGTGGGCCGGAACCGTTCCGGGATTTGGAAGAACTGGCCGGGATGCTCGGCGCCGCCCTGGGTGCCTCCCGCGCCGCGGTGGATGCCGGCTGGGTGCCGGGCAACTGGCAGGTCGGACTGACAGGGAAGACGATCACCCCTGACCTCTATATTACCGTAGGCATCTCGGGCGCCAATCAGCACATGGCCGGGTGTTCCGGGGCCAAGGTCATTGTGGCGATTAATAAAGACGCCGAGGCGAACATCTTTCGCGAAGCGCGCTACGGGGTAGTCGGCGATTGGCAGGCGGTGCTACCGGCCTTTATGGAAGCCATTCGCGGCTTGAAGTAAGGACCACGGGTCGCCGCATCTACCTGCGACGCATTCCACACGCTCGTGTCTCAACCGACCTCCGTTGCGTCGTGCTCCTGGGAACGCCACGCTCCAGCGTGGCTTCCGGAGCCGGGCTGGAGCCCGGCGCTCCCAGGGGGTGGCTCTCACAAGAACTCGGTTGAGGCACGAGTCTCCTCAAACGCTCGGGAAGAAGCCCCTGGCGTACGCTGCCGGGCCCCGCGCTCAAGGCCCCCGCTTGGGGCCCGCCCTCCAGCGGGGGGAGGCGTCGGCACGCTGGAGGGCGCTGGTGTGCATGCCCTGCGTATCCCCCGGCATCCTGCCTGTCAAGCATCGCGCCCCAACTGGCTGAGCATAAACGCAAAATCGGCCGCCAACTCGCGCAGGTGATCATAGCGCCCCGAGGCACCGCCGTGCCCAGCCCCCATGTTCGTGACCAGGAGCAGCGGGTTGCCATCGGTTTTCAGTACCCGCAGCCTGGCTGTGTATTTGGCGGGCTCCCAGTACATCACCTGACTGTCATTGAGCGAGGTTTTGACGCGCATGGTCGGATAGGCCTGGCGCGTCAGGTTATCGTAAGGCGAGTAGCGGCGCATGTAGTCGTAATACTGCTTCAGATTGGGATTGCCCCACTCCTCATATTCCCCCACCGTTAGCGGTAGGCTGGCGTCGAGCATGGTCGAGAGTACATCCACAAACGGCACATCTGCCAGCACCGCGTGCCACAGATCGGGCCGCATATTCGTCACCGCGCCCATGAGCAGGCCGCCAGCACTACCGCCGGCAATCACCAGGCGGTCGGAGGCCGTGTAGTGGGTGGCAATCAGATGCTCCGCCACGGCGATGAAATCGGTGAACGTGTGCATTTTGTGCAGCATGCGCCCGGCATCGTGCCAGGGCTTCCCCAGATCGCCCCCGCCACGGATATGAGCCACGGCGTAGATCAGTCCACGGTCCAGCAGGCTCAAACGGCTCGAGGAAAAATACACGTCGTTGGGATAGCCATACGCGCCATACCCCTCCAGCCACAGCGGGGCGCTGCCGTCGAGCGCCGTACCCACACGATACACCAGCGATACCGGCACCTCCGTGCCGTCCTCGGCGCGGGCGCTGCGGCGCTCGGTGACGTACTGCGCCGGGTCGAACGGCCCCAACACGGGACGGCGCTTGAGCAGTACCTGCTGGCGCGTCGCCATGTCGTAGTCGTAGACCGTATCCGGGGTGGTCATCGACTGATACACATAGCGCAGCGTCTGCGTCTCCCACTCGGGATTGGCGCCGCTGCCCAGGCTATAGACCGGCTCGTCGAAGGCCATACGGTGCGTCTCGCCGGTGGCGAGCGCCGTCATCACCACGTGTTCCAGGCCGTTGTCACGCTCGTAGAGCACGCGATAGTCCTGGAACAGGTCCACATCCTCCAGCATGACGTCAGGCCGATGCGGTACGACTTCCTGCCAGTGCGCTGACGCCAGATTGGTGAGCGGCGCCGCCACCAGACGAAAATTACGCCCGGTATCATTGATGCGCAGATAGAAATGCGCCCCATGGTGGTCCACGTCATACTCGATATTGGCGCGACGCTTGCACACGAGACGCCAGCGCCCGTGTGGACGGTCGGCGGGAAGGTAGCGCACCTCACTCGACGTGTGGCTGCCGCTGGCCAGCAGCAGGTAGGCGCGGCTGCGTGTGCGCCCGACATGTACGCCGAAGCGCTCATCTTTTTCCGTGTAGACCAATGTATCAGGCTCCTGGCCTAGCACATGCTTCCACACCTGGTTGGAGCGCTTGGTGACCTCGTCTTCGGTGCTGTAAAACAGCGTCTGATTGTCCGCAGCCCAGACCACGGACGTGACGCGCTGGCGCTGCATCGGCAGCAAGGCAGCCGTACGCAGATCTTTAATAGACAACGTGAACTGCCGAAAGCCGGTGTCATCGGTGCTGAAGGCGCACAGGTGGTCGTTATCGCTCAGCGACATAGCGCCAAGGGACATGAACGCCTTGCCCTCGGCCAGGGCATTGACATCCAGCAGGACGTGTTCCGGCGCGTCCTCACCTGCCAGCGCGGCTTTACGGCACAGGATGGGATACTGCTTTCCGGCTTCCGTGCGACTGTAGTACAACCAACTGCGCAGGCGATACGGCACAGACAGGTCGGTTTCCTGGATGCGCCCGAGCATCTCGTGATACAGCGTGTCCTCAAACGTTTTGAGCGGCGCCGTGAGCGCGCTGGCGTAGGCATTCTCCGCTTCCAGGTACGCGATGACCTCTGGGGCCTCTTTGTGACGCAACCAGGCATACTCGTCGATCCGTGTGTCCCCGTGCTTGGTCATGGGGGTTGGATGCTGTGGCGCGACGGGAGCCGTGAGAGTGGGGGAGAGCGCTGGCGTCTGAGTCGGCATGCGTCCGTCCTTTATGGGAAATGGGGATAGTGTCCAGACGCATGATAACGTAGAATAGCGCCCGGCTCCAGCAAGGGAGCTGGAGCGCGGATGGCCAGGGCAACAGACGCCAGGAGAACACGATGCAGACCGCCTTTGTGCAGGCAGGGGATGTGAAGTTGCAGTATGTTGAGCACGGCACTGGGCCAGAGCTGCTCGTGCTGGTGCACGGCTATCGCTCATCGGCGCGCATCTGGCGCCTGGCCCAGGAGGCCCTCGATCCCACGCGTTTTCGGTCGGTGGCCATCAGCAATCGAGGGGCGGGGGACTCAGATCGCACGCCCTCGGAAGAGGCCTACACCGTGGAAGCATTTGCCAAAGATGTGGGTGCTGCCGTGCACGTCCTGGGCTTGCACGATTTTACCCTGATCGGACACTCGATGGGCGGCGCCACGGTGACGCAGTATGCCCTGGATCACCCAGAGCTGTTAAAAGCCCTGGTGTTGCTCAATCCCGCGCCGTTAGCTGGTCGGCCGCTGGCGCCAGGCTGGGAGCAGCACATTCGCGACGAATTTGCCAGTGGCCGCCCCCAGGAAGAGACGGGCTCGAACATGGCCCATGTGCCAGCGGATTTTCGCCAGGCCCTGCAAGCCGACATTGCGCGCAATCCCATCGAGCGGGCCATTGGCGGACGGCGCTCTATGGCCAATTTGCAGCTGCGGCAACGGCTGCACGAGCTGTCCATGCCGGTATGCGTCATAGGCGGTGATCAGGATACCACGGTGGGCGTGCACAACATCCTGGCCGAATACCTGGCGTTGCCCGCAGCGCACCGCTTTCTGCACCTGTTCCACGGCGTGGGCCATTCGCCCAATGTCGAAGTCGCCGCCCGCTACGCCGGCGTCGTCGATCGCTTCATCAGTAAGACGGTGCCGCAGTGCCTGGCGCTGGCAAGCCGTTAAAGGACACATGATGGCCTATCAATTTTTGCTGTATGAACACCAGGAGGGCATTGTCACCCTCACCCTCAACCGGCCAGATCGCCTCAATGCTCTGGGCGATACGCTGCGCGAGGAGCTGTACGAGGCGATTGTCCGCGCCAGCGCCGACCCGGAAACGCGGGTGATCGTCATGACGGGAGCGGGGCGGGGCTTTTGTGCTGGGGGTGATATGAAAGCGGCCCACGACGTCAATGAGGGCCGTATGACGCGGGCCATGCTCGACCGCGTGGCGCCGCTCCGCGACAAAGTGGTGCTGGCCATGCGTGATGCGCCCCAGCCCATTATCGCCGCAGTGAATGGTCCCGCCGCCGGGGCGGGCATGAATCTGGCCCTGGCCTGTGACATGCGGATTGCCTCAACCGCAGCGACGTTTGGCCAGACGTTTGTCAAGCGCGGCCTGCATGTGGATTGGGGTGGCACCTATCTGCTGCCCCGCCTCGTCGGCATGGCGAAAGCCTGTGAGTTGATTTTTACTGGGAAGATGATTAGCGCCGAAGAGGCCCATAGGCTGGGCTTGCTGAACCAGCTGGTCGCCCCGGAGGAGCTTTTGCCGACGACCTATGCCCTGGCACGCACAATGGCCGCTGGCCCACCGATTGCTATCCGTCTGGCCAAGCGGGCGCTGTATCACAATCAGGAGGTCGATTTGCGCGCCGCGCTAGAATTTGAAACGTTTGCACAAAATGTATGCCGGGAAACGGCAGACGCCCGTGAAGGCGTGCAGGCCTTTGTCGAAAAACGTCCAGCGCGTTTTCAGGGACGCTGAGGTTGGCGCGCGCTGCCGTCTTGCCTCCATGAGGCCAGCCTGTGCCGGGCAGAGCGTCGCAGCAGGCCGTCTTGAGCCATGAGGTGGCATGTGCATCAGTCAGAACACCGCAATGATTCACACTATGGTATGGCTCTCGCCATTCAGGAAGCGCTCAACACTGGTGACACGCAAGCCGCCGCAGCGGGGATCGAGGAGTTAATCGAGGCCTTGTCACGCTCAGACAAACGGGCGCTGGAAAGTTACCTGACACGGTTAATGCAACACATTTTGAAGTGGCAGGCCCAGCCAGAGCGTCGTTCGCGCAGTTGGATAGCGACGATCCACAATGCCCGCAAGCACATCCGCAAGTTGCAGGCGGACACGCCACGTTTCACTGATCGCCTGATCCATGAACAACTTTGGGAGGATTGTCTCGACTCTGCCCACCGTGAAGCCGAAGGGGAGATCAATCGCGATCTCCCCTGGACGGCGCTCTCGTGGGATGAGGTATTTGAGAGGCCGTGTACACTGGGGTGATGACCGACACACTGCGGACGGCATGGGTGTTGGTCGCATCCCGCTATAGCCTAGACGCGTACGTATTTATCCACACTATGGTTCGTGGTCAGGCCCAGGTAGATGTCGCCGTGGGAGTCCACCCAAAGCCCATGGGCGTGGCGGATTTCCCAGCGCGCAATCACCCCGCCATGACCATCGCGGATGCTCACAAACGGCGGCTGGCCATCGACTTCCTGCTCGCACACGTAAAACATGCCATCCTTGTCGCGGGCCAGGTCGTTCGGCCCGCCCATGCCCGTCCACATGCTGAGGAACTCGCCAGTTGCCGAGAAAATCTGGACGCGGCGATTGGCACGGTCACAGACATAGACCTTGCCCTCGGGATCGACCAGTACACTGTGCGGCAGATGGAACTCGCCTGGGGCGTTCTTGCCGGGCTGACCCCAGGAGTGCACGAGCTGGCCATCGCGTGTGAAGCGGTGCACGCGGGCATTGCGATAGCCGTCGGAGACATAGAGGTCGCCGGAAGGACTCGGCGTCAGCTCAGTGGGATAATTAAACGGGCCCGCAGCGCGCGGTACTAGGTCACCGGGTTTTTCGCCGCCGGTGTCGGAATGCACGCCGCGCTTGCCAATGATCTGTAAGGGCTTGCCCTCCAGGGTGAAGGTCATCGCCACGGAGTCGGAGCGATCCGTAATGTAGACGATGTCATTGACAATGGTCATGCCGTGCGGATCGGTGATGGCGCCGATGCCCCAGCACTTGAGGTAGTTGCCGTCGCGGTCAAAGACCATGACCGGCGGATCTTTGCGCTGGAACACGTAGACCCGATCTTGGGAATCCGTCGCTACGGTGCTCACGGTGCCTAACACCTCCCCGGTGGGGAGTTTGGGAAAGTCTTGCACCAGCTCGTAGGTATATTTGCCGCTGCCAACACGTGCCATGCTCGTTCTCCTTCAGGGGATATCCTCGTCTGCGGGGCAGTGTAGCTGGGTCGCGTGGGCTTGGCAAGCGACCAGCGTCACGACGCAGGCAGCCTGGCCCTCGACGCTTCAGGCTGCCCGTGTTAAGGTTCCCTGAGCCCAGCGGGGGCGCTGGGGTGCGGCAGTATCGTCTGCTGGGCATTATGGGCCCGACGGGCCAGCGTTGACGGCCAGAGGGAACAAGAGATGCCCACACCGCGTTGGCGCCTCCGTTGGGTGATCCTTACAGGTTGTTTTGCCCTCATAGGACTGGCAGCAGGGATCGCCTGGCTGGCCTTTCCTCATTGGACCTTCCGTATTGCCACGGGCCCCCTGCGCAGTGACAGCCAACGCCTGATGATGGCTTTTGCACGCAGTGTGGCAGAAACGCAGCCGCGTACCCGCTTCCGCATTGTGCCGCAGCCCGATGGGACGGCAAGCGCGCAGGCCCTCAACAGGGGTGAGGTCGAGTTGGCCATTGTACGCAGTGACGTGCCGGCCAGTCCCCAGGTGCGCAGCATTGCGATTGTGCAGCGTGACGTTGTGGCGCTGCTGGTGCCGCCGTACGCTCATATTGAGACCGTCGGCGGGCTGGCGAAAAAAACCATTGGGATTGTGCAGGCTAGTGCTGGCGACGAGGCCATTCTTGACCTAATCCTCAACCATTATCGCGTGCCGCTGCAGACCGTGCAGCGCCTGCCTCTGGCGCTAGGAGAAGTGGGCCAGGTCATTGCCCGCAAACGCGTCGCCGCCGTGGTGGCGATTGGGCCCGTGGGGCCTGGTCTGCTGGCGGAGGTCATCAGCGCCATGAGCAAAGCGGCCAAGGGCGCACCGGAGCTGGTGCCGATTGACGCAGCGGAAGTGATCGCCCAACACACCCCAGCCTTGGATGACATTGAGATGCCTGCCGGGGCGTTTGGTGGGACGCCGCCGCTGCCTGGGGAGTCAGTCACCACCCTGGCGGTGACGTGGCAGCTTGTGGCGCGGGCTACGCTCTCCAAGCCCGCGGCAGGCGAGATTGCCCGCCTCCTCTTCACCAGCAGAGCCCATCTCGTCCAAGCATTCCCGCAGGTCAATAGCCTCGAAGCCCCCGACACGGACCCGAGTGCCGCGTTCCCCGTCCATCCAGGCGCCGCAGCCTATTTTGACGGCGGGCATACGAGTATGTTCGACCAAATGCGGGAACGCTTTGAGGGGATATTCTATCTCGGGGCGATGCTGCTGAGCCTCCTGGGCTCCGTGTACGCCTGGCTGCGCAAGACCTGGCGTGGCCCAGGGGCCGACAAGGATGGGGCACATATGCAACGCCTGCTCGCCATGTTCCACGAGGTGCCAACGGCCAGTTCCGCCGACCTGGTGGCGCTGGAACAGGAAGTGCACACCATGGTCGCCTGGTCGTTGGAGTGCGTCGCGCAGGAGGCCATGGCAGCGGAGCAGTTTCAGGTGTTCTCGCAAGCTGTCATGCAGGTGCGCTACGCACTGGCGCAGCGGCGGGAGCATCTGCACCACACACCAGCGCTGCAGGTAGGACCGGAACCGTAGGCCAGCAGCGCACGCCGTTGCGAGGCTGCCCCCGGGAACGCGGGCATCCCGTCCTCTTCCAGAGCGGCCAAGATGGCCGCACTCCCAGGAGTGCTGCTCCTGCCGCACACTGGTCTCAACGACGTGCAGTCTAGGTCCTGGGCTGGCCCAGCGAAGCCGGGTTGATCGGCGTCGGCATGGCGTGCACCGCCGGCAAGACCTTTTCGGCAAATAGGCGCAGGCTCTTTTCCGCCTTGGCGCGTGGCATGCCGCCGTAGAACATGTGGATCACCACCATTTCCAGGCTGATGGCTTTTTGCAGCGTCTGGATCTTGTCGATAATCTCGTCCGGGGTGCCAATGGGCTGCGTGGCGCGGCGTGCTGCCAAACCCGCATCGGCCACGCCGACGTCGGCCGTCTGGCGCTTGAGATACTCTTCATAGCCGGGGATGCCCGCAAAGCCCGGGTTATTCCATTCAAAGTAGTGATGCTGCGCTGCCAGCAGTTGATTGTGGAAATACTCCCAGCCCTCTTCGGCTTCGGCATGCGTCTCGGCGCAGTACATCCACAACAGCGTCGTCGGCTGGTCCGGCGGCAGGCCCAGCTCCGCCCGGATCGTGTTAAACTGCTGCACCTGCACGGTCATCTCGTCGAGGTTGGCCCCAGCCACAAAGAGCTGCCCCAGGCCGTTCTCCGCCGCCAGCCGCGCTGAAGCCTGGGTGGTGAAGGCTGCCTTGATACGCGTGGTGAGATCACCCTTGTGGCGTGCCTGCGGGCGAATGGTGGTGGGCGGGATCTTGTAGATCTCGCCGTCGAACGTGAAGCGCTCGGCCCCATCGGCGGCTCTGAGGGCTTTGACGACATCATAGAAATACGTGTGCGACTGCTCAATGGGATATCCCAGCGAGGCGTACTCGTGCGGCGCGATGCCACGGCCAATACCCAGATGCAGGCGCCGACCTTTTAACAGGATGTCGAGCATGGAGACTTCGTGCGCCAGCCGTACCGGATTCCACCACGGCGCCACGATCACCGCCGTCCCCATATCCACCCGGCTGGTGCGCCCGGCCCAATAGGCCAGGTATTGCAAGGGGTTCGGCTGCATCGAATAGGCCGAGCCGTAGTGTTCAGTCGCCCAGATGGAGTCAAAACCCAGCGGCTCGACCAGCTCGCCCATGTACAGCGTGTCGTCCATGTTCTCGGCGTCTGAGACTTTGGGCGGACGGCTGTAATCCCCCGCCAGCAGGCGGTCCCAGTCGCCCTGGTTGTAGCCCGTGACCATCACTCCACAGTGCATGTCGGTGTTCCTCTCTCTGCTATGGTGCGCCCGCGTTGCGGGCCGAGCGCTTGTATGTCTCTGCCGTGCGCGGCCCATTGTGGCGAGCGGGCTGAGGGATTGTCAAGTTGACATCAGCGAGAGGCCAACGCACAATCACGCGTGCTTGCTGTTCTATCTGGCATGGATGACAGGCGAGAGAGGTTGGTGAGCCCAGACCTCTGGAGGGATGTAGAGGGGAGCCATGAATGACGTCGTGAAGCAAATCCTGATCGGGGCTGCTGGGGATGGCGCTGGCGGTCTGGCCTCGGCCTTTGTCCTCCATCTGTTGCAAACCGCCGGGCGGTTGGTGCGGGCGCGCTGGTACCCCGGAGCGTACCAGCGCGCTCCAACGGGCGGTCGCCGCCGCTTTTGCGGAAGCGTTGGCGACCTGGACCATCACGGCGGACGAGGCAGAGCATTATCGGATGTTGTTCGAGCACTGGCTGCTCAATCCCACCGTGTTGAGTGAATTCCGCGCCCTGCTCACGCCGATGGACAGCAGCACCCTGGATGTTGAGACGCTGCGCGCTGAATTTGAGGATGCTGGCCTCAGTGTCGAGTATCTGGGCACGGTGTCGTTCGAGGTGCTGCTGCAGGACATGGTGGGGGCGTTTTATCAGGCGGCAGCGGAGGAACCTGCCTTGCAAGAGTCGATCAAGATTGACCTGCTGCGCCAGATGGCCCAGCGCCTGGGGGCTTTGGACCGCGTGCTGCAGCGGCAGACCAGGGTGAGCGAGCTGGCGGTGGACCATCTGGCCGAGAGCCGTCGTCTGGCGCACGAGCAGGCCCGCGGGCAAGACCACACCAATGCCCTGTTGCAGCACATCTACCAGGTGTTGACCGAGGTCACCGCAGGCGGCTCGCCTGGCCAGCAGATTGCCGCCTACCAGCAGAGCGAACTGGCGTTGACTACGGCTGGCTTGCTGACCGAACCGGTGGCGTCGCCTGCCAGCAACACGATGCCAGTGCCGATGCTCGCGGGCCTGTAGCCTATTCTCCGTATGCTGCAGCACATCCACCACCAGATCACCGTGGCCAACGGGGTACCGAGTCCGGCAACGCTAGCGGCGCTCGAAACCCGCTACCGCCAGACACTCATCGAGCAGTTCCAATACTTGACCTTTGAGGGCCTGCAACCTTCCGGGGTGCCGATTGTCTTGCCGCTGGCGCAGATCTATGTGGAACTCAAGGCAGTGGCCGATGTGCCCGAGGCGGCGGATACCTACAGTGCGGAGGAACGCCGCTTGCTGTTCGAGGCCGAGGAGCATGGCCCGCTGGCGCGTGAGGAAGCAGCCATGCACCTGGATGCACTGCGCGCGGAACGCTGGAACCGGCAGAGCCGCCAGCAAGTAGAACGCTTACAGCGTCGTTCGATCGAGGAATTGCTCTATGGCCCTCTGCATCGCGGGGTGGTGATTCTGGGCGACCCCGGCTCTGGCAAGAGCACGCTGCTGCGCTATCAGGCCCTGCGAGCAGCACAGGGGGAGGGGCCGTCGGGCCTAGCGGCAACCGCGCTGCCGATTTTTGTGCCGCTGGCGGCCTATGACAGCTATTTGCCTCGCGGCATTGCGGCGGGTTCTCTGGGAGAGTTTCTGGCCCTATACTATGACCGCTGGCACAGCCTGCCAGGGCTGGCGCCGCTGTTTCAGCAGGCTCTGGAGGCCGGGCGGGCGGTGGTCCTGCTGGATGGCCTGGACGAGGTGCTCGACACGGCGCAACGGCAGTTTGTCGCCGAGCAGGTCGGGGGGCTCATGCGACAATGGGCGTCGCGTGGCAATCGCTTTGCCGTCACCAGCCGTATTGTGGGCTATCGTGAAGCGCGTCTGGCCGGTGATCTGCCACACGTCACGGTGCTGGATTTTGGCCGCACAGAGATTGCCCAGTTCGCCCAGCAGTGGTGTCGCACCTATGAAATCGAGCTGGCCCGAGGCGAGACCCCCAGTGTGCTGCAGCGCGCCGCCACCGAAGCGCAAGCCCTCCTGGACGATGTACGCAGCAATGCCAGTGTGGAACGCCTGGCGGCCAGTCCGCTGCTCTTGACCATGCTGGCGCTGCTGCGGCGTCATGTCGGCAAACTGCCCGATTGGCGTATTGACCTGTATGCCAGCTATGTGCGCACCTTGATCGACAACTGGCAACTGGCCCGCAGCCGTGGGGCGCGTCGACACCTGCCCGAACGCCTTGACTTCCACACGGCGAGTGACCACTTGATCGAGCTGGCCTTCTGGCTGCAACAGCATAAGCCCAGTGGCACGGCCCGGCGTCAGGAGCTGGAGCAAGCGCTGGAGGATATCTGTCTGCGCTATGAGGGGGGCGATCCCACGACAGCGTCGCGCAGAGAACGAGTCCAGGCGCGTCAGGCAGCCGAGCGCTTTCTGCGCGCTATGCGCCATTTTGCCGGTCTGCTGGTCGAGCGTGGCCGTGACGCCTTTGGTTTCCTGCATCTAACTTTTCAGGAGTACTTCGCCGGTCGTGCCCTGGCCCGCATGAGCCCAGATGAGCGCTGGGAGGCCATGGCGCCACATCTGCACCGCCCGCGCTGGCGGGAACCCATCCTCCTGTGCGCCGGGCAGTTGGGGGTGATAGAACGCCGCCGTGATGCGGTGAGTGACCTGGCCCAGAGCATTCTCACCGCCAACAGCCCACACGAGGCGATCCTCTATCGCGATCTTTTTCTCAGCGCAGCGCTGGCGGCTGATGACGTTGGGCTCTCGCCAACAGTGCTTGATGCCCTGACCCGGCAATTGCAACCTTTGCAGGACAGCCCGATACCTGCAGTGCGTGATACGGCACTGGCTGGCCTGGCCCAGTTAACACGCCTGGGGCATGAGCCAGCTTTGACGCTCTTGCTGGCATCGTTACACCAGACCGCGCTCCAGGCACACGTCATGCGTGCCGCAAAAGCTGTACTAGAGGTCGAAGCGTGTGCTCTACTCCGTCAGGCCATCGTCGCCGCCCTGGCTGATGCGGACTGGCGCGCGCGGCAGGCGGCGGTGCAGGCGCTGGCGGGGCTGGTGGGCCGTGACGCGGCGGTGCGCCAGGCCCTCGTCGCCACCCTCGCCGATACGGACTATGACGTGCGGCAGGCGGCGGTGCAGGCGCTGGCGGGGCTGGTGGGCCGTGACGCGGCGGTGCGCCAGGCCCTGGTCGCCACCCTGGCCGATGCGCACGATGGCGTGCGGCAGGCGGCGGTGCAGGCGCTGGCGGGGCTGGTGGGCCGTGACGCAGAGATAACCCTGCATCTCCTGCCCTGGCTAGGGACAGTGGGTGAGGAGTATCTTTCTGCAGACACTGCGACGGCGACCCGGCGGTTATTGGCGATGACGTATGCAGCATGCCTCGTGCCAGGTTCAGCCCTCATAGAACAGGTGGTCGCCATGCTCAGCGCTCCTGCCTGGCAGGCACGGCAAAGCGCCGCCCGGGCTTTGATTGCCATGCCAGGTGGTCCTCCGCCTGCTATACGAGCAAGATTGTTGGGTTTGCTCAGTGACAGCCGTGGGGAAGAGAGCTGGCCCGAGCGGCTCCAGGGGTGCGCTATCCTCCTGAATGACCGAGATGGCGATCTCAGCCAGCGCGCCATCGCCATAATGCTCGAGGCCCTCGACTACGCCACGCAACCCTGGTATGACCTTCCCCAGACACTGGGACGCGCGTGCGCCAGGAGGCCGCCCGCCTTCTTGGTCAATTAGAGCCTCTCTATCGTGACGAGCATATTTTTGCTCGCCTGGTGCGGGTGCTCCAGGAAGACGCAGATGCGGATGTACGTGATGCCGCCTATGGCACCCTGCTGCGGCTGGCGGCGGCGCCTGAAGCAATGCCGCGCGATGCAGAAACCGCAGTGAGTATTGCGCGGTAGCCTTGGGGCACGGTCAGACGGAGCTGGCTCCTCCTGTCGCTCAGCCATAGCGACCCGGCCCCAGCGGCAGGCCCAGGGCCTGGCGGGCCGCATCCTCTGCGGCGGTGTTCCAGCTCATGCCCTGGTGATGCGAGGTGGCATGCACATTATGTCGAGCATCGAGACGGCGTGCGCCAAGCGTACCGGATGCCACCACGGCGCCACGACGCCTGGGCCCGCGTATAAGCAGCTACGGGACAGGGCCTGGCGTGTGGCCATTGCTCCACACCGTGGCAAAGCGGCGCTGGACGGACATCACCAGCCCGAGCCACGTCACCAAGACCGTGGCGGCGACCGTGCCATAGCCCAGCAAGGTCGGCCAATCGCTGTGCAGCGCACTGCGGCTGACGGTCTTGCGAAAGGCAGTGCTAAACGGCATGCCGTTGGCGCTGGAGCGCCAGGTCAGCGTATGCTCCCCTTCTTGGGTAAACACGGTGCTGGCCTCGTAATAGGCCGTCACGCCGGGAATCTCCGGCAAGGGCAGCAGCGACTGCGTGCCATCCGGCGCGCGCACCTCCAATTCCGCCACCAGGCCGCTGACATACTGTCCGGTCGCCGTCGATTGGATCTCGAACACCAGGCGTGTGGCGGTACCGAGGACGGGTTGGCGTGGATAGGCGAGGAATTTGACGCGATGCCCCTGGGCAATGCCCTCCTCCTGCCACTGGTCGACTTTCAGCGCCCACTGCACCAAATCGCCTTCAATACCCAGCCCGCCGTGATGGGCCCACACGAAAGAGCCGCAGTGCACGAGGAGCAGGGCAACCAGAAGCGTCAAGCGTTGCAGCATGGCCTTATAACCTCGCATAGCGCAGCGCTTCGCCCAGGGCCACAGCCACCAGGGCCAGGAGCAGATTGAGGCGGGCGTGCATTTTCACGTGCGCCCAAGCTGGTGTGATCTGCCACACCGTGCCCGTGCCGCTGGGCGCTGGGCACGCCTGCAACACGTGTGGCAGATAGCGCCGCTCGATCACCGCGCCGTTGATGACGATCAGCATATACAGGATGAGCTTGCTGAACAGGATCCAGCCATACGGATCGGGGAGAAACAGCAGTCCGGGCTCGTTCCACACCAGCAAGCGCAGTAGACCACTGCCAAACAGCAGCAGCACCCCGGCGCCAAAGACGTTGGCCAGACGCGGCAGGTGCTGCGCCAAAAAGCGTGCGCCGTCATGATCCTGCTGGCGCTCGACCACCACCGTCATGATGCCGAACCACACGTGCCCCCCCACAAACAGCAGCATGCCCATGAGGTGTACCAGGGCTCCCACATATTCCAGCGCATGCTTCATACGGGCGTACCCTGCCCACGGCCACTGCGGAGTATCCCCAACGCTGTCACCAGAATCAACGTCACGGCAATGCCCAGAGCCACCAGGCTGACGGTCATGGCGACCTGCGCCAGGCGCCAGGCTTCCTCGGCGCGCGGCGTGCTGCCAGCGGCATTGGCCACGGGCACAATCAGGGTCTGCGCGTCCCAAGTGGCCATGCTGCCGTCTTCGTAGTATTGCTCAATCTTCCACAGGTAGGTGCCCGGCGCGGTGGGATTGCGGATGAGCAACTTAAACTCGCCAAACGTTTGCGGCGGAATCTGACTCCCACTCCAGGTGACCTCCTTGACGTAGCCACGCTCATCCCGCGTTTTGGCCATCTGCCAGAGCTGGGTATGCCCTAGCATCTCAATCTCAAACTCGCGTGGCACCAGGAGACGCACCTGCACCGTCGGGACGTCGGTTTCGGTGGGCACATTGACCGTGTACGTTTCCCATTTATTCGGGATGCTCTGGCGTGGATCGAGATCCGCATGTCCCCAGACGAGGGTCGCATAGAGCAGGAGCCCCCCCACACTTGTGAACCCCAAAACGCTGCGCTGCCAACTGGGTCTGGACATCCTGTGTACGTCTCCTGCGTGTGCTAAACGTGTGTGTTGCGGCATAGTACACGACCGGCACGACGAAAACATCTCTTTTCAGCCTGCGAGCGGTCAGATACAATGGTGCGGCATTGACAGTATCCAGTTTGAGACACGGCAAGGTTGAAGGAGGAGTGCATGTCTCGCAAAATGGTGTGTGTCACCTGCACTGTCGTTTGGTGTATGGCCCTGGCACTCGGCGCTCTGGCTCCGGCCCTGGCGAACCCGCTCAACTATCCCGAATATGCGCAGCACAAGGTCGATCCCGCGATCTCCATCACGTTTGTTGGCGTTGATCGGGTTAAGGAAGCCCTGGATGCTGGCTGGCCGCAGTTATTCGTGGATGTCCGCAGTCTGGACGAGTATAACGCCACGCATCTCCCCAAGGCGGTGTCTATCCCCCTCAAGGATCTGGCCGTGCGCATGGCCGAAGTGCCGCGCAATAGCCCGGTGATCCTGTATTGAAGCTGTCCCCATCATCTGGCCAGTCTGGCCTACGAACAATTGTATCGTGCCGGGTATCGCAACATCAACGTGTTAGACGAAGGACTCCCCGGCTGGCAGCAACGCCAGTATCCTATTGAAGGTCTGCAACGCCAGTCGCAACGTCTTGACTGAACGGCGCCTAGCGCGCTGTCCCGTGGCGGGGCTTTCGCTTGACAGCCTACTCCCCCATTGATATATTCCACATTCGCAGGGTAAAGAGTTGGTACCGGGAAATAGCGGTGATCAATGAGTATGCCTGGCATAGTCAGACTTCCCATCCCCTCTTTCTGCAGTTTGAAGTCTGAGCGGTGGTGCCTCATCACTTGCTCTTCACAGGTTTTACATTGTGTACAGGTACGGAGAACGTGGCATGCCAAGAGGTTCTGTCAAGTGGTTTGACGATCGCAAGGGCTATGGTTTTATTGCTCGTGAGGGTGGAAAGGACATTTTCGTCCACTTTTCGGCGATCCAAGGCGCCGGTTTCAAGACGCTGACCGAGGGGGAAGAGGTCGATTTCGAGATTGTCAATGGTCCGAAGGGCGAACAGGCTACCAACGTCCAGAAAGCCAGTGACTAGGGATCCTGCGCGCTCTTGGGTTGATCGTTGCCCGCCGCCTGGAGAAGGTGCTCAGGCGTGCGGGCTTTTTGCTGCCTGGCTCCCGAGCTTATGCGGCCGCAGAATCAGGTCGGCATATTCCGCCGGATCGACCAGAGCTTCAACGATGACGGGCCCGGCGGCGCGTAGCCCCTGGGCGATGGCATCGTGCACCTCCGCTACGGTGCGTACCGTCGTCACCGGCACCCCAAAATAATGACTCGGCGGCGGATACGCTCCCGACCTCAAGGGCGTGCCATAGCACGGAAAGCCTTGATGCCCCTGCTTCAGGGTGATGAGCTGTAAATGGTGATCCACCAGCACCACAAAGACCACTGGCAGTCCCAAGCGCGCCGCTGTGGCCATCTCCCCCACCATCATCAAAAAGCCGCCATCACCGGTGATGCAGACCACCTGGCGCTCGGGATAGCACAGCTTGGTGGCCAGGGCTGCCGGAATGCCAAAGCCCATGGACGACCAGCCATTGGTCATCACCAGATGCCCAGGGGCCGCCGTGCGCCAGGCCTGGCCAATCAGGTGCGTATGGGCGCCGACATCGCACGTCAAGAAGCCGTTAGGGGGGAGTAGATCCTGCACAGCGCCTAAGACCTGCGACGGCGCCAGGCGTGTGCGTGGCGCACTGAGCTGCGCCAACATGCGCTGCCGACGCATGCCAATGGCTTCCAGATCCCAGGTATGGGCCAGCACTGGCAGGGTCGCCAAAAAGTGCCACACCGTGGCCAGATCGCCGACCACTTCGCAGGCCAGACGGCAGGACGCATCGACATCCGCTGGCACGGTATCGACATGCAGCAGCGGCACATCCGGTAGCCAGGCTTCGTAGTTAAACTCCACCGGATCATAGCCCACCGCCAGCACCGTATCGGCCTCCTCGATGGTTTCCGCCACGATGTCGCTCAGCGCATGAAACACCACCCCAACGTAGGATGGATGCTCTTCGCGCACGAGCCCCTTGGCCATCGGCGACAGCACCACCGGCAGCCGTTGCTGGTCGACAAACTGCCGCAAGGCCTCCCAGCCCCCGGCGCGTACGCAGGACAGCCCCAGGACCAGCAGTGGCCGCCTGGCCTGGCGCAGATGCCCGGCAAGCTCCTGCAACTGCTCCAACGTCGGCGCCGGCGCCGGACGCCCCCACTGCATGGGCACCGTGCCCGCCTCGGGCACACAGGGTTGCGGGCCCAGATCCTCGGGCAAGCCCAGATGTACCGGCCCCGGCACTTCAGCGGTGGCGACCTGTACGGCCCGACGCAGTGTCTGGCGCAGATTGTCGGCTTGCAAGCGCGTGGTCCACTTGGTCAGGGGGCGGAACAGTGCCTGGTGATCAATCTGCATCTGCAAGGTGCGCTGGCGCATGTTGGCTGGCCCTTCGGTGGTGAACGCCAGCACTGGGGCGCGATCTAGCCAGGCGGACCCGACGCCCGTGCACAAGTTCGTCGCGCCCGGGCCATAGGTGCCATAACACGCTCCTGGACGCTGCGTCAGCATGCCGCACACGCTGGCCATGAACCCAGCGGCGGCTTCGGTGCTGGTGAGCACGTAGTCCACTGCTCCGGTGCGCATGGCGTCCATGTACGGCGCCCAGGGACCGCTGGGTACGCCGAAGAGATGCCGCACGCCAGCTTCTGCCAGTAAGTCGATGAGGGCGGTGGCGATGGTGCTCATACGGGATCCCTTGCATAGTATATCGTGTCATGAGACCAGCATGCGCAGCGCTGCCCATGGACTGCACTGTGCGGTATCCTCTGTGCCGAGGCAGGGTGCCCAAGCTGCGCCACAAAGTCAAGGGGAGGAGGCCACACTGCACAGCGTGTGACCCTACATGGCACAGCTCCATACGTGCACCGCCCGGCGCCGCCTGCTATAGTGCGCCTGTTGCACGGTACACACACCCTAGAGAAGGACACCCCATGCGCTACGACACGATTATCGTCGGCGGTGGCACCGCCGGCTGCATTTTGGCAGCTCGGCTCTCCGAGGATCCAGGCCGCACCGTCCTGCTCCTAGAGGCCGGACCAGATTTTCCAGACACGGCACAACTCCCAGACATGCTGAAATACGGCTGGGGCACCATCAACCTGGAAGCGCGGCAAGCCGGGGCGCCGTACAACTGGTCGTTTGTCGGCACCGCCAACGCGCACCAGCCGGAACCCATGCCTGTGCCACGTGGCAAAGCCACTGGCGGCACCAGCGCCATCAATGGCCAGACGTTTATCCGCGGCGCGCCGGAGGATTTTGACACCTGGGCTGCCTGGGGCAACACCGAGTGGTCGTATCAACAGGTGCTGCCGTATTTCAAAAAACTGGAGAACGACGCCGACTTCCGTGACGAGTTCCACGGCACCGACGGTCCGGTCCCGGTGCGGCGCTTTCCGCGTGAGACCTGGCCGCCGATGCAAGAGGCGTTTTATCGCGCCTGCGTCAACGCCGACTTCCCCGAATACCCCGACGTACATCACCCCGAGGCCACCGGCCTGAGCTTGCGGGCCGAAAACAACGTCGATGGTGTGCGCATGAGTACGGCTCTGACCTATCTCAACCCGGCCCGCCACCGGCTCAATCTCACCGTACGCCAGCAGGTGCTGGTACGGCGTATTGTGTTTGACGGCAAGACGGCGATTGGGGTTGAGGTCGAGAGTGGTGGCGAGCGTTTTGTGCTGGAAGGCCAGGAGATCGTGCTGAGCGCTGGCGCCGTGGCCTCGCCGCAGCTGTTGCTGCTCTCTGGCGTTGGACCACAGGAGGCCCTAGGCGCGTTGGGGATTCCGCTGGTGCAGCATCTGCCCGGCGTCGGGCAGAACATGCGGGATCATCCCAATGTGCAGGTGCGGCTGCGCCTGAAACCGGGCGTGCCCGAAGACGACATTGCCCGCCGGGCCGTGCGGTTGCGCTATACCGCGATGGGGTCGAGTACGCCGAACGATATGATCCTGTCGCCAGCCTCGCTCAACACGGTGCATGCCACGGGCCAGGATCCTAGCCATACGATCAACTGCGGCCTCTATCTCGCCGTGGGCGCTGGGGCGCTGGGGCTGACCTCCACCGATCCGACGGTGCAGCCGGCAATGGAGTACCGCTATCTTGCCGACCCCTGGGACGTGCAGCGTCTGCGCGAAGCCGTGCGGCTGTGCGTGCGCCTGGTGGACGACCCGGCGTTTCAGGCCATCCTGGAGCATGTCGTCTCCCCGAGCGCGGCGGTGCTGGCCTCGGATGCGGCCCTGGATCAGTGGCTGCTGCAGAACGTCACCAGCTCATTTCACATCTCCGGCACGTGCAAGATGGGCCTGGCGTCCGATCCCATGGCGGTGGTGGATCAACAGTGCCGTGTGCACGGGCTGACGGGCCTGCGCGTGGCCGATGCCTCGATCATGCCGGACGTGGTGCGGGCCAATACCAACGTGACGACCATGATGATTGCCGAGCGCTGTGCCGATTTTATCAAAGCCGGCCAGTAGTAAGCCCAGAAGGAGCCTCAACGTGCAAGCGGAGATTTTTTCTATTGGCACCGAATTGCTCATGGGCGAGCTGCTGGACACCAACGCTGGCTGGCTGGCCGCCCGCCTGCCAGCGCTGGGCATCCAACTGCAAGGGGTGTCCTTGATTGGGGACAGCCTGCCCATGCTGACGGAAGGTTTTCGGCGCGCCCTGCAACGCTCCGATCTGATTTTGACCACTGGGGGGCTTGGGCCGACGCAAGATGACCTCACCCGCGAGGCCATTGCCGCTACCCTCAACGAGACGCCGACGGTCGACCCCGAGGGCCTCAGCACGCTTCAGCAGAATTTCCAACAGCGTGGACGCGATATGCCTGCCGCCAACATCAAACAGGCGCACCTGATTCCGTCGGCGCAGTTCGTGCCCAATCCGCAGGGCACGGCACCTGGCTGGTGGGTGGAGCGCGACGGCAAGATCATTGTTGCCATGCCCGGGCCACCGGCAGAGACGCATCCGATGTGGGAGAACCATGTGGCGCCGCGTCTGCGCCAGCTCGCCACTGGGGAAATTACCCTCACCCGCGCCATTAAAACCATGGGACTCTCCGAAGCGGCGGTGGATGAGACCATCGCCGAGTTCTTTGGGCGTGACAACCCGTATCTGGGCATCTACTCCAAGGCCGACGGCATTCACCTGCGCATGATCGCCCGCGCCCGTGATACGACCACGGCGCAGGCCCTGATCACGCCAGTGGAGGAGGCCATTGTCACCCGGCTGGCACCATATGTCTGGGGCTACGATACGGACACCCCTGAGCAAGCAGTCGGGGCGCTCTTAACCGCGCAGTCCTTGACCCTGGCAACGATGGAGTGCTGTACGGGCGGGTATCTGGTCAACAGTCTGACCGAAGTGCCCCATAGCGCCACATATTACCAAGGCGGGGCGGTGGTGCACAGTCCGACCACGGCCATAGCCCACGGCGTGCCGGCAGCGGTCCTCCAGCAGTACGGTGTGGTCAGCCAGGAGAGTGCCACAGCCATGGCGCAGGCGATCCGTGCCCAGCTTGGCGCGGACATTGGTATTGGCGTGACCGGGGTGCTCGGACCGGGCACGATGGAAGCGAAGCCCGTCGGGCTGGCGTATGTCGCCATCGTGATGGCCAATCATGCGGTCCACACGCAGGAAATCCGCGTACCGGCACGGCGCGTTACTATCAAACGGCGTGTGTCCAACACGGCACTGATCGAGCTGTGCAAGCTGTTGCGAGGCTAACACCAACCCAGGACTATAGAAAGCCTCTCGCGCCAATCCCAGCGGCTACTCTGGCGCTCTACGATCGCCACGGAGAACGGTGTGCATAGATTTCTACGCGGTGCTGGATCAAGTCCTCGCGTTGCTCCAACAGCGTGGATTGCTCCGCCGTCGGTCAGACCACTCACCTGGCGGAGCGCATGGAGCAGTTGGCGCTTCCAGGGACAATTCGCCTGCCGGTAGGTACCCTGGCGACTCATTGAGGGCCTGGTACGGGTGAGAGCGCTTGGACCCATGCCAGAGCGAGGCTTACCAGAACCCGTCGAGGTGTTTGAATTGCTCGGGCCTACGTCGGTGTGTCGTCGCCTCCAGGCGACCGCAGCGCGTGGCTTGACGCGTTTTGTCGGACGTGACCAGGACATGGCGACGCTGACCGACGTGCTGGCGCAGGCCTCCCATGGGCAGGGCCAGCTTGTGGCTCTAGGGGGTGAGGCCGGGGTGGGACCACGTCTCCTAGGGGCCGGGCTTGGAGCCTATCCCTGGAGGCTCTAAGTCCGGCTGCGTTGCAGGGGAGAGGCTCTTACTTGAAGTGTGGGATCACCTGCTCCGCAAACAGGCGCAAGGCGGGGGCGACTTCCTCATACGACAGGCCGCCAATATCCATGTAACACAGGAAATGCGTCACATGCCGGGCCTGCAACTCGCGGAGCGTGGCGATGACTTGCGCCGGTGAACCAATCGCGCCCATGGCTTCCGCACCACGGCGCTGGACCAGTTCGGGATCAATGAAAGGATCACGCGCGTAGTGCTCATAGCCACGCAGCCCACCCGCTAGGGCCAGGGTCGATACCGGCGTGCGCAGATACGTAGCCAGATCCCCAGCCCAGCGCAACCGCGGGGCTAACAGGGCGTGCGCGTCTTCAGCACGCGGCGTGACGTAGGTATTACGCACCGCCACGACGGTGATGTCGTCTGCCGGCACGCCCCTGGCCAACATGCTGGAGCGATACAGCGTGATCAGATTCTCGTCCGCCTCGGGGGCGGCTGGGAAGAAGGTACTGCCGATGGTCACAATGCCCCAGCCATGCTGCACAGCCAACGCGACCGACTCCGGGCTATGGGTCACGGCCATCCAGATGGGCGGGTGCGGCTGTTGCCACGGCCTGGGGACCACCATGACCTCTGGAATCGTATAAAATTTCCCTTCGTACGCCACCCGCTCCTGGCTCCACGCTTTGACGGCAATGTCCATGCCCTCGACAAAACGGGTCCGCGATTCGGCGATGTCCAGGCCATAGGCATCAAACTCCTGCTTTTGATACCCGCGCCCGACGGCGACGATCAGGCGTCCCTCGCTGATGATATCGAGGGTGGCGAGATCCTGAGCCAAGCGCAGCGGGTGATACCACGGCACGATGCTACACGACACGCCAACCTGCACCCGGTGTGTCTTGGCCGCAATCGCCGCCAGGAGGGTGTGCGGTGCGCTAATGGTACTGTGCTCGCTGAAGGCATGTTCGGCGATCCACACGGAGTCAAAGCCCAGCGTCTCGGCGAGTTGCGCGCCGCGCAGGATGTCGTGATGCACCTGGGCATCCGTACGGGAGATGGGATTGGGGTTCACTTGCTGGCCATTCGCATACTGTTCGTGGACCAGTGGGCGTTGTCCGACGAAAAAACAGCCAAAGTGCATGGTGTCTCCTTCACAGAGGGACTGGTGTACCCGCGTGCGCGCTCCTAGGCCTGCGGCGAGCAACGGCAATTCTGCAGGGCGGCCTGCAGAGCAGTTGTCCTCGCGAGGTCGAGTATGATAGTCTCACATCCTCGGATGGACGGCATGGCCAGGATGGACGGGGCGCCTATCTCGTCTGGGGCTGCCATGGTACGTCTGGCCGTCAGTGTAGCGTACCACGTGCGCCCACAGCAACCATTGCCCACCCCAATAGGAGGCCATGCCATGGCATCTGTTGCACGCGACAAAGCGCTGGTCGTCATGCATCTCAACGGTGGTAACGACTGTCTCGACACCGTTGTGCCCTACACCAATGGGCTGTACTACGACTTTCGCCCCACCATCAAGATTGCCCCCGAGGATGTCCTCCCCATCAACGATACCCTGGGATTTCACCCCAGTATGGGGCCCATCAAAAGCCTGTGGGACGCGGGGCATGTGGCCGTGGTCAACGGTATCGGTTATCCACACCCCGATCGCTCACACTTCCGCTCCCTAGATATTTGGCACACGGCCGAGCCAGAGAGAATTGGCCGGGAAGGCTGGTTGGGCCGGGCTATCCGTGACCTCGATCCCAAGGGAGACAACGTCCTGACCGGCGTCAACTTTGGGCGCGGTTTGCCCCGCGCTCTCGGCTGCCAAGGCGTCCCGGTCGCCTCGGTGGGTAACCTGGACACCTACGGCCTCTTCCCAGAACTCCAGGAGACGCAGGCGCGCCAAATGGCCCTCGACACCTTTGCCAAGATGTACGGCAATGCGGCGGGCCAGGATGTGGTCAAAGGCTTCTTGGGGCAGACAGCCTCGTATGCCCTGCAAGGCGCCGATAGGCTGCGCACGGCCCCAGCGCACTATACCTCGACCGTGACCTATGCGAACAACGCCATTGCCACCAATCTCAAGAGCATGGCCCAGGTGCTGTGCGCCGACCTCGGCACGCGGATTTGCTACACGCAGCACGCCAGTTTTGATACCCACGCCGGCGAGTTAGCGACCCACGCCAAGCTGTGGCAGGAAGTGTCGGGCGCGGTGGGGAGTTTTATGGAGGATATGCGGCAACACGGTCGGGCCGACGAGGTCGTGCTGTTGATCTTCTCCGAGTTTGGGCGACGTATCCGCGATAACGGCTCTGGCACCGACCACGGCTCTGGCGGAGTGGCCTTTGTCATCGGCGATGCGGTCCACGGCGGCCTCTACGGCGCGTATCCGTCTTTGCGACTCGCAGAGCAGCTCGAAGGGGATTTGCACTTTAATAACGACTTCCGTTGTACCTACACCACGTTGCTGGAGCAATGGCTGGGCCTGGAAGCTGCCCCCATTGTCAATGGCCAGTTCGAATCCTTTACCTACCTGACGCCAGCGGCAGCGTAACATCAGAGCAAAGGGGACGTTATGCCACTCCCAGACCGCACGCTTATGGCCCATTTACTGCGCCGCGCCGGTTTTGGCGCCACCTGTGACACCCTGGACGCCTACACGGCGCGAGGCTATGAGTCGGTGGTGGAGGAACTCCTCCACCCCAGCGACCCACAGGCCATGCCGGATGATCTCATCCGGCGCTACCATGTCGATCAGTCGGAGTTACGCCAGCTTGATGCTGCTGGCGCCACCTGGCTGTATCGCATGATCACCACCCACTGTCCGCTCGAAGAAAAGATGGCACTCTTCTGGCACAGCCTGTTTGCCACCGGCTACGCCAAGCTCAATCAGGCGCGCGCCTTGCTCAATCAGATTGACATGTTCCGGCGCTACGGTCTCGGGCGTTTCGATACGTTGCTGCTGGAGTTGTCCAAAGACCCCGCCATGTTGCTCTGGCTCGACAATAACACCAACCACCTGGGCGCCATCAACGAGAATTATGGGCGGGAATTGTTAGAGCTGTTTTCGATGGGGATTGGCAACTATAGCGAGCATGACATTAAGGAATGTGCGCGCGCTTTCACCGGCTGGACGCTGGGGAACGCCGAGTACATGGCCATGCGCGCCAGCAAGGATTCCATCTGGCCCTACGGGCGGATTGCCTGGCACTTCGACTACCGCGAGACGGACCATGACCATGACGAAAAAACCTTCCTGGGCGAAACCGGCAGGTTGAACGGCGAGGACATCATTGCCATTATTGCCCGGCAAGAGTCCACCGCCCGCTTTCTGAGCACCCGCCTGTTCCAGTTCTTCGCCGCCGACGAGGTGGACGAAGCGGGCCAGCAGACCATTGCAGCCATGATGCGCGCCTACTTTGACTCACAGTACGAGATACGCGCCGTCCTGCGCACGCTGTTTTACTCCCCCTACTTCACCTCCGAACGCGCCCACTACGCCCGGGTAAAGGGGCCGACTGAACTGCTCGTTGGGGCCATTCGTCTGGCCGGGAGCTATCACACCCCAACGCTGGGAGCGCATCAGCTGGCCTATCAGACGTTATACATGGGGCAGGGCCTCCTGCAACCGCCTTCGGTCGAGGGCTGGCACGAGGGCATCGAGTGGATCGATAGCGGTGCGCTGGTGGAGCGCATCAACTTCATTGCCAAGGAGTTGAGCAATGTGCGCAATCCGGGGGTGCGGACCATCATTGACCGGCTCGCCACCGTGTCCGGCGGGGTGTTGACCCCAGCGCAACTGGTGCAGCACTGTCTCGACATGCTGGGGCTCTTGACGGTTGACGCCGAGACCACCGAGGCCCTGGTGGCCTTTGCCGCAGCAGAGGGCGTGTTGGATCTCACCGACCATCAGCCCGGCGATGCGGCCGAGCAGCGTGTGGGCCATCTGCTGCGTTTGATGGCGTCAACGCGGGAATTTCAGCTCGCGTAACGCGCCTATACCATCTGAGAGGGGACAGACGTGCGTACACAGGTCGCGGCACCAGGTATCACCTTGCAATACGTCAAAACCATCGGCATTGTGAATAACGGTTACAATGGGCGTGGCTTTGCCAACCCGTATGCCGTGGCCGTGAGTCGGGATGGGCGCATTTTTGTCCTCAATCGCTGTGACCCGGCCCGGGCCTCGGCCATTCGGGTCGGTATCTGCACGCTAGACGAGGCGTATCTCGGCGAGTTCGGTAAAGGCTTTGGCACTGGCGATGGGCAATTCGCCTGGCCGGTGGCGATGGCGTTTGACAGTCAGGAACGTCTCTACATCACGGACGAGTATCATCACCGTATTTCCGTGTTTGACACCGCCGGCACCTTCCTGGGCAAATGGGGTACGCCAGGCCGGGCCGCGGGCGAACTCAACGGGCCGGCCGGCATCGCCATTGATGGCTCCGACCACGTCTACATTGTGGATCAGCACAATAATCGGGTGCAGAAGTTTACGACGGATGGCCGCTTCCTCTTGCAATGGGGCGAAGCCGGCAGCGCTGAGGGGCAATTCAACTTGCCCTGGGGGGTGGCGGTGGATACCCAGGGGCAGGTGTATGTGGCGGACTGGCGCAATGACCGCATCCAGCACTTCACCGCCGAGGGACAGTTTATCGCGGCGTACGGTGTGTCTGGGCAAGAGGAAGGCCAGTTGCATCGTCCGTCAGGTGTGGCAGTTGATGCCGAGGGCTACATCTATGTGGCCGACTGGGGCAATGAACGCGTGCAGGTCTTTGGGCCAGACGGCAGTTTTCAGATGCTCCTGCGCGGGCAGGCCACCCTCTCCAAATGGGCGGAGGAGTATTTTGCCGCCAATCCAGAAGAATGGCAGGTGCGGACGATCTCAGACCTCACACCAGCCTTGCCGGCGCACCTGAACACCCCGTATCACGTCTCGTCACAGACAGAACCCTATTTCTGGGGTCCAGTGGCCGTGACGCTGGACCACGAACAGCGTCTGTACGTCCCGGAGACCAACCGGCACCGCGTACAGATTTATCAGAAGCGCTTGTAGAACCAGGGTGAGCACGAAAGGATCCATGGCATGCCGTCGCAACCCACATCGCCAGCGCCCATTCCGGAGCGTCATCCACTCCGTCAGCTGTTCCATAGCCTCACTGAAGCCAGCTTTGCACAAATAGGATATACTGATCCAGAATTGACGGTCTATGTCACCGGGCTGTTGGTGGATTTTACGCACATCGACCATCTCTACCGTGTGCGCGACGCGCAGGGGCGGCGCATCGAGCATCTGGTGGATTTGCGTCTCGAAAGCCAACGCGGCGATCAGACCCACGCCCGTGCCACGCAGAAACACCTCGGCGATTACGCCCTGTTTATCGTGGGGATGTTTCCCGAGAGTTTGCAGCGCCATCGCCGCCCTGTGAGCGCGGAATACTACATTGCGCAGGGGAAGCAAGCCTATGCGACCGTCTCGACCATGGATGGACTCCGCCCCACAGCGGCTTTGTTCCGCAAGCTGTCCGCCCAGTTTGAGACCTGCGTGTGTGCCTTACACATCGAGAAGGACTGGCTCCAGGATGAGTTCTATCAATATCTGATGCGCCAGATGTCCTCCTGAGGACACCTGAAGCCCGCCCTGGTAGGGGTTCCGGCGCTGGTGCCCCTACCGGGAGAGGATCTTAGAGCACCGAACGCACGAGGCCCCCATCCACCAGGATCGTCGTGCCAGTAATGTAGCTGGACTTGCCCGAGGCCAGAAATGCGACGAGATAGGCCATCTCCTTGGGATCGCCAATACGGCCCACCGCGGTTTCAGAGGCGCGCTGTGTCAGCGCCTCTTCAATGGGAATGCCGAGTTCCTTGGCCCGCGAGGTGACGTTGGACAACATGCGCTCCGTCAAGATCGAGCCCGGGCAGACATTGTTGACCAAAATGCCATCCCGCCCCACCTCATCCGCCAGGCTTTTGGCGAAAGCCACCACGCCCATCCGCGTGGCGCCCGATAGGGCCAGATTCGGGATCGGCTGATAGACCGTACTCGCCAGGATATTGATGATGCGACCGCCCCCCTGCTGCTTCAAATGCGGCAGCGCCTCACGGGACATGCGTGCAAAGAACAGCAGCGAGCGCTGCACAGCAGTGGCCCACTGCTCTTCCGTGGCGCTCTGCGCCCGAGCCAGCGGCGGACCACCCGAATTGTTGATCAGAATGTCGAGGCGACCAAAATGGGCCACGGTGCTGGCGATCAACTCTTGGATAGTGCTGTGGTGATCCAGATCACCAGCGAAAGGGAAGACCTCCGCATCACTGGTATTGCGAATCTCCTGGGCCGCTTGCTCGAGATCGGCCTTGGTACGACTGCAAATGGCGACCTTGGCCCCTTCTTGCGCCAGTACGGCGGCGCAGGCTTTGCCCAGTCCTTTGCTCGCCCCGCCAATAATCGCCACTTTATCTTTGAGTTCGAGATCCATACGGCAGTCCACCTCTTGTGTCTAGGCCCATGTGTGCCGACAGCGCCTGTCCCCCGCGCTGTCGAGAAGTTGTATGGTAATCGAAAGCCCTGTATGCCGCCATGCTGCCGCAGTGCGAACTAGTGGTAGATGCCACATTGGCCAGGCTTACCCCTCCACCACGCGCACGCGGTGGTTATTGCTATCGGCAATGTACAGACGCCCCAGCGCATCCACGTCACAGCCATGCGGACGATCCAGCCCCGCGGCAATCGCCGGGCCCCCATCCCCCGCGCCGCTACGACGCCCACCAGCAATGGTCGTCACCACCTCTGTAGCGGCGTCAATCAGCCGGATCGCATGGTTCTCGGTATCCACCACCAGCAGATTGTTGTCCTGATCACAACGGATCGCTTTGGGTGACCCCCAGGTCGCGCTGCGCGCTGGCCCTAAGTCGCCACTGTAGCCACGCTCGCCGGTGCCGGCATAGGTGGACATTATCCCCTGCGCGTCCACCTTACGGATGCCGTTGCCTTCCCGTTCGCAGATGTAGGTATTGCCCAGGCGATCCATACAGACAGCACGGGCACCGCAAATGCTGGCTGCGGTGGCCAGGCCGCCATCGCCGGCGCGCACTTTGTCGCCATTGCCGGCAAAGGTCGTGATGAGGCCCGTGCGGAGATCCAGGCGCCGGATGCGCTGATCCTGCACATCGGCAATGAGCAGCCCGCCGCGCCCATCGAGAAAACAGTCGTTCGGCTCACGCAGTTGGGCGTGCGTCCCTGGGCCACCATCGCCACCCGAGCCGGGCGTCCCCGTGCCCGCGACGGTGGTGATGCGACCCGTGGCTGCCTCGACCTTACGGATGACCGCGTTTAAGCGATCCACGATATAGATGTCGCCATTGGTGTCTACTTGCAGGGCATACGGCTGGTTGAGGGCCGCCTGTGTGGCTGGACCCCCATCGCCGGAGTAGCCCAGGCTGCCGGTACCGGCCACCGTGGTCACCACCCCAGTGCTGGCATCGATGCGCCGGATGCAGTGGTTCGTGGCTTCTGCCACATAGAGATGGCCCTGGGGGTCAAACGCACACATAAACGGTTCGCTCATCCGGGCCTGGGTGGCGAGCCCCCCATCCCCGGCATAGCCCTTGTCTCCCGTCCCAGCAACGGTGCGTATGCTACTGTGTGACGTCATCGCGATTCTCCTCTCACGTGTCAGAGAGCTCGAGTAGTCTGGCTTAATCAGGTATTACAGTTATACTGCGCTAGTTCGCTCTCGAGTTGCTTGAGAGCCTGCGCAATGACGATCTTCGCCACACCACTAATCATGCGTTGTCCGACATTGGCGATCAGTCCACCTACTTGTGTATCCGCATCGTAGGTCAAGACCGTCTGGGAACCTTGGGCGTCCAGATCCACCGTCACGTCTCCTTGCACAAAGCCGGGGGTGCCTTTACCATCTACGCGCATGCGGTAGTGACAGGGAGGCGTCTTGTCGAACACGTGCACCGAGCCATGGTAGGTTCCTTTGATTGCAGCAATGCCCAGCTTCAGGGTAGCTTTATAGGTATCGGGCTCCACTTCCTGCAGCGTCTCGCAGCCTGGAATGACTTTCGCAATGGCCTCGGCATCCATCAGGAAGGCCCAGACCTTCGCAATGGGGGCCTCAAGGGTATGGGCGCCTTGCATTTTCACCGTGCGGTTCCTCAAAATGCCGCCGTGGAGACCCCGCGCTTTCGGGGGGGGGAGGACACGGCGGTGCCTGCGTGAGCAGACAGGGTGTAGGGATAGCCATCGGCAGCCCAGAATCGCGTGCAATGCTTCTGAGGCACACCGGTCTTCTGGCCATGGATGACTCAGTCACACCAGCTACGGACCTTGATGACGACGCTCCAGGCCGTCGGCGATCCGCAGTCGGGGGAGTACATCGGTTGTTCGAGGGCCTCTCACACGATGGCATGCTAGCTGAAGACCAGGCAGCACGTCAAGGACGCGCCGCAGGCGTCGGCATGGCCTGTCGCCGTTCCGCCCGGCTTGTTATTTGACACTCTTCTGCTAACCGTGCACAATAAAAGTCGCCATGGGCTTTCCTCGGCAGACGATGTTGCTACCGGCCTTTCCCCCAGGAGTCGAAGCGGTGGTTGTGCTCGACATGGACAAGAAATGTATGATGATGGAACGCTTCATCACTGGCATGGCAAGCGTGGTGGCCGTGGTATTGGCCCTCGGGCTGCCTCTCGGGTATTTTGTCGTGCGTTTCCAGTCCCTCCAGGCGGAATTGCGTACGGAGGTCGACATCTATGCCAACCTCGTTACCCAACGCATCAACGCCGAGCCAGCCTCGTGGGCCTTGGAGCCGACGGGCTTGCAAGCCTTGTTGTCGCAGCGTCCACGGGATCGCCAGATGGAGCAGCGTTTCCTTTTCACACACCAGGATCCGCACGGGGATCGTCTGGTCGCGGCCAACAGTGATCCGCTCCGAGCGCCTGCGGTCTCTGAAGAGGCCATGGGGTTCGAGGCGGGCCGTCCAGTCGCCCGCCTCGTCATCAAGCGCTCGCTCCAGCCTGTACTCATCGGCACGGGGTGGGTCACGGTACTGGGGCTCGCACTCGCAGGCGGTGTCTTTGTCAGCGTGCGTCTACTCCCATTGCGGGCGCTGCGCACAACGGTCGACGCCTTACTGCAGGAGCAGCAACGCACCTACGAGATGCAACATGCCAAGGAAATCGCCGAGGAAGCCGTCAACATTAAGGCGCAGTTTCTCGCCAACATGAGCCATGAACTGCGCACCCCGATGAATGGCATGCTCGGTATGACTGAACTCCTCCTGGCCACGCAACTCACGCCGAGGCAGCGGCGTTTTGCGGACACCGCCTATACATCCGGCCAGGCCTTGCTGCACTTAATCAATGATATCTTGGATTTCTCCAAAATTGAATCGGGGAAGCTGGTGCTGGAGCACCTCCGTTTCAATCTCGCGCATGCGGTCGAGGAGATTGGCGATGCCATGGCCGAGCAAGCCCACCGTAAAGGCGTGGAACTCCTCGTGGACTTCGCACCGGATGTACCCCGCGAAGTCTACGGCGACCCTGGACGTCTACGGCAAATTTTGCTCAATCTGGTCAGTAATGCCGTGAAATTTACTGAGCGTGGGGAAGTGGTCATGACCGTACGGCGTCTCGCCTCTTTGCCCGACATGAAGTCTGTGACGGACATCCCGTTACAGTTTAGCGTGCAGGACACCGGGATTGGCATGACGCCTAGTACTCAGGAACGCCTCTTTCAAGCCTTTCACCAAGCGGATCTCTCCACGACCCGGAAATATGGTGGTACGGGCTTAGGGTTAGCGATTATCAAACAATTGGTCGACATGATGGCCGGCGAGCTGCAAGTCGAGAGTACGCTTGGGCACGGGACCACGTTTCGCTTGACGCTCAGGTTGGAGGCGTCCGACACCTGCATCCAGCCTGCCTTGCCTGGTGACGCGTTACAGGGGCGGCGTGCTCTGCTTGTGGTCGCTAACGTCACCCATCGTGCGCTGCTGCAACGCCACATGACTAGGTGGGGGATGGAAAGCACGTATGCGGCGGATGGGAGCGCAGCGCTCGCGACCTTGCAAGCGGCAGTCACTGCGCAGACCCCCTACGATGCCGTCCTGCTGGATGCCGTGCTCCCCGGCATGAGCGGGGCGACGTTGGCCTGGCGTATCCACGATAGCGCGCTCCTGCCGTCTGTACGGATGATTCTCCTCACGTCCGTGACTACCAAGACCGATTCCTCCAGCGCGCCCTATATCACGGGTTTGGCCTATCTGCCCAAACCCGTACGGCGCGAGCAACTGGCTCATTGCCTGCTTGAGGCACTCGGTATGGCCCTGACGACGCCCGAGACGCAGACAGCGGCCACCCACCAGAGCACGCCTCCCGACACGTTGTATCTCCCACGAAGTCGTGTACTCTTGGTTGAAGATGATCCGATTAATCAACTCATGACGGTGGCGATGCTCGAATCCATGCACCTCGATATCGAAGTCGTGACGAATGGGATTGAGGCCGTGGAAGCCGCCACGCGGCAACAGTACGAAGTCATTCTGATGGATTGTCAAATGCCTGGGCTCGATGGTTATGCGGCCACAGAGGCTATTCGCCGCCATGAGATGCAGGCGGAACCACGTCGGGAGAGTCAAGCGAGCTGGGTGCGCATCCCTATTGTCGGCCTCACGGCCAACGCCATGCCCGGTGACCGCGAGCACTGTCTCGCCGTCGGGATGGACGATTACCTCAGCAAACCGTTCTCTCTGGCGCAGTTGCACACCACACTCGCGCGCTGGTTGCCCTCCCAAACGCCCTATCCTGCCTAACGGTTGCCTCCGGTGTCATGCGGGGACGTGTGTCAGCTGACGGCTGGCTTCTCGCCCGACGTGTGCGTGACAGGATACGCCCCCTTCTCCGGATGTTGGGCTGGCATCATATCCTCAACACACGTGAAGAGGAAATGATCATGGCAATAGTGGATGAGGAGGCACGACAGCACGACCACGTAGTAACTCTGCTCAAAGGAGAAACCTGAGACACCGTAGCAGAGGAGTATCAAGAGCAGCGAGAGACAGCTGAGGGCAAAAGTGATGCCATAAAAAGGCCAAAAACGGTCTGTGATAGAGCGTGCCACCCACGGCACAACAGAGGTCATCTCCCTACGTTCCTGGCGTAGCATATGTATGTACCAGCTTATCGCGAGATACTGGAACGAGTGCCAGGTATTCAACCCTTGAAAGGCAATTTCCAGCCTGTGGCCACTGTAGCTGGTGCTCACGAGCGCCAGGCTGACCGTCGTGCCGATCAAGAGAATTTTGGGATAGTGCGCCGTCCCGTGGTGTAGTTCCCACAGTGTTTTGCCGATAAAGAGGCAGAGCGCTACCAGAAAGACACTCACAATCGCATAATAGACCAGAGGCGTTTTTAGGAACATCGGATACAGCAGCGGTGTCTTGCCAATCGCAAATTCGCCATAGATAAAATGCCGCGCCGCAAAAGGATAGAGGCAACTTACCACGACGGCATAATCAATGTAGCGTGTCCAGGGGTGTCCACGGCGGTGCTGCTTGCGTTCATAGCAGTCCAGGAGATAGGTGATCTGGTGCAGGACGTGGAGCGAGGCCCAGAAGAAAAACAGGGTGAGCAACAGTGGGAAATGCCAGAAGGCACAGGCAACCACCAGCACGGGAATGCCGCAGGAACCGCAGGCCAACCAGCGATGCTCACGCCAAAACGCCGCATCCAGGAAGGTGCGGAAGAAGGTCGCATAGAGATGCGGGCCACCGATCACCCCGGCAATCACTATATTCACCAGGAGCGCTGCCTGCCCCACCAGCGCATAGAGCAGGAGTGGCAGCACGACCAAGACACTACTCCCCGTGATATAGAGGAGATCCCAACGTTGACTGCGGAGCCAGAGTTCCGAAAGCGCTTGGATGCGGGCTGTCTGGTGGCTGCCAGCGGTAGTTGGGGGATACATGCGAGCGTCATCCTCCCCTATGGGGACAGACCACACCTTCCAGAGGGCGGGCCAGCGCCCGCTCCGGCTGTGGACGGTGGTTACGGCACGGCACACACCTCGCCAGGCGCGGTGCGAGGTGCAGCACGAGGAACAACAAGTCTTGCAAATCCCCCTCGAAAGCACAAGCACTTTCCCCGTCGTACCCGGCGATCGCCTGAGAGCGCTGGCAAGGATTTTTTCAAAAATCCTAGGGAAGTCCTCTGAAATAAGGTATAGTCCCGCTATTTGTTATTGTGCACCTTGTGTCATACCGTGCGCTATCTAATGCCTAATGCATTGTTTGTCTGAAAGGGAACCAGGCTCATGACGCTGCTTTCCATTCATCCTCCCTCTGCCCATGATCAACGGACGATCGTGGAGCGGACGCGGGGTGTCCAGGGTCTCCATGTCGTGCTGCTCAAGCCGTCGAAGTACGATGATGATGGTTATGTGCTACGCCATTGGCGGGGCGTGTTACCCAGTAATACACTCGCCTGTCTCTACGGGCTCACGGAAGATGTGAAACGTCGGCGCGCCTTACGCGAGGACCTTGACATGACGGTCGAGCTCCTGGATGAGGCGGTCCATAAAATCGACGTCCCCAAAATTATCCGGCACAGCCGCCGGCCGCACTGGAAAACCGTCGTGTGCTTGGTAGGGGTCCAGACCAATCAATATCCACGGGCGATTGATCTGTCGCGTGAGTTTCGGGCTGCCGGGGTCGATGTCATTATTGGCGGCTTTCATGTCAGTGGGACCATCGCCCTGTTCCATAACCCGACGCCTGATATCCAGGAGATTCTCGACCTTGGGGTCACGGTGGTCACCGGAGAAGTGGAAGCCGAGTGGGAGCACCTCCTGCGTGATGTGCTGCTCGATGAGCTCAAACCGCTGTACAATTTTCTTGAGCCGACGCCTGACCTGACGACACCGCCCATCCCAATGACGCACAAAAAGTATCTGCGACGCTTTGTCTACCAGCGCTTTGGCACGATTGATTGCGGTCGTGGGTGCCCTTTTAGTTGCAGTTTCTGTTCGATTATTAACGTGCAGGGACGCAAGATGCGGATGCGTGATCCCGAGGCCATCGCCCAGGCGATTAAGGAAAATCATCGGCAAGCCGGCATCATCTTTTACTTTTTTACCGATGATAACTTCGCCCGGAATAAGAAGTGGCGGGAAATCTTTGAGGCCATTATCCAACTCCAGAAGACCGACGGCATTGAGATCGAATTTATTATGCAGGTCGATGTCTTATCCTATAAGATTACTGACTTCATCTCCTTAGCACGAAAGGCTGGTTGTACCCAGGTATTTATCGGTATGGAGAGTATCAATGACGAGAACCTCCAGGCAGCGGATAAGAAACAAAACGAGGCCGGGGATTACGGCAATCTCATTGATGCCTGGCATGCCGCAGACATTGCGACGCATGTCGGTTTTATTATTGGTTTCCCTTTCGATACGTTTGAGTCAATTGCACGCGATATCGAACGCCTCAAAAATGACATCAAGGTGGATCAGGCATCCTTCTTCATGCTGACACCTATTCCTGGGTCCATGGATCATCTCCATGCGGTGCAAAATGGTGTGCCCATTGACATGGATCTTAATCGCTATGACTCCTTCCATCCCACCATAGATCACCCCAACATGTCGCGGGAGCAGTGGTCTCAAGCCTACGAACAGGCCTGGCAAACGTTTTACAATTTCGAGAATATGCGCAACATCTTGCAGCGGGCGACACCCCGCATGTACTGGAATGTGTTCAAAAATCTCGTGTGGTATAAAAGCGCCGCCATCCTGGAAGGCAACCATCCCATGATGACCGGCTTTTTCCGTCTCAAAGGACGCACGGCACGACGACCTGGCTATCCGATAGAGCCTCCGCTGGCGTATCTGCGCTGGCGTGTGCCAGAGGTGCTGCGCTATCTCAAAGCCGGGGTGCATTTTATGCTGGAATTGGAAGAATTGTGGTTGCAAACGCGCAAACGGAGTGAGCGCGAGCAGCGCTTGCTCGAAGCGCTGGCGAGCATACGCGGGGAGATGCTCCATAATGCCGGCATTGAGGAGCTCCAACTCGCTTATGCACGCGCCAAGCTGGAAGTGCCCTCACGGATACGCCTCGCGTTGAGTCAATGTAATATCTGTTCCATCGGACGGATCACCTCACGCGCCGAATTGCGGCAATTTTGGCACCATACGACAGAGCAGTTCCGCACGGGCAACCTGCTGAAAATCCAGGTGCACAAAATGGTTCGAAGCGTGTGGCAGGAGGTCAAACTGCATACAGGTTTTGCCGTCAGCTTTGCGTTTAACCTGTTGCCAGGACGTGCTGAGAAACGCATGATGGTGGAATAACCACCCCACACATCCTCGAGAGGCTGACGGTAGTCACACATCCTCGAGAGGCTGACGGTAGTACGCATGGCCGTACGTCATCTCCGTCGCCGAGTACGGCAGTGGGACATCGGTGTGCCCCATGCCTATCCGGAGGCACTGTGTGTCATCAGGTGCACGACCCTGTATCAACGTTGTGGGCTCTAGCACGCTGATAGAGGGTAGGTTTGCATGCGTGCCGCGCAAACATCGGCCACATTGTTCTCATCTTATAGTATATTATTTTCTAGAAGTATATACATTATGTGCTCCGACCTATACCCCGCGTATGGTGCCCAGGGGTGGAGGGAAGGCTGGCCTCTGATGCAGCGCTGGGCACGTTCCTCTCGACTGATGGTATGAACACATGGACGCGAAGCGGAGAGATCAGAAGCGTTCCACCCCAGGAGCCCCGCCGGCCAGTCGTGGTCTGCGCAAAGACCACAACGGTTTCGCAGGGCTTGACCCTACCAAGATGGGCTTAGAGGGGCCAGCGTGGCTCGCCACCGCGCTCCCGCCCCCTGCCCCACCCCTTCCACCGTGTGATCCGGCGCCAGGGATGCCGGCACTGGCGCCAGAGCTCCCTGCGACCGCGCGTTCCCTTCTCGAGGGCATGAAGGTGGTCTGCATCTGTAAAGGCATCAAAAAAAGCGTGTTTTGGAGAGTGCTTGATGCAGGCGCCCACAGCCAGGACGAGGTGAATTGTCTCACCGGTGCCGGCAGCGGTGGGTGTCATGGGCGGCGTTGTGGACCACGTATTACCGAAATGCTCCGAGACCTCGCACGCTAACGCTGTGCTGTACCGCATGCTGGACGCGTGTCGAGAGTCGCGGGATAAGGAATCAGGCATGTTCAGACGACAAAAACTGGCTGAGACGCAGATTTACGATGTCTTAAAAACCGTGAAATATCCGGGCTATACGCGGGATATTGTTTCCTTTGGCCTTGTCAAAAGCGTACAGCTTCAGGGACAGGACGTCGCGGTGCTGGTACAGATGACTGCCAACCAGCAAGAGATTGCCACCCAAATCCAGCAGGCTACGACGGAGGCGTTACAGGCCATCGCGGGCATTGGCACGGTACAGGTGAATGTACGCTTGAAAGAGCAAGTTCCCGCCGCCGCCGCCCACGGCCATGCCCATCAAACGCCGCAGAAAGAGGTCACCCCTCTCCCTGGGGTACAGCATCTTATTGCCGTGGCCAGTGGCAAGGGCGGGGTGGGCCAGAGCACCGTCGCGACAACTCTCGCCGTGGCGTTGAGCATGGCCGGTCTGACGATAGGGCTGCTCGATGCGGATATCTATGGGCCGAGCATTCCGCTGATGATGGGCATCAAGGGGCAACCTCAAGTGACGGGGAATAACCGCATTATGCCCTTCTTCAATCATGGGGTCAAAACGCAATCGTTAGGTTTCTTCTTAGGCGAGGACGCTCCAGTCATCTGGCGCGGACCCATGGTGATGCGGGCTGTCCAGCAACTCCTGCAAGAAACAGACTGGGGCACGCTCGATGTGCTGGTGGTGGATTTACCGCCTGGCACGGGTGATGTCCAGCTCACGCTGGCCCAGACCGTACCGCTCACGGGAGCCATTCTAGTCACGACACCGCAGGATCTGGCGCTCTTAGATGTCAAAAGAGGCGCCGAGATGTTTAAGCAGGTGGGGGCTCCTCTGCTCGGCATCGTGGAAAACATGAGCTATTTTACCTGCCCAGACTGCGGGAAGGAGACGGAGATTTTCCGGCGCGGTGGGGGACAAAAGGAAAGTACCCGTCTCGGTATTCCATTGATTGGACGTATACCGCTTGATCCAGAGGTCTGCGATGCAGGCGATACAGGCATCCCGGTGGCGATTGGCCGACCCGAAACAACCGTGGGCGCCGAGTTCCATACCATTGCCGCGGCGGTGATGGAAATTTTGAGTCAGCGTCCGCAACACAAAACCGTGAGCATCATTAACTAGCAGTCCACTACGGCACGCTGCGCCCAATGGCTCTGCTCAGGCAGGGCCCGCTCCTCGCGCCCAGAGAAGACACACGGTCTCGGAAGTACCTGGAGGAGCGGGAATGCGTGACAATCTGACGACTCAATTTTCTAAAAAACTCCGTAAATGATTACTCCGGCTCGGATGTTTGAGCTTCCGCAGCGCTTGGGCTTCAATTTGGCGAATACGCTCACGTGACACCCCAAAAATCTGCCCGACCTCTTCGAGCGTGTGCGGTGGGTCATCGCCAAGGCCAAAGCGCATACGCAGAATACGTTCCTCCTTCGGACTTAACGTATTAAGCATACGGTGGATTTTTTCCCGTAGGTCGCGGTTGATCACCGCTTCTAGAGGCGAGGTCGATTTTTTGTCCTCAATCAGCGCCCCCAACTCGGTGTCACCTTCCCCGACATGATTTTCCAGTGACACGGTGCGTTTGGCGACTTTGAGCGTATTTTTCACCTTCTCCACATGCAAACCCGTATCCTGGGCGATTTCTTCAGGTAAGGGTTTGCGTCCCAACTCGACCGTGAGCGCCTGGGAGGAACGCACCACTTTGTTGAGAATTTCGATCATATGCACGGGAATACGGATCGTTTTTCCCTGCTCGGCAATAGCCCGCGTAATGGCCTGCCGAATCCACCAACTGGCGTAGGTGCTAAACTTAAATCCACGGTGATAGTCGAACTTATCCACCGCACGCATCAAGCCGATATTGCCTTCCTGAATGAGATCCAAGAACGACAAGCCACGGTTGATATATTTCTTCGCAATGCTCACCACCAGACGAAGATTGGCTTCAACCATCTCCTTCTTGGCCTGCTTGAGGCGCTCTTCAATGGGTTCGAGCCCTCTGAGTAAGCGCTGCAAGCCCGCGGCATCACCAAAGATCTCCGTCAGGGCCGGCCAGGGAGCCTGCGTCCCGCTGCCAATCCCGAGGAACCGTTGCAACGGCGTGTGGAGGGGGACATCAAGCGACGCGGCCCGCCGCTTGCCCGTAGCCACCTGACACCGCAACCGCGCTTCTTCGACAACATCGTATAACAGCGATGTTTTGAAATTGAGATGCTTCAGGCTTTGCAACAGCCGATCCGCCACCGCGCTACGTTGCGCCGCGCTACCGGTCTCGGCCACACCGGGTGACAGCGTGCACGCCTCGAGGAGCTCAAGCACCTGTCCCAGGTGTTCTGCTTGTTCGACAGGCACCTTTTCTGACTCTTCGGAGACATCCGCCAAGGATAACTCCCCACGCTGCAAACGCCCACGAATGATGCACAGGACACCCACCAGCAACGGACTTTGCAGCGCGCACGTCAGATGCTCCATCTCCGCTTGCTCGATACGCTTGGCAATGTCGACTTCCCCCTTCCGATCCAGCAAAGGGACGGAGCGAATCTCTTGAAAATACACGAGGACTGGTTCGTCTGTCTTGTCTTCATAGCTCGGTTCCGGGGCGGAAGTCCGATCGGTCTCCGTGCTCTCTTCCTCACTGGACTCCGACGTCTCCATGCCATAGGTGCCTTGCATGGCGACTTCCGTATCGAGATCTTTATTCTCGAAGAGCGCAAACAAGTCTTCCTCAGCTTCTTCCGGTACGTCGGCCATCTCCAAATCTGCCAGGGGGAGATCGGCAGGAAAGAGGCCCTGGGATATTGCAGGTATGGTCTCCGCTGTGGTCTTTTTCACTTTTTCCTTCATCAGACACTCCATGACTCGCCAAGCCTCGCAGTTTGGCGAGAGCCATACTTTGGACTTGATCCCTAACACTGCTCTAGGGGCCCCGAGCGGACTCGACATGATCTATGGGATGACGTCGAGAATCAACACGACTCTCGAACGTACAGACGCTTTTGGGATGCAGCCTGAGCGTGCAGACGCACACCTCTGCTGCCAGGGTGGCCAGTTACGAGGGATAACCCACACCAAGTCTGCTACATGCGTACTCGATGCCTCACGCTTGCTGCCCGTGTCTGACAGCGTGGAGTCGCACGATATGATTCGGCAAACAGACTCAGGAATGAAGAAGCACGAAAAGACTAGGCACTATAACAAAACATTGTATATTGTGCAGTGAGGGATGTCAAACGACTCTCCCAAAAATTTTGCGACACTTGGACGTGCGGCCAACCGCACGCGACGGACACGATGCGTGCACCACGCGCACTCTTTCCCCACCAGAGCACGTAGGGTATAGTGCTCACGTTGCGATATTCCACGGAAGCCTGTGATCACTCATCAGTTAGAGGAGGAAAGCCTTGACCCTACGCGTGCGTCCGATGGCACTGATTATTCTCGATGGCTGGGGGCTTGCACCTGCCGGCCCGTATAATGCAATCAGTCAAGCCCATACCCCGACGTTTGATCGACTCTATCACAACACCGCATGGACCTCTCTTGAGACCTCTGGGGAAGCAGTAGGGTTACCGGCTGGTCAGATGGGCAGTTCAGAAGTCGGTCATCTCAACATCGGCAGCGGGCGTGTAGTGTACCAGGACATGGCACGGATTAGCAAGACGATTCGTGACGGAGCGTTAGGGAAAAACCCCGCCTTACAACGCGCCATGCAGACAGCCCGGGAGCGTGATTGTACGGTGCATCTCTACGGCTTGCTCTCCGATGGCGGGGTGCATAGCTTGCAAACGCATGTGCATGCCCTCCTGCGTTTGGCCAAGCAGTCGCAGGTCTCCCGCGTGTTGGTGCATGCCTGTCTTGATGGCCGTGATACCCCGCCGCAGAGTGCCATGCAGTATATGACCGCACTGCTCGCCGAGATGCAGCAGCAAGGTATCGGCGCGGTCGCGACGGTGATGGGGCGGTATTATGCCATGGATCGTAACACGCGTTGGGAACGCACCGAGCAAGCCTATAAGGCCATGGTGTATGGGCAAGGGCGTGAGGCTACGGACGTCCTCGCTGCCATTGAGCGGTCGTACAGTGAAGGCGTCACGGATGAATTCGTGGTCCCGGTGGTTATGCGGCAGGCCGATGGCACCCCCGTGGGTGTGATCCAGGATGGAGATGTGGTCATCTGTTTTAACTTCCGGGCCGATCGGGTGCGCCAGATGACCAGCGCATTGACGGATGGCCAGTTTGCTGGCTTTCCACGGCCGCAGCGTCCTGCGGTGCACTACACCTGCCTCACGCACTATAGCCCAGACTTTGATTTGCCGGTGGCCTTTGCACCACAAGAGCTGGACGATATTCTGGCCGCGGTGTTTGCCCAGCATGGTATTCGCAATGTGCGCGCTGCGGAAACGGAAAAGTATGCCCATGTGACGTATTTTCTGAATGGTGGCATCGAAGAGCCGTTTGCCGGCGAAGAGCGCCTCCTGATCCCGTCCCCCCACGTCGCCACCTACGATTTACAGCCCGAGATGAGTGCCCATGCGGTGACGGATGCCGCGTTGGCGCGTCTCACCGCCGGCCAGACGGATGCCCTCATCCTCAATTTCGCCAATGCCGACATGGTCGGGCACACGGGCAATTTTGCCGCCACCGTGCAGGCCGTTGAAACGCTCGATACCTGTGTTGGGCGTATTCTCGAGGCCGTGCAACGTCTGGGTGGCTGGGCCGCGGTGACCGCCGATCATGGCAACGCGGAACAGATGTTTGATCCCATCACCAACAGCCCCCATACGGCCCATACGCTCAATCCCGTGCCCTTTATCCTGTGCGATCCGACATTCCGTGGCACGTTGCGTGCGCGTGGGGCCCTGTGTGATATTGCCCCGACACTGCTCGGGAATATGGGCCTTGAGCAGCCAGCGGCGATGACGGGGGTCGATCTGCGCGTGCGACCGTAAGAGTGTCCCGGCTCCTATAGGTCTGCGCTCGGCGCTGCCTCGGCGTTGCTCCGACGTCTGGGCAGTGCTACACTCGGCCCCAGAGTATGTACTCGTTATGCGTCACGCTCATCGAGGGAGAAAAAGCGATGCCAGGCCCATTGGAGGGGATCAAGGTTCTGGAACTCATTCGTGTGCCTCCAGGCGCCTTCTGCACGATGATGCTAGCGGATATGGGCGCTACAGTCCTCAAAATTGAAACCCCACCTCCAGAAATGTCTGACACGAGCCCAGAGTACAGCGGAGAAGAGGCCCGGCAGGCGGCGTTTCAGTTCGTCGACCGCAACAAACAGAGTATTGCTATCAATCTGAAGCACGCGGCAGGACAGCAGATTCTCCATAAGCTGGCGGCAGGGGCGGATGTCGTGGTCGAAGGCTTCCGGCCTGGAGTGATGGCACGCCTCGGGGGAGATTACGCCACCCTGCGTCAGCTCAATCCGCGCTTAATTTATTGCTCACTCAGTGGCTTTGGCCAAGATGGCCCCTATCGTGACCGCCCAGCCCACGATATTAACTACTTGGCTCTGGGTGGGGTGCTCAATCTTATTGGTGAGCCTGAGCGGCCACCGGCGATTCCTCTCAACATTGTGGCGGATTATGCCGGCGCCTCCATGCACGGGGTGGTAGGCATCCTGCTCGCCCTGATGGCACGACACCAGACGGGGCGAGGCCAGTTGGTTGATGTTTCGTATCTCGATACGACCGTCTCCTTGCTGGCGGCCACACCGATGCTGCGCGATTTCTTTTTCAATGGCACTACCTGCGGACGTGGTGAAGGGGCCCTGGGCGGCTCGTTTCCTTACTATACGACCTACGAGACCGCGGATGGCTCGCTGCTCTCAGTGGGCTGTACCGAGCCCTGGCTCTGGCAGAATTTTTGTCGGGCCATTGGCCGCGAGGATTTGGCACGTTTTGCGCTCCAAGAGCATCACTTCGCCGGGGTGGCGGATAGCGCGTCCTCCCAGGCCAAGCAGGAAGTCCAGGCCGTGTTGCGACAGAAAACACGTGACGAGTGGTGTGCGTTTTTTCGCGATAAAGATGTCTGCGTGGCGCCGGTGTATACCGCCGCTGAGACGTTCGCCGATCCGCACGTGGTGGCACGGGGCATGGTGGTGGATGTCCCCGATCCCCGTTATGGCACGGTACGCCAGGCAGGTATTGCCATTAAACTGTCCGAGACCCCTGGCAGCATTCGCCACGTGGGGCCAGCCCTCGGTGAGCACACAGAGGCGGTGCTGGAGACGCTGGGCTACAGCGCCACGGAACGGGCCCAATTGCGTCAGGCCGGCACGGTGTCCTCACGTATCGTCGCACCAGGGACGACTGTGGTCGGCGGGCGCATGCAAGTCCAGGACGTAAATCGTGTATAATACCCGGGCCAGTAGGGTTCCTGTATCACTCAACACCTAGGGGAGAGCAAGACATGGCTGGTGCTACAGTCACAGTTGCGAACAACGGCCCAGTGCGCATCACTGGTGATTTTGTCATCAAAGATGCGCAGGGGCGCGAATTTGACGTGTCTGGACGTGAGACGGTCTCCTTCTGCCGCTGTGGAGCGTCGAATAACAAGCCGTTCTGTGACGGGACGCATAACCGCAATGGCTTCCAGTCCGAATGTGAGGCCCGCGTACTGCCGCCGCCACCCCCGCCAGCAGCCCGCTAGCTTCGGGTGGCACGCGCGCCCTGTGTGTCACGTAAGCAGGGTGTGGTACACCGGGCAGCGAGTCTTGTCGGTGATGGATGGCAGATGGAGAAAGAGGGTGGGCGTATGTCCACCCTCTTTTTGTGTGCGGAGAGAGGCTTACGGGGTCACCACTTGGCCACGGATCTCGCCACCTGGGAAAGACGTGGTGTGGAGATTAGCGTAGGCATTGCCACTGAGCAGATGGGCCACGGCGTCCGCAAAGTTGTTCACCCCAGCGCCAGTCATGGCGGCGGAGGTGGGCCGCAGATTTGCCGCTGTCAAAGAGCCCGTCAGACGGAACGGTGCCGCCGGACACGTGGGCGGTAGGGGGACGCCCGCCGGCGGGGTTACGAGGCTGGTGGTACAGAGATCCAGCACAATGGGGCCATTGGCACCGATCGGGGCAATGTGTAGATGCGATTCCCTGATGTTGTCGAGCGACGTGGTGACTTCCAGCACGAAGTCGACCTGCGTGCGTGCGTCGTTGATGGTGAACGTCACGGTCCCCGTGGCGGTCGTGGTCACGGGTGGCACTTCCTGCGCGCCCGTCATGTTGGCATGCCGGACTTGCGCCGTCTGCACCCGGTCAATGGCATCCCGGAAGGTATCGGTGGCCGAGGCCATACTATCTGTCCGGCCATCCAGGGCGTTCAAGAACACTAAGAGATCCTGACGCTCCGTCGCACTTAACGCCGCCTCAATCGTCGCGGCCGGCGTTCCAGGCAAGGTATGCTGGGTAAAGACGGCGGTCAGGGTTTGCGCCGCCCCATGATGCAAATACGGGGCATGGTAGCGCGTCCCCAGCAGGGAGGGCACGTTAAAGCCCACCGCGCCTAAGGCCCGCGCCCCAGAAGCAGGCAGCGCTGCCGGACCACGAATTTCCAGGGGATCGGTGGCGTTGAACGTGCCAACGCCTTCCAGGTAACGCAAGGTCACACCATTCACGGTATAGGCCAGGATTTGCGCCGCGGCAAATGAGACCCCGGAGTCACGTGGAATCCCGGGTGGATTGCCCCCGGGATCGGCATCAAAGGCCGGGTCATCGGCATAGAGCACCTGACTTTTCGTCCATTTCTGGCCCCCATGGCAGGTGGCGCAGCGATTTTGGAACACGGTCCGCCCGCGGCCCAGGGCCGCCGTATCGGTGGGCTGTGGCAGGAGCGGTGCCCGCACCGTTTGCACCCACAGCGCTTGCGCATCCAGGGCATCACTGGCCCCCTGGGTGATGCCGTGCTGGTAGATATTGGGATTCGGCGGGTTGCCCGCAAAGCCGATGCCGCCCTGCACGCCCCGGGAGTTATTGTTGAAGTCGACGACGCTCCCCATCACAGCGCTCCAATTGGAGATGCGCTGGTCATTGGGATTGTCCTTGGCCACAAAGGCGTCCAAGGGCAACGTCTGGCGTGGCCCGGTGGCAAAAATCCAGGTCACCCCATCGGCCAGCCCGTCGGGATGACAGGAGCCACAACTACTCCAGGCATTGTCCGAAGCTTTGCCGCGGTCGTTGAGCGGCACAAGGTTGCGCACCTCGGTATCGAAAATGCCATTGTCTGGGACACCGAGTGCGGTGAAAAAGGCCAGCTTACCCACCAGCACCGCGTGGTCAAATGTGCCTGAACGGGGCGCTTCCCCCGCGGCAATATCGCGGCTCAACACCGTATTCGTGTCCAACGCCATCGCCGTGATCGAGACGTTCACTTCGTTGTTACTATAGGCCCGTTTGCCATCCCGACTGATCACGACGCCATTCGGGAGATTGCCCGTCTGGAACCGCGTCACCGTCGGTGCCCCCAGGGAGACGGCGCCGGTGGCATCCAGCGTGGCCCGCACCACGTAGTTCCCGCCCCGACTCACAATCAGGGCCTCGGTGCCGGCCTGATTGGCGTCGATGGCGACGATATCATTGCCAAACAACCCATTGATCCCGGTGGTATTGCCAGCCCGCCGTTCAGTGAGCACCTGTTGGTTGAGGTTGACGTGCCGATTCGCCACCTCCGCCCGGGCCGCGGTATCGACCACGTACACCAGCGCCTGCACGTTGGTGTTAAAATTCACTGGCGGTTCGGGTTGGGCGCCAATGTTCGGTAAGTAAAGTCGCGTGCTGCGAATCAGCGCTGCCTGCAACTGGTTCGGGTATACGCCCTGCGGCGCCTGCGTGATCACCGTACTGTTCGCTGGGACACTGACGTCAGGGCAAAAGAGCGTGCTGACCGGCGTGCCCCCAGGGCGGGATTGCGGGCAGAAATTACTGCGATCGACCGTAAAACCCGCATTGGCGAGCGGTAACAATGGGATGGTGGCGACGTTCGCGGTATCCGCGACGGTAAACGCCCGGACGATACCTTGCTTGCCGGTATCGCGCCCTTCACTCCCGTCCGCGCCGGCACGTAACACGGCATAAAACTGCGTGACGAACACCGTTTCATCCGTATCATCGCCGTCGTTATCGTTCGTGATGGCAATGGCCGCGGGCTGCCCGCCGACTTGCACGGTGGCTGTCACCCGGCGTGTGGCCACGTCAATGACCGACATCGTGCCTTCGGTGTGATTGGCCACGTACAGTCGGGTGCCATTCGGCGTCACCGCTAGGGCGCGGGGTTCGGTCCCCACCGCAATGTCGGCGACGACCCGTCCGGCATCACTGCCAAACAGGGGAATGACGGAGACCGTACCGCTGACGGTGTTCGAGACATAAATCTCACGATCATCGGGGCTCAGCGCCACAAAACGCGGCTCTTGGCCCACGGCAATTTCGAGACGCTTGATGCCGACGTCCTAGCCTTGCCGATCCCGTACTTCGATCACGGCCACACTGTGCGTCTCGCGATTGGCCACCACGGCATAGCGGTCATCCGCGGTTAAGGCAATCGAGGTCGACCGACTCGGCGTGGTCAAGCGCCCGATGCCCCCCGGCGGATTGGCGGCTGCCGCCTGGATGCCGGAGGTCGCCGTTTTCCCCAGAGCCCGGTTTTCAGCACGCAGCGCGCCGTTGCTGTCTAACGTACAGGTGTCCAGTTTGATTGGCGCCGCCCCCGCTTGGGGCCCCTGGGCTGCGGCGAAATTGCCGATGGTCACTTGCAATTCACACGGACCGACCGTGGCCTCCCCGGTGGCGGAGGTATTCCCCCCAACGGCCACCAGACGAAATGGCCCCTTATTGCCAGTAAAATTGCCGAAGGTCAGCGCAACGGGTCCCACATTCGGGTCAATCCCAAAGACTTCCCCAGTGGCAAACGTAAACGCCTGATTGGTCAGGTTCGCGGCTGTGGCGTTGGACCCCGGTGGTGTCCCCTGAGGGGCCTTGGCATCATCATCATCACCATCGCAACCGACCAGCACCAATGCTCCAGCACAGACGAGCCTCAGAAGTAAGTGCCCCACAAGGCGCCCGCCTCTACGCCAGCGCTGCCTGTGGGCATTTTCTATGCGACCAGATATGTCGTGATACGTCATCATGTCCCCTCCCAGTCCAGTGGATAAACTTCCATGCATCCTGCGCAGCCCCTTGATCCTGGTCGTGCGCTGTGGCAGTCTACCGCACGATCAGCAGTGCGCGTGGAAGCCAGGGGCATCTCATGCCGCAAGACGGACACATCGGACATAGCTTATAGAGAGGGGCAGCGATGTCAAGAACGATTTTCTGGCGTGGAGGTGGGGTGTATGGCGTTCCCTCTTGAGGTCTCACTGCGTATTCCTGGGATTGCACCCGCTTCAGACACCGCAGGGCTGGTCCGGGATGTCGAAGCCGCGGGGTTTCACGGCGCGGGCATTTTGGATAGTCAGCTGCTCTGCCGCGATGTCTTCGTGACGATGGCGCTGGCCGCGACGCACACGTCACACATCCGCATCTTTCCCGCGGTCACCAACCCGTTGACGCGCCATGCCTCGGTACTCGCTAGCGCCATGCAGACGGTGGAAGAACTGGCCCCGGGCCGCCTGGCCTGTATCATCGGCGCTGGCTATACCTCGGTCGGCACCATTGGGCAGCGTCCGGCGACCCTGGCGCAGATGCGCGCCGCCATTCAGGATATGCGCGCCCTCCTCTCCAACCGAAGCGTCGATTTCCACGGCACCTCAGGCCGCCTCGGCTATGCCGCGGGACGTGCTATCCCGGTGCTCATGGCCGCCTCTGGTCCGAAAGCCGTCGAGCTGGCGGGGGAGGTCGCTGATGGCGTGCTGCTGCTCGTGGGCTATACGCCAGGGATTGTCCAGGCCGTGCTGGAACGTCTGGAGCAAGGGGCCAAACGCAGTGGACGCCGGGTGGAGGATCTCGAGGTCATCTGGGCCGTACGCACCGGGACCGCCAACACCATGGCAGAAGCCCGGCGTCAGGCCCGCCCCACCGCCGTCCACTGGGGCATTATGCGCTGGGGAAGCCATTGGCTGCCGCACGCGGGCCTCACGTTGCCGCCCTTGGTCATCCCGCCGGCGGTGCATGCTATTTACCCAGACCTGTCCCATGCGGCCAATTGGGAAGAAGCCATTGCTGCCACCTCGTTCGTGCCTGATGAGGTTATTGCCACCCTGTGCGACGTTCTCGGGCTGATTGGTACCCCGGAGTACTGCGCTGCGCGTATTGTCGAGATGGCCAAGGTGGGGGTCACCAAGTTGTATATCATGCCCTTCGAGACGTTCACGGCGCCGCGCAAGGAAATCGCCGCCTTTCGTGATGTGATTTTTCCCTCTCTACAGAGGGCGCAGGTCTCCTAAAAGTGGTAAGAGGTGCCCTCGTCATGCTTGATATGAGTTCCGGCAGCGCGATTGCCCATCACGGTGAGATTTTGCAGGGCGTCTACACCCCCCCCGATGGGTGCACCTATCGGGCGCTGGTCACCCTCCCCTATCCGCAGCGTCAGGCGCAGGCGACCTTTCGACCCGCGCCAGGCCAGGTGATCACCGTGGAGCCCGCCTGGAAAACCAAAGCCGGCGAAGCTGCACGTCTCACCTTGCGCTATTGCGGACAGTCGGCCTGGGGCGGACACGTGACGATCACCAACAGTACCCCCCCCTGCTGGGGTTTTGGCTCCTCGACCAGCGATGTCACTGCCACTATACGTGCCGTCAGCACCGCCTGTCAGATGCCTTTACCCGCCACGGTCGTGGCCCGTCTGGCCGTCGCCGCGGAAACGGCCAGCGATGCGGTAATGTTTGACGAGCGCGCGGTGCTCTTTGCGCATCGGGTGGGTGTGGTGTTAGAGGATCTCGGCGGCACCTTGCCGCCCTTAGAAGTCGTGGGCGTCAACACGGATCTCACAGAGGTCGGGGTCGATACGCTGCACATGCCACCGATGCAGTACAGCTCGGAGGAACACGCGCTCCTGCACACCCTGGTGGCCCAACTGCGCCAGGCGGTGGAGCGCCGCGATCCCCATCTCGTCGGGCACGTGGCCTGGATGAGTGCGCGTCTGCACCAGCGTCACTTGCCTAAACCGGGTTTTGCCGACCTGGAACTCCTGGTTGAAGAGGTCGAGGCCCTGGGTTTGCAGGTGTCTCACAGCGGGACCATTGTCGGTTTGTTGTTTGATCCGTGCGATGCTGGGAAGGAACGGAAGATTCGTGACGTCCGTCTCAGGCTCCGCGCCCTCGGGTTCGCGCAGACCTGGCGTTTCTGCACGGAGCCCTCTGGGCGGCAGCCCACGCCTGGCACCATGTGGCCGGGAGAAGGCCCACGCACGATTTCCGATTGACAATGTCCGCAGTCCTGATACCATGGCGTACTATCATCCCATGATATTGATACGTCTGCGCTGTTCCCATTGACATCCTGCATGTCCATTGCCAACGGACTGCAATACCAATGCATCCAGCACTCTGATGAAATTTGGGGCAACAAGCATGGAACAGGCCATTGATGAGCGGCACAAAGAAAAAGCCGCGCTGCGCCAAGAGTCATACGCCCGCAAGAAAGCCAGTGCCACCCAGGAAAAAGGACTCATTATAGTACATACAGGCCCTGGAAAGGGTAAGACGACTGCCGCCCTGGGGTTGGCCTTTCGTGCCCTGGGCCAGGGAATGAGGGTAGGCATTGTGCAGTTTATTAAAGGCGCCATTCCTACAGGTGAAGCAGCGCTCGTGAAGCAGTTGGCCTTACCCATTGCCATGTACACGTTGGGGGACGGTTTTACCTGGAACACGCAGAATCGCGACCAGGATGTCGTCACGGCACGCCGTGCCTGGGACCAGGCCGTGCAACTCCTGCGCGATCCGGCCTTGGACATGGTGATTCTCGACGAGCTCAATATCGTGTTGCGCTACGAATACTTGCCCATGGACGAGGTGCTGGAGGAACTGCGGCAGAAGCGGGACATGCTGCACGTGGTAATCACGGGGCGTAATGCGCGTGAGCCGTTGCTGGAGATGGCGGACCTCGTGACCGAAATGAAACTCATCAAGCATCCTTACAAGTCAGGCATCAAAGCACAACGGGGCGTGGAGTTTTAACGACGATGGCCATTGGGAAAGTCTACCTGGTTGGCGCTGGGCCAGGGGCCCCGGACCTCCTCACGATACGGGCGGCGACGGTGCTATCCCGCGCTGAGATCGTCTTTTACGATGCGCTAGTGAATAAAGAAGTGTTGACGCACTGTCGGCCTGAGTGCACGCTGGTTCCCGTCGGCACCCGCTGTGGACGGACCACACCGTATCGGCAAGAAAGCATTCATCGGATGCTAGCGGAAGCGGTGCAGCAGCACAGCGCAGTGGTGCGGCTCAAAGGCGGCGATCCCTGTCTCTTTGGGCGTGGTGGTGAAGACGTGGAGTTTCTGACGGCGGAGAAGATCCCGTGGGAGATTGTGCCCGGCATCAGTGTCGGAGTGGGGGGGCTCTCCCTGCTGGGCTTACCCGTGACCCATCGCGGCCTGGCCTCGTCGGTGACGTTGATCACCGGGAGTCGCGAGTCGGGCGACACCTTTGAGGCTTTGCCGGCTACGGTGTTACACCACACTGGGCAAACGCTGGTCTTCTACATGTCCCTGCGGTACGTGGCCGATATTGCCCAACAGTTGATCCAGCATGGCCGGACACCTGATACTTATGCTCTCTGTGTCTCCTGGCTGTCTTACCCGCAGCAAAAAGTGGTGACGGCTCCCCTGTCCCATATTCATACCGCTGTGGCCGACGCCAAGCTCGAAGCACCCGCGCTGTTAGTCGTCGGTGATGTCGTAGGCTTCTGGCAGCAAATACAAGCCAAGCGGGTGGATCTGGAAGAGGTATAAGTGGCGACAGGCCTTATGCTGCGCAACCCGCGTGTGAAAGGAAGACGCGTGAGTCAGACGGGTAGTCTCCGAGTCGTTGGGCTCGGACCGGGAACACCAGGGCTTTTAACGGGTCAGGCGCGTGACGCGTTGCAAGCTGCCGACGTGATTATCGGCTACGAGGGGTATTTGACGCTGGTCAGCGATCTTATTCAGGGTAAGGAATGCATTGCGCTCCCCTTGACCCAAGAAGTGGCGCGTGCCGAACTCGCCGTCGAGCGGGCTCTGGGCGGACAGGCGGTCAGCGTCATTTCGAGTGGTGATGCTGGCGTGTACGGCATGGCGAGTTTGGTGCTGGAAGTGCTCGAACGTCAGCAAGCGCATACGCTGATGCCCGAGGTGGTGGTGATTCCTGGGGTCTCGGCAGTGAATGCCTGTGCCGCGCTCCTAGGTGCGCCTCTGGCGCACGACTTTGCCGTCCTGAGCCTGAGCGATTTGCTGACGCCCTGGGCCGTGATCGAAAAGCGCCTGGCTGCCGCCGCCGAGGCCGACTTTGTCCTCGCCCTGCTTAATCCGAAGAGTGCTAGGCGCCAATGGCAATTTCCACGCGCTTGTGAGCTCATCAGCCAGCATCGCCCCGCAGAGACCCCAGTCGGCTTGGTCCGGAATGCCTATCGTCAAGACCAGGCGATCATGACCACGACCCTCGGCAAGCTGACGCAGGCCCCCGTGGATATGCTCACGACGGTCATTATCGGGAATACACAGACACGCTGTTTCCAGTCGCGTCTCATCACGCCCAGAGGATATTTGGGCTAACCAAGCGGTCACGTATGGAGCGAGATGCGGGTGGATGCATGTCAAGGGACATAGAGCAGCACGGCGACACATCGCGGGAGTTTAGCGCCGAGGAAAGGCAGGGCCTGTACCGGGCGATTTTTGAGCGGCGCGACGTGCGCTCACAATTTCGTGCCGATCCTATTCCCCAGGTGCTGTTAGCCCGGGTGCTCTCGGCGGCGCATCATGCGCCTTCCGTGGGATTTATGCAGCCATGGGACTTCATCATCATTGAAGACCTCGCGGTGCGTGCAGCCGTCAAAGGCCTGTTCACCCGTGAGAACGACCGTGCTGCGGCCAACTACACTGGCGAGCGGGCGACGCTGTACCGCTCTATGAAGCTGGAAGGCATCCTCGAAAGCCCCCTGAACCTGTGTGTGACGTGCGACCGCTCCCGCGGTGGACCGCATGTGCTCGGGCGCAACACCATCATCGAGACGGATCTCTTCAGCGTCTGCCTCGCCGTGCAAAATCTCTGGCTCGCGGCCCGTGCTGAAGGACTTGGGGTAGGCTGGGTCAGCATTCTGGCACCGGAGGAATTAGCCCAACTCCTCGGTCTCCCAGAACATGTCCACCCTGTGGCGTACTTATGTCTGGGCTATGTCCATGAGTTTCTCCCCATGCCCGAGCTGCAGCAAAAAGGCTGGCGCGAGCGCGTGACCATCGAGAGTCTGCTGCATCACAACCGCTGGGGGACGGCCCTCCCAGACGGCACGTGGTTGGGTGGACACGCACCAGGGTTGCCGTAATGACGACACGCCGTGCGCTCGGAGACTTTTCTCTTACTTCACGGGTGTACACCGTATGACCGCCATACCACGTATTGCTTTGCTCGCCGTCACTCAGAAGGGCGTAGAGCGCGCGCACATCCTGCGCCAGCGGCTCACGCACGGCGATCTCTACCGCCCAGCCAAGTACGGGAGCGCCACGGCCACCTGGGAACATCTCTACGACGCCTCCCTGGCAGCCCAGGTTACGGCGTGCTTTGCCCAGTACGATCACCTCGTGTTCTTTCTCGCCACCGGTGCGGTAACACGCTTAATCGCGCCGTGTTTAGATACCAAAACCACCGATCCTGGCGTCTTAGCGGTCGATGAGGCTGGGCACTTCGTCGTCCCAGTGCTCTCCGGGCATCAAGGTGGGGCGAATGCGTTTGCACGCACGGTGGCTGGCTATCTGGGCGCGACACCCGTCATTACCACCGCCTCGGACGTGATTGGGGGTTTGAGCCTCGATCTTCTGGAAGACACCCTGGGCTGGATCGCCGAACCGACGGAACGCCTAAAAACTGCCGCCATGGCGCTTGTGAATCAAGAACCCGTGGCGATTGTGCAAGAGTTAGGCGCCGCCGGGAGTTGGCTCAACGCCTGGGATCTGCCTCCGCATGTGACGTGGGTGTCCCGGGTGACCGACCTGCCTGCGGTGTCCTTCCGGACGATTGTGTGGATTACCGACCGCCGTGTAGACGATCTGCACGGCCTCGACGCAGCACGTATTCTGTGGTTCCGCCCCCCCAGTTTGGTGCTCGGCGTAGGCTGCGAGCGCGGCATTCCCCGTGCCGCCTTAGAGGACGGTCTGGAACGTTTTTTGACCCAGGTGGGGTATGCGCGGAGCAGTATCACGTCGATGGCCAGCCTGGACCGCAAAGCCGACGAAGTGGCGATGGTCGAGTTAGCGGAGCACGCCGGTTGGCACACGGCTTTTTATAGCGCTGAGGCCCTGGCCCAGGTTCCAGGTATTGCCCGACCTTCCCAGGCTGTCGAGCGCTGTGTGGGCACGCCCGGAGTGGCCGAACCTGCGGCCTTGCTGACGGCGCAGGCCGAGCATCTGCTGGTCGACAAGCACGTGCTGACCTCGCCCCTGGCCACGCAACGGATGACCTTTGCTCTCGCTCGCCAAACCGTCGTTGCTGAGTATCCGCCTGCTCTGGGCAAGGTCATCTTCATTGGTGCGGGCCCTGGCGACCCCGAACTGCTCACGCTGAAAGGCCGACGCTTACTCGCACAGGCTGATGTGGTGATTTACGCTGGCTCGCTCATTCCCGAAGCCCTGCTGCAACACGCCTCAGCCACGGCCGTGCTGCATAATTCCGCTCCGCTGACCCTGGAACAGGTGATGGAGATTATGACCAACGCCGTCCAGGCCGGGCAGCAGGTCGTACGCTTGCAGTCGGGGGATCTGAGTTTGTACAGCGCCATCCAGGAGCAGATGACGCTGTTAGATGAGATCGGCATCGACTATGAAGCCGTGCCCGGCATCAGTGCTTTTCAGGCCGCGGCTGCTGCACTGCACAGCGAGCTGACCGTTCCCGAGGTCGTCCAGACGATTATCTTGACCCGCGGCGAGGGTAAAACCTCCATGCCGTCTGGCGAATCCCTGGCGTCGCTGGCTGCGCATCGCGCCTCGCTGTGCATCTTCCTGAGTGCGCGCTTGAGTCGTTCGGTGCAACAGCAGCTCTTAACGGCGTATGGACCAGAGACCCCCGTAGCGATTTTGTACCGCGTGTCATGGCCGGATGAACAGATTATCCTGACGCGTCTGCAAGACCTGCACAGCGAGATCCGCAAGAACAAACTGACGCGCACCACGTTGATTCTGGTCGGCGACGCCATTGGCAGTCGCAAGAACCGCTCACGGTTGTATCACACCACGCATGCGCACATTTTTCGGAAGCGCGTCCGTGCCCGTAAAGATCCTGCGCCCTAGATGTCCATTTCGTATGTCCTACGCCAGTGCCCCCCCTGGGAACGCCGGGCTCCAGCCCGGCTCCGGGAGCCACGCTGGAGCGTGGCGCTCCCAGGAAACACCCTGGAGCACTGGTGGTGTATGTATGAAACAGGCATCTAGCTGCTCTTCAAAGGGGGTCTGATGCCACGCTCCACCTCCCTGCGTTCTGGGTACACCACGGGCGCGTGCGCGACAGCCGCCACGCAAGGCGCCCTCCTCGCGCTGATCTCTCAACGTCCTGTGAAGGCAGTCATGGTCCGGCTGCCTCGCGGTGAGCAGGTGACCTTTACGCTCCACACCTGTACCTATACTGCTGACGAAGGACGTAGTAGTGTCATCAAAGACGCTGGGGACGATCCTGATGTCACGCACCAGGCCGAGATTTGTGCCCGCGTCACCTGGAACGCGGACCCAGGGGTGCATTTTGTGCGCGGGGTCGGCGTGGGTCTGGTGACCAAGAAGGGCTTGTCCGTGCCGCCCGGCGAACCGGCGATTAACCCGGTGCCGCGCCAGATGCTCACAGCCGCGGTCCACGAGATTCTGGCACACACCCCGGGGTACGCCCCCGGGGTGACGCTCGAAATTTCTGTGCCGCATGGCGCCGCCCTTGCGCTGAAAACCCTCAATCCACGCCTGGGTATTGTCGATGGCATCTCCATCCTGGGCACCACGGGCATTGTCGTGCCCTACTCCACTGCCGCCTGGGAAGCCAGCGTACTGCAGAACATTGATGTCGCCATGGCCCAGGGCTGTGAGCGCCTGGTGTTTATCGTCGGTGGCCGTGGTGAACGTTTCGCGCAGCGCCTCTTCCCGACCCTGCCGGATATTGCCTTTGTGCAAATTGGTGATTTTTTCGGCAATGCCGTCCAACACGCGGCGGCGGCTGGGGTCAAACACGTGACCCTGGCCTCGATGATTGGCAAGCTTGCCAAATTTGCCGCGGGTCATGTCAGCGTGCATAGCAAGGAAAGCGCCCAGGATTTTACGTTCTTGGGGGGGCTGGCGCAGCAGGTGGGCGGGAGTGCAGCCCTGGTCACGGCGGTACAACAGGCGAACACCGCCCAGGAAGTGTCCGAGTTAGTCGCCACCGCCAACGTCCACACGTTCCATGACCTCGTGTGCCAGACGGCCTGGAACCACGCCACGACGCTCATGCAGCCTGCCTACAGGTTCGATGTGCTGTTATTGGGTAAAGCTGGCGAGGTGCTCGGGCAGTACCAGGGAGAGGAGGCAAGGCGATGAGCGACGACTATGCCATTGTCCTCGCCGGTCATGGGAGTCGCGATCCTGACGGCCTGCGGGAATTTGAGCAACTGGTGGCGCTGATGCGCGAACGCGCCGGGACACGGCGCCTGGACTACGGGTATCTTGAATTTGCTCGTCCGACCTTGGCAGAAGCGGTCCACGCCAGTATCGGTGCTGGGGCGCGCCACATCGCGGTCGTGCCGGCCCTGCTCTTTGCCGCTATGCACGCCAAAAACGATATGCCAGGCGAGTTGCAGATGCTGCAACAGGCGTTTCCAGAGGTGTCGTTGCATTTCGGCGCGGCGATGGACCTCCATCCGCTCCTCCTACGTCTCGCGCAACAGCGGCTTATTGAGGCGGAAGCCCAGTCCACGCAGCACATCCCACGGGCCGATACCTGCCTCGTGGTCGTCGGGCGTGGCACCACCGATCCCGATGCCAACTCGGAAATCGCCAAGCTCTGCCGCATGCTCGAAGAGGGCATGGGTTTTGGTACCTCATTTGTCTGTTATTCCGGCACCGCCAAACCCCTCGTAGCTGACGGCCTGCGGGCGGCGGCGCGTCTGGGCCACCGACGCCTCCTCGTCCTGCCATTTTTGCTCTTTGATGGCGTCCTGGTGAAACGTATTTACGAGGCCGTCACCGCCTTGGGCACACGCTACCCCGAGATGGAAGTCCTGGCCGCGCAGTACATGGGCGTGCATCCCGATATGGCCGATGTGTTCTTGGAGCGGGCGCGTGAGGGCGTGGCCGGACGCGCCCACATGAATTGCTCGCTGTGTAAATACCGTGTCCAGATTGTCGGGTTTGAGCGGCAACTAGGCGAACCGCAACAACCGCACCATCGCTCTGCCACCAGCCCGCTAGTGGTGGCCCCTACCCGACAAGCCTATCGCCGCTCCCCACGCGATGTTGCGGCCCTGCACGCTCTTGAGACGGCGCGTGACTGGTCGGCATTCTCGGCTGTGGACAAGCCTGTGCTCCAACACCTCGTGCAGACGACGGGTGATCTGACGCTGCCTGACGACCTCTTTATTGCGCCTGGGGCGATAGAGTCTGGCGTACGCGCCCTGCTGCGCTGTCGCCGTGTGGTCACGGATGTCCCCCTAGTGGAAAGTGCGCTCGACCCCGCCCTCCTGCAAGCAGTCGCCGTGACTACGTGGTGTGGGCTGCACGAGCGTGAAACGACCTTACGTGCCGCGAGCACAGGGCTCACACCCGCGGCCACGGGTATCCGTCTGGCCTATGAACGTTTTGGCAACGACCTTGTGGTGGCACTCGGCGACGATCCGACGGCTCTGGACGAAACCCTACGGCTCATTCACCACGAACGCTGGCGCCCCCAACTGGTGATCGGTATGCCAGCTGGCTTCGTCGGAGCCGTCGAATCAAAAGCCCAATTGCGTAAGTGTATGCAGGTGCCACGCCTGACCAACACTGGGCCAAAAGGCGGGGCCCTGTGGGCCGCGGCCGTCGTGCAGGCGCTCCTCATCGCAGCCCTCAACCGCCTCGCCGCGGTGGCGTGACCGCACGCCTACGCCAGTCTTCCTCAGCTGCACTGCCCTCCCTATGGTCACGTCTCCCGTCACTCGGCAGTCGGTCGGGCTGCGCCGTCATGCCAGAGACGGGGTTTAGCCCTCACCACAGGAGCGTATACACAGATGGACCAAGCCACGCATCAGAAAATCGTTGCCTTCTCTGGGGTATCGCCGCTGATGTGTTGCGCGACCTCTTCAAGCGCGGCAAGTACCAGGATGTGATCCTGCCAATGTGCGTCATCCGGCGTCTGGAGACCATGCTGGAGCCAACCAAGGCCAAGGTGCTCGCTACCAGGCAGATGCTCGATGCCACCGGCATCACCGAGCAACGCGCCGCGCTCTGCGCCGCGGCGGGGCAGGAGTTCTACAACACCTCACGCTTCACCCTGGGCGATCTCACGTTGCGTGGCAGCCAGCAGCAGTTGCTGGCTGCCTTGGAGGACTACCTCATAATTGTGGACCAGGGCCTCGAGCTCCTGCCAACGCTCCTCAACGCTTCTTAACGCTCACCGGTACAGGCGGGCGGGGCATCATGCCGAGCAGGCGCGAGCGCGGGCGGGTGCCCTCGTGAATGAGGTGCTGCTGGGCGCGGACCGCGCTGTGCAGATGCTGAAAGCGTGTGCTGGTGGCCGCAGGGAGCATGTACGTCTGGTCAAAAATAGTCACCGTGGCCACGGGTGATGGTTCCTTCCCCCAGGGGACGGGCGGCATGCCCCATGACACGGGAACTGGCACGGTGCCGTGTGTGTGCCATACGTTGGACACACGACCACACGCGCACCGCGATTCCCGCACCACAAGGCCTTAGACCACCTGGTAGATCGTCTCTGCAGGCAAGAGCCCGAGTAAACGCGTATAGGCGTGCTCCAGATACGGCAGTTCTTTGGATTCCAGGGTCAGCTTGACGCGGTAGTCAGGATTCCCGACTTCGGGATAGGAGCCCAGCAGGAGGTCTGGGAATTCCTGCACCACCTGGTCGAGCACATGCGCAAAGTCGCTCTCGCGGGCTCGCACATACACCAGGCGGACGTGGTATGGCACATCACGAAAGCGCTCCTTGATGCTGTCGAATTTGCGCCGGAAGAGTTGCGGAATCCCCGGAAAGATGTAGACATTGGCCACATACAGGACGGGGATGGGGAGATCGGGCTCCATCAAGAGTTGTGCCCCTTCCGGCACTGTGGCCATTTTCTGCCGCACCGCTGGCGGGCGCTCGGCCCAGTGACGTTGCAGCAGGGCTTCCATCTCCGGGTGTACCACGAGGCGTCGTTGCAAGCCGTGGGCGATGGCCTCGATGGTCACATCATCGTGCGTGGGGCCGACGCCGCCGGTAGTAAACACATAATCAAACGTTTGCGTGTAGAGCAGCACATCGTGAGCAATCACGGCAATGTCGTCGGGGACCACGACAATACGCCGCACGTCGACGCCGAGGGTGCGCAGTTCCTGGCAGAGATACGGGGAATTCGTATCGATCACCTTGCCAGAGAGGATCTCATTGCCAATCACCATAATTCCAGCGGTCTTTGCCATCGGACTCCCTTTCTGCAGGTCTTTACCCCTGTCGCAACAAGACGGCGCACCACAGGACAGCGCTCGCCAGCACCAGGGCGGTGAGTGAGAGCCCACGAGCCCAACGTTGGAGCTGGTGGCATGCCGGCGCGCCCTCGGCGGGCGTTGTCTGCAGAGGGGCCAAGGCGCGCAGCCGGCGGGGATGGAGCAGCAACTGTTGGCCAGCCTGGAGCAGCACGATGCCCACAACGAGCCCAAGCTTGACGCCCAACGTCCCGAGAAAGGCCGGTGGCAGACTGCCCCCGAGCATGGAGACGGCATACCACACGTTGAGCAAGTTGACCAGGCCAGTAAACAGGACGAGGCCCACCGCTGGCCACATAACACGCCGGCACAGGGCCTCCAGGCTCAGCCCAAAACGCCGATGCTCCAGGGTCGTATCGCGACGCCCGAGGGCGGGAAAGAGTAGCAGCACCTGAAACCCCAGCCCACCAATCCAGATACACGCTCCCAGGAGATGCAACCAGAGGATCAGCGGACGAAACAGCGCTGGCATAGCCCAGGCGTCCATAGCTACAGCGTACTACGGCGGGCCATCTGTACCGCACCGTACAGTGTCGCCAGGCCAAACAGTATCGTGCCACCCAAGGGGAGCACGACGGCCAGGAGTGCGCCCTCCCCAACGGCTTGAGAAAGATAGAGGCTACGCCGCAAAGCCGCCACGCCATATGTGAGCGGATTACACCACATCACCCACACGAGCCAGGTCGGCGCCCCGGTCACGGGGAAAAACGCCCCGGAAAGGAGCCAGAGCGGCAGCAGCAGCAGATTCATGATGGCGTGGAAGCCCTGGGTCGAACGCAGGCGCCATGCGATGATCAACCCAAGATTGGTCATACTCAAGGCAATACAAAACAGCACCACGGTGGCCATAACGACTGCGGGCAGCGACAGGGTGATCCCCACAACAGGCGCCAGCAGCAGCAACAGCAGCCCTTGGAACATCGCCAGCGTCGTACTGCCAAGCGCTTGCCCGAGCACAATGCTGGTGCGACTGACCGGGGCGACTAACACCCCCTGCAAAAAGCCCTCGCGACGGTCCTCGACCACGGCAATCGTGGCAAAAATTGACGTAAACAGCATGACCAGGGTCAGCACGCCTGGATAGAAGTATTCGCTATATCCCATGCCCGCCCCCTCCGGCAGACGAAAGGAGGCCCCGAATCCCCCCCCTAACAGCCCCCACATGAGCAAGGGCTGGGCGAGCGCACTCCCCCACCGACTGCGCTGACGGCAAAAGCGGGTGATCTCACGCCACCACAACGTCAGCACGGTCAGGGAGGCGGTGGAGCGGGGGGAGAGAGAGGAAGTGTGCACGTGGCGCCTCAGGATGGACTATGCCACAGTTGGTGGCCCGTTAAACGAATAAACACATCTTCGAGGGTCGGCTTGCTAAACGTCACCGCCTGAATATCGGCGGCAAAGGCCTCAACGACATCTCGCACGAACGTGTGTCCCTGGGCAATTTCCACTCGCACGCTGTGCTCAAAGACGGTGGCCGGACAGCCAAAGCGGGCCTGTATCTTGGCCTGCAGCTCCAGGGGCGCGGTTGTTTGCACGACGACGACATCACCACCGACGCTGGTTTTCAGATCCTGGGGGGCGCCAACGGCCACTAAACGTCCTGCATGCAGAATGCCGACGCGATTACAGTGTTCGGCTTCCTCAAGCATGTGCGTCGTCAGGAACACCGTCACGCCTTCCTGGTCACGCAGATAAGCCAGATACGCGGTAAAATCGCGGCGTGCCCCAGGATCGAGGCCGGTACTGGGCTCATCAAGCACCAGGAGGCGCGGTCTGTGTAGGAGTGCCTTGGCAAGTTCGACGCGTCGTTGCAACCCTCCGGAGAGGGTTTCGGCGAGATCGTTGCTGCGCTCCTGCACGCCGAGACGCTGCAGCACCTGCTGCATGCGCTGGCGCAGCTCGGCGCCACGCAAGCCGTAGAGATGGCCGTGATGGCGGACATTTTCGCTGACGGTCAGTTTGCGATCGAGGCTGGGATGCTGGAACACGACACCGAGATGGGGCCGCAAGGCGGCGGCCTGGTGCGCCAGGTCATAGCCGAGCACCTGGAGGTGCCCGGTCGTCGGCGGGAGCAAGGTCGAGAGCAAGTGAAAGAGCGTGGTTTTCCCACTGCCATTTGGTCCAAGAAGGCCGAAGATCTCCCCCGACGCGACCTGCAACGATATGTCATCGAGGGCCACGCGGGCCCCGTAGTGATGGCTGAGATTGGCGATGACAATCGCCGCATCGGGCGTGGCATCGGCACGCACTCCCACGCCAGCCGCTTTCCCAGGCGTTTGCTGCATATGCTCTCACGTGTACACCCAAGACACCTACGCCAAGCGCTGCTCCATACGTTCCCGGCCCAGATAGAGCAACAAAACGAACACCGTCACCATCTTCAGCAGGTTATAGCAGACATAGCGCCCGCTGGCATGGAGAATCGACTGCATCCAGATCTGGCCGAAATAGACAAGCAGCGCACTGAGGAACACGAGGTCGAGCCCAATGACGGCCCAGTACTGCACCCGTATCAGGCCTATGGCACAGACGATGGCGCTCAGCGCCAGCACCCCTTCGGGATAGGTCGCAAAACGCAGTTGGAGACTCGCCAGCATCAGCACCACGAACGCAAAGATGACCACATCCCAGAAATCTGTCAGTTTTTCAAACATTGCTGTCCTCCTACCGTCTCGGTGTGTGCCAGACCACCGAGCATCTCTGCGGTTCTATGCGACATCATGCCACAGTTCTAGGTGCCTGCGGTCATGGTTATAGCAGCTCTGGGGAGGTATCTCAAGAGCCGCCGACGTGTGACGAGCTGGGGTAGAGCTGATACAGCATGAGATAGATAATGACCCCCGTGACAGAGACATAGAGCCAGAGGGGGAAGGTCCAGCGTGCCAGACGCCGATGGCGGACCCAGTCGGCCCGCCAGGCCCGCCGGAGGGTGAGGAAGACTAAGGGGACAATGACAACGGCAAGCACCGTGTGCGATAACAGGATCGCAAAATACAGCCATCGGACCACACCCTGACCAGTAAAGGGTGTAGAACCGGTGTAATAGTGATACGTGAGATACGACATGAGAAAGGCGACGGAGGTGGCACAGGCACTCAACATGCAGCGTTGATGGAGCGTCGCACGCCGCCGGCGAATCGCCACATAGCCGCTGAGGAGGAACAAGACGCTCAAGCTATTGAGCGAGGCGTTCAGCAGGGGTAGTCTGGAGATGATGGACACGTTCACGCTCCTGGATCAGCTGCCGCACGCCACGCAGCCCCTCAATGGTCGGCTAGGCGGTCACCGGGGGCGTGTGCAATCCTGGGTGCGTGACGTGGACCACTACGGACACCTGCCGCAGCGTCCTGAGGAGTAACACGACACTGGTCGCCAGCACGGCGGCGCCCACCGCCACATGAGCCGTCATGGGCAGAATCGCCCGTTGTGTCCAAATCGTCAAGGCCCCGAGCGTGAGCTGGCCCACCACCAGCCCCACGAGCCACAGAGCCGGACGCCGTAAGCATGCTGCGGTAGGATACTGCCGGAGGATCCGCCCCACGGTCCAGGCCATACAACCGGTCACGACGACCGCCCCGAGGCGATGCAGGAAGTGGATGACAATCGCCAGGGACTCAAACGGTGGGAGCAGCCCTCCGAAAGCCAGCGGGAAATCGGGGATGGCCAAACCCGCCCCCATATGGCGCATGAGGGCTCCCGCAATGAGTTGCCCATACACCGCTGCCACCGTGAGGCCGGCTAACCAGGCGAGGGGCACACCACCTGACGCGGCGGGCACGCTGCCAGGACGTCCCCAACTCGGCGCGGTACAGACCGCCAGAGCAATCAGTAGGCACAAGAAGGCTTGGGCCAGGCACGCATGGGCCACCGACACCGCGGTGGGGAGACGCCATAACACCGTCAGACCTCCCAGCCCCCCCTGAAGGATGACCGCCATGACCGCGCCGCGTGCCAACCAGTGCACCCACACCCGCGGATCCCAGTGCGTCAGGCACACCATGAGCGCGACCGTCAACATCCCGACCAAGGTTGCCACCAAGCGATGGCCATGCTCGTACAACACGCCGCCGACCATGGGGGGAAAGAACTGGCCAAACGACAGCGGCCAGTCCGGCACGGCCAGTCCTGAGCCGGTGCTCGTCACCAGCGCCCCAACGAAGATGAGCAGTAAGGTCGCCCCAGCCGTGACGACCGCAAAACGGTGCACCCACAACGGGCACATGGTCTACCCCCTGACTACGCCGACGTCTTGGGCGCGCCAGCGTCCGCACCGCTGGCCTGGGCTGCCTCACTCCGACGGTACTGCTTGCGCGTGGCAAACAAGGCGGAAAACTCAATGACTAGCCCAACGGCGATACCCGTCAGCGCCAGATACAGCGGCGCCTTGGAAGGCTCTGGTTCCAGATACAGGGTATACCAGGAGGTCACCGTCCGCTTCCCCCCCCCCTGTTCGCCATTGGAACCATCCCAGGCCGTCAGGCTGAATGACATGAACGTCCCGACCCCAAACTGTACTTCCTTGCTGGCGTTTTTGGTGCGCAGGCTGCGTTGCATAACCACGCGGTACTGGCCGTTATCCGCCACACCCTGGGCCGACAGCCCTCCTCCCGGCTCTTTCGGCTGGAAGGTTTTGGAGCCCGTGGTCTGGATCACGGCACCTTTATCCGGGACATCGTTACGCCAGTACCACAGATCCGTGGGATGTTTGGCATCGCCCATGAGAAAATACGGGCGCGTCGCGCCTTCTCCATGGCGCGCGGGCAGTTGCAAGGCAAACGCATCGGCAAACACCTGTTGGGCGCCACTGCCGCCAGGCTTACTCTCGGTACGGTCGTCCCAGACGAATCGAAAGGCAATCTCTTTCCCATTATGCAGCGCTTGGACTTCGGCGCCAACACTCAGTGGATGAAACAGCCGCGGATCCTCGATCACCTGCCCGACAAGGGGATAGTAATTGCGTGGCACCGTCTTCCAAGCTGGATCATCCGGCCCGGTGGGGAGCGGTCCATCCACCAATTGAGCCATGAGGACAGATTGGACGTCTGGCTCGGCAGGCGCGGTCCACAACGACTGCACGTAGTTGACCGTGTGCCAGATATTGTCCCGCACTTCGCGGGCCATGGCCTCGGCGTCTTTCTTCTTTTGTGGATCGGTAGCGGTGCGTGCCGTCTGCATGGGATCGGGGTCCATAAACGCCGGCATTGGGGTGCCACCAATCCCTAACGAGATATTGCGGAAAATATCGCGCCGTGCCTGCCCCCCGCGGTAGGTCCAGGGCTTCGTCAGATTGGCCGGCCAAATGCGCTCACCCCAGTCGTCCTTTAAGCCATCTAAGGCCTGCTGCCCATTGCCGCGTCCAGCCATGCCGTGGCAGGTATGACACTCGAAGGTTTTTTCAAAATGTTCTTTGCCTTTGGCAATGCTGGCCGGCGTTGGGGCGATCTCACCACTGACATCGAGTCCTGCCCCGGGCTTGTCGTCTTTGAAGACCGGCGCAAAGGTTTTGATATAGTGCACTAATTGCAGCATTTGCGGTTTCGTGAGGAAGCCGCGCCATGCCGGCATCGAGGTGCCGTGCAGACCATCATTGATACTGCGCAGGATGTCGTCGTCGGAGGCGAGTTTGTTGCCATCGGCGGTCTCGTGGCGCGTGCGAAATTTGTACGTCCCGTTGGTGAAATCACGCGGCTTGGGGTAGACCACCTCTGCTGCCGCCCCTTTGCCATCCCCCGTGTCGTTGTGGCAATGCGTGCAGTGCTGTATGTACAGTTGTTTCCCGGCGTCGAGGTCCGCACTCGACGGCGTGGTAGCGGTCTGTGCGCCAACTGACGGCGCCAAAACTAAGCAGGACACCAGACCCAGCCAGACGGTACACGCGCCCCCCTGTTGCCACCATGACATCTGCCGCATAGTCCCGCCACCCCTTGTTGTCACCCCGCCACCGCTAGTGCCCACTGTGGTCCCCTTCCTCCATGACACGCGGTTTATGCCCCGTGCGCTGATACAGGTAGAGGATGACTTGCCAGATCTCTTTTTCATCGAAAAAATTTTCCCACACGGGCATCGCCGAATCCCATGGCGCTGACGCCTCTGGCAACCCTGGGCCACCTTTGGCAATACGCCAGAAGAGGAAGGACTCCGACAATTGCGCAATGGTTCCTGCATCCTGGAAATTGGCCGGAGCGGGGTTAAAACCTTTCGCGTAATGCCCGTTGCCATCCAGGGCATCCCCATGACAGAAAAAGCAGTTCTTGTAGTAGAGCACCCGACCCTGCTCCGTGTTGTCTGCCAGATGCGCCTCGTCAGCCCGTAGCGGATTCACGACGACTTCTTTGAGATTGATGCGCTTGCCGCGAAAGTTGAGCGACGAAGGCGGGGTGGGATGCACCACCCGCAAACCGCCTGGCAGCTCTGCGGAACCGGCGGCCCACGTCGAGAAATACCACCCAACAACGAGGGGCAGCGCAATAAACACGCAGATACGCAGTGGCTTGGCGACCGCCCCACGCGCCAGTAACAAGCGCCGGAACGGCGTAACAAACTCGGCCCAAAACGCTTCCGTTGAGGACACATACAGCAAAATAGCGGCCAGAGTCGTCACCACATACCAGCCAAAGAGCTGCCCGGGAATCGGGGCCGAGGCCAAGGGCACGACCACCAGAAACACCACCAGGGCCACTAGCAAGATCAGCACAGCCTTCCCGTAAATCGGTATGCGACTCTTCATCGTTCCCCATCCCTGTCGGGCAGCTCCAGGACGGCCCTACTGTCCACCTTTAAGCGACGCCAGATACCCTACAAGCGTATGCAGATCGTGCAACGAGACTTTCTGGTAAAAGCCATTGCCGTCCAGCGTAGCTTTCATCACCGCCGGCGGAAAGCCTTCGGTCACCACCGCATCGGGTTCGAGGATGGATTCACGAATAGAATGCGCGTCCTTCCGCTTCCCAATGTCCCACAAGCTCGGCCCGATTAAGCGATCGGGGCTGTCGAACTTATGACAGGTATTACACCCCCACTGTTGGACTAAGTCCGCCCCCGGGGCTCCGGCGGACAAGGCGACTGCAGGGGCGGCAACCGCCGCAGAGGGCGCCGCAGGGGCGGCACTGCCTCCCTCTCCACGCCACTTGGGAAAGCGCGTCTGGCCATTGACGGTGACTTCCCCACCCTGCGACTGCAAGAACGCCACCATCGCCACCATCTCCAGGTCACTCAACTGGCGTCCTAGCGCTGGCATGCTCGGCTGATAGCCTTCGACCACATAGAGCGTCGGCTCGTGCAAGGATTCCACCAGATATTCTGCCCCATTACTGGCTTTCCCTTTATAGCGCTCTTCCTTGACGCGTGCCTCCGCCCGTTCTCCAGCGCCCGCAATATCGGGGCAGCGTTCGCCTTTCTTGCCGATTTCATGGCACAAGGCACACGTCCCTTTGCCGTAAAAAATTTCCTGGCCCGCTTTGACAAAGTCCTCCACGGGGGCATCGGCGGCCAACACCAACTCCTGCGGCGGATCTTGACGCAGCTGCGGAATGCTATTCCCCACCCACAGAAAGAAGGCGATGACCGCCACGTTGAATGCAAACACCTTCAGAAATGTCTTCATGCCTTCGCTTCCCTAGTCCCCAGCAGCCGGTTCGGGCGCTAATGTCGGCAGCGTGGTCGCATGCAGCACGGCCTCGTCATGCTCATGCCCCTGTGTACCGAGATGTGCCAGCCAGAAAATGAAACTTACTAGAAGCATAAACACCAGCACGATGCCGGAGACCACCCAGCACGCAAAACCGAGCGGCGGCGTATACGCATCGGCGGCATAGTCGCGCACCGCATTAAAAACGTGCCAATGCGTCCGCAGACCCGAGCGCACATAACCCATTAACCCCATGAGCCAGGTAAAGGAGGTCGCCAGCAAAAAGAGGATATACTGGGCCCGTTCAGGAATCTGGCCCCAGCGAATGGCGCCGATGAGCGGTGCGCCGCGAAAGATCACCACATCAATCGTCGTCCCCACCAGCAACACCATGAGCACCGACGACACCTGGACAATGGAGAAACCAATGCGCACGATGGCTTCCACAAAATAGCCGTAGGCGCCAAATGCCACCACGACGATAGCCGACATGGCAAACAGCAGCCACTGCCCCGCCACGCCGCGGTTGCAGAACGTTAACCCCAGCGCCGCCAGCACACACGCCGTTTCTATCCAGAGCACCCAGAGTTTCCCCGCCGGCTGCAACGGCCCGGTTTGTAAGGTAATGAGCAACACCAGGGCCAGGCCCGTCACGGCCACCAACGTGATGCGGGCGGCGATACTTTGCTGCCGTATCGGTAAGGGCGTGCCTTTATTGCCGCGTCGATAAATCAGAAAACTCAGGAACGTGCTCAAGATCATAATGTTCACGACAGTGTTCTTAGCCGACATGACGCCAAACACCCCGAGCAAGGGATGGTGCGCCCCTCCCATCTTGCGCGCTTCCTCCATGCTGGCGACCAGACTGTGGGGCGTCAACCACACAAGGAAGCACACCGTGAGAATGCTCAGGAGGATCGGGATAAAACGTCGATAACGCTCTGAGCCTGGGATGCGCTCCATGCCGAGCCAGAGGTAGTAGTTGGCGCCCAAGAATAAGGCCCCAATCAACACCGCCTGCAGAATAAACAACCAGGAAAAGATCCCGCCCATCATGGTGATGCCGAGCTGCTGGTCATAGCCGTAAATCTCACGCCCTAGCCAGTAGCCGGCAAACGGTAGGGGAATCAGGCCAATGATGGCGATGAAATTGCCAATATAGGCCATCCAGTCGTAATGAGCCCGGGCCTCAGAGCCCCGTGGTGAGGCGAGGAAGCGAAAGGCCGCATATGCCGCCACAATCGACCCACCAAAGGCGATATTGGCGATGAAGCGGTGCAGGTTCACCGGCATCCACGTAAAGTTGTTCATGGCCTCCCAGGTCGTACCACGGAACATCCCGGCATTGGCGTCAATACCCACGGGTGACATCATAAACGTCGACCACGAGTTGGCGATCATCATTAAGATGAGGCCAAAGTAATTCAGCAGGATGCCAAAACAAATGTGCATCCACTTCTGATTCTGGAGAAAGGTGGTCGCGCTCGGGCGCAATCCATGGACCAGCAAGGCCACGCAGAGTACCCCGGTGAGCCCATACGACAAGGGGAAGGCGGTGCTAGAGGAGAGCAAAGAACTCAGGAGCAACACGGCGGGATACGCCACCATGGTCGTGAGGATGGCTGTGGCCACCACCGCTCCGGCCCGTCGTGAGGTGCCTTTGAGCGCCTCCCAGCCGTAGTAATACAAATACATGCTAAAACTCTCGCCGAAGAACAGAAAAACGTACACCACCATCGAAGGGAAGAAAATGCGCGCCAAAAAATTGGTAAAGGTAGGATAGAGGCCAATGAGCAGGAACACCAGCACGCCACCGAAGGTCGCTGTGGTGGAAAACGCCACGCTCAGCAAACGCGTGAACTCATACGCCAGGTCGTCGTACTGTTGGCTCTTGGTGGCGGCCCCCATAATCTCGATAATCAAGATGAACAGCGGCACCCCGACCACAAAGGCGCCAAACATCAGATGCAACTGGGCGATGACCCACACCGCGACGCGACGGCCCACGACCGGAAAATCCCCGTAGACCATCTGCTCCTTGGTCGGGAGCGGCACATCAATGGCGCTGACCACGTCAGCCCACACGCCCACGGCGAGCACAGCCAGGAGGCAACCGAGTATCACGGTGCGTTGTCGGGCTACCATGGCCATGAAAGACCTACCTAGACTACCGTATTGTGGGTGGACTTGCTGTGGCAGCATAGCCTTACCTTCTCCCTTCCAACCTTGGGACGCATGCCTGCCTTGGCCGGGCAGCCACTTTACTGACACCAAGGGATATGTCAAGCACATTGCGTGTTGTGTAGCACCTACTCCACCCCATGACGGCTCGACCCGAGGCGCATGGCGTGAGGCAAGGGCAAGCGAAAGGTCTGGGAAAGGCGTCTCGAAGTGCCAGGCTTTTGCTGCGGCACACTATAGCGTGTCACGCGGACGCTCGCAATGCGGAAAATACCGCCTGCTGTCGGGGCATCCTGGTGTCTGGGGACGTCCTACGGTCCTGCGATCGGTGGGTCAGCAGTCCGGTGGCGGAACAGGAGGTACGTCCTGGTATGCGGCAGCAGCAGCGGGGCGTATTGGGCGGCGATGCCCTCTGGGAGCACGGTGTCGTGCGTGGTCACCAGGTACGGCGCACCGATCACACTGGTCACGCTGGCTTTGAAGTGACGTTGCAAGTGGGCGATGAGGGTCCAGTGTGCCGCCAGGTGCGCCGGATAGACGGACAGCACCGCACGTGCCGGCAGGGTGACGGCTGGCTTGGCGAAATCCTGATGCAATGTGACATCGCGTCGCAGAGCGTGCCGCTCCAGCCCCATGGCACCGAGCGCGAGAACCAGGCCACAAACACACCCCGCCCGTAGACGCTGACGGTACAGGGGCTGCGCCTGCAGGCAGCGTTCTAGCCGGAGCGCTGCAGGCTGCCACCAGGCCGCCAGGGCCAGGGCGTAAAACGGCAAGGAGGGGAACACATACCAGCGCCGCTGCTTTATACTGAGGAGGAGCGGCAGACTGGCGGCGAGGGCGATCCCGAGATACGCCCATCCAAGCCGCCTCTGCCCAGAGGTGCGGCGTGTGCGGGGACGACGCAGCCGGAGCACCGTCAGGCCGCCTCCCAGCACGAGCGGCACCACGATCTCGCGGCTGAGGGCGCGCAGCACATCCCAACGCGACCCGGAGGTTTCACGCCTCCCTGCCACACTGGCCCACAGCTGCTGTTGCCCGTAGTGCTTGGCAAATTCCCACGCGGCGGGCTGCATGAGGCAGAGCAGACTCCCCACCAGCACGCAGGTGAGGAGCATGCCCCCCGTCATCCCCAGAGCCCGTCGCCTGCTGATCCCAGCGTATCCTCGCACCAGCACGGGCACGGCGAGGGGAAAGAGCGCGACAGGGCCTTTGATGCCGAGTCCGCTCAGCAGCATAAGCCCGGCGCCGATGCTACAACCCGCCCTCACCCCTGGGCGTGGATGTTGCAACCCCAGGAGGCAGAGCCACACCGCCCCGAGGCTACACACGGTCAGAGGCACTTCGAGCATATTCTGCGCCACCGCCCACGACGTCATGGGGGTGAGCACCCAGAGCATGGCGGGGAACCACGCGCCGGTCAGAGGCGTGTCCGACGGTTGCAAGCAGCGCCAGATACCCGCCAGCTCCAGAAGCAGTAGCAGCCCCATGGCACAGCCCCAGAAGGCTTCAACCGCCACGACATCCCCCCCCACGCGGTAGGCCCAGGCTTGCAACCAGAACCCTAGGGGCGGATGTTCATAAAAGACGGGGTAGACGGTCGCGGTATAGGCTGGGGACCACAGACTCCCATAGCCTTCGGCCATGTTGCGGGCGATGCTGGCATAGACCACCCCGTCGAGAAACATCCCCGTGCTTAACATGCGTGGCAGTACCAGCATGCTGTACAGTACCAGCGCGCTATACCAAAGCACGCCCTGCATTGTCTTGTCCCGCGCCTCTGCCATCGGATGCCTCATGCCGCACGTGGGCTTGGTCATACAATTTTGTCACCATTTGTGTGCTTACTGTCCTCGCAAGGGCCATCAAGGTCCGGCGCTGGCGTGGAGACCATGCCGTGGCACACCGCGGGCACGAGTTTTTGCTTGCGTCGCCTCCTCACACCCCCCTACACTACAGCCTCTATATATACCTCTTCACGTGGCTGGTACTGCCGATGGGACCACCAGGACACGCGCCATTGGCCCTCTCAGGTTCTCTCGTTGCGGCGCGGATCGCAGCCCATATCTCAGTCGACCGACGTACTCCCCCGACTGAAGTCGGGGGACTCTTCGGAGTCGGTGTCGAGCAGACTCAGTACCGCAAGGTACTCCGTTCGGTTGGTCATCACACCCTGGGATGCGTGCCAGTCCCTGGCTCTGTGGTCTGTCGTTAAACGTATGTAGCGAGTACTACACTGTGCGGCAGACACGACAAGCCTTCTGAACATTGTCGAGGCAAACGTTACCCGCGCAAGCGGAGCGGATGAGGTAACTTCATGTCCCAGGTCTTTGTCCTAGACCGTGACCGTCAACCCCTCGACCCTTGCCATCCGGCACGGGCCCGGGAGCTGTTGCGGAACGGCCGGGCGGCGGTGTTGCGGCGCTTGCCCTTTACCATCATTCTCAACGACCGGAGGCGCGCCGCGTCTGTGGTGCACGAGCACCGTGTGAAAATTGATCCTGGCAGTCGCACGACCGGTCTGGCACTGGTCGCTGGCGCTCGTCTCCTCTGGGCTGCCGAGCTGAGCCACCGCGGCCAGCGTATCACCGCGGCCTTGCGCAGTCGGCACGCCATCCGGCGTGGTCGCAGGCAACGCCAGACGCGCTACCGGCCGCCACGTTTCCTCAACCGCCGGCGGCCTGCCTCCTGGCTGCCTCCGTCGCTGCAGAGTCGTGTCTGCCATGTCATGACGTGGGTCCAACGGCTGGCACGGTCCTGCCCGATGACGGCACTCAGTCAAGAGCTGGTGCGTTTCGATACGCAACGGATGCAGCACGCCGAGATCACTGGGGTGGCGTACCAGCAAGGTGTCCTCGCAGGGTATGAAGTCCGCGAGTATCTGTTGGAGAAGTGGCACCGCACCTGTGCCTACTGCCATAAGACTGGCGTGCCGTTGCAAGTCGAGCACATCGTCCCCAAGGTCCGGGGTGGCTCGGATCGTGTGTCGAACTTGACGCTGGCGTGTGGGCCGTGCAACCAGAAGAAAGGTGCCCAGACCGCCTCAGAGTTTGGCTTTCCACAGGTCCAGGCGCAGGCCAGGATGCCGCTGCACGACGCCGCAGCCGTCAATGCCACGAGGTGGGCACTCTACGGCCAGCTCTGCGCCACGGGGTTGCCGGTGGAGACGGGCACGGGTGGGCGCACGAAGTACAACCGCACGCGTCTGGGCATCCCCAAGTCGCACTGGGGTGACGCGGCCTGTGTTGGGGCCAGTACGCCAGAGACGCTCCACGTTGCTGGTATCGCGCCGTTGGGCATTCGGGCGATGGGGCACGGGACACGGCAGATGTGTCGCACCGAGGCCCACGGGTTTCCCAAGAACCACCGTGGCCGCCAGAAGCGCTACTGGGGGCTGCAGACGGGCGATCTCGTCAAAGCGATGGTACCCACCGGCAAGTACGTCGGCACCTGGGTCAGTCGCGTCGTGGTGAGGGCCAGTGGGTGGTTTGACCTCGTCATCGACGGCAAGAAGACCAGTGTGCACCACAAGCATTGCACGCGGCTGTGGGCTGCCGATGGCTATACATACACCCTGCCTGCAGTCGCAGGCCCCGCGGTGTCCTCCCCCCGCTGAAGCCCGGGGGCTCCACAGCGGAAATTTTAGGAGGTCAGGAGATGTCCAGCGTTCCTCTCTCCTCGGACCCGTCACTGTCCCGGCGCGCCTTTCTTGCCACCACAGGGGGAACCCTCGCCAGTGCAGCGTTGGGGCTAGCGGCACTCGCCGAGGCCCGGCAGCGTCATCCCAAGCGCGGCGGGACGCTGCGTTTTGCCACGCGTGCCGATGCCTCGGGCCTGGATCCCCATCGCAATATTATGTACCTCGTTTCGACACCGCTAGCGGCCACTACCCAAGGGTTGATCGACCTGGACCTGCAGTCAGAACCTGTGCCTGGGATTGCACACGAGTGGGACATTGCGCCCAACCTCCTCACGTATACCTTTCGGTTGCGCAAGGGCGTCGTGTTCCATAATGGCCGTGAGGTGGACGCCGAAGCCATCAAATGGAATTTTGAGCGCATCCAAGAGCCGAAGACCGGGGCCCATCCCTTACCCCGTTCGGCGCTGGCCAATCTGCACGAGACCCACGTGGTGGACAAATATACGCTGCGCTGCCTCTTGCGTGAGCCCAGCGCGGCCTTCCTGGCTGATCTGGTGTACTACCCGTGCAATCTGATTGCGCCAGACAGCGTTGAGCAAGCGAATGCGCATCCCATTGGCTGTGGCCCCTTCAAATTTGCCAAATGGGAACGCAACAACATCACGGAGTTAGTGCGCTTCGAGAACTACTTTGAGACCGATGCCGAGGGCAATAGCCTGCCCTATCTCGATGCGATTATTGGGCGTCCCAAGAAAGAAGACCAGGTGCGCTTGACCGCGCTGCGCACCGGGGAAGTCGAGCTGATTGACACCATGTCGTACACCGACGCGGCGACCTTTGTCAATAAGCACGGCGCGAAATTCCAGACGTGGGAGATTCCGACTCTGGGGACATCGTATATTATGTTCAACCTCGAGAAGGGCCCCTTTACCGACAAAACTTTGCGGACAGCAGTGGCCCATGCCATCGACCACGAGGCCATCAAGCAAGCGGTGTTTTATGGGCGCGGGGAGATTGCCAAGGGCTACTACGCTCCCGCCAGTCCCTGGTATGCCGCGGGGGCTAAGCCGTGGCCGGAATATGATCCAGACAAAGCCAGAGCGCTCCTCAAGCGCATCAAAGCGATCGGGACCGAGGTCAACATCCAATCCCTCAACTCCTTCCCGTATATGCAACAAACGGCGGAGCTGGTGCAACACATGTGGAGTGAGGTCGGCTTGAAAGCCACGGTGAGCCTCTATGAAGAACCCGTCCTCAACCAGAAACGCCGCGACCGTGATTTTCATGCCGATGCCACCTCGGCGAGCTATCGTTGGGATCCGGACGGCTGGTTCTCGCGGCAGGTCTTGTCCAGTGCCCCGGCGAATAAAACGACGGGGTCGGGCTTCCGGCATGACAAGGCGGATCACTTGATTGCCGAAGCGCGGCAAACCACCGACAAGCCCAAGCGTCTGGAACTGTACGCCGCCATCGATAGCATCGTCAATGAGGAGTTGCCCTTGCTCTACATTCATCATATGACCGCCTTGCAAGCTGGGGCCATGCATCTCAAGGACTACCGTCCGGCGATCTCTGGCCCCTTTAGCACCCGTGGGGCTGGTATCCGGACTGCCTGGCTCGCCTAAAGGAAGAGGAGGTTGGCACACTGTGACACAACGACCAGAGACGGAGTGGTCGCGCCGCGCCGTGCTCAGCACTGCTGGCAGCGCCCTCGCGAGCGCCGTGACGGCATCATGGTCCGGCCCGGCGCTCGCGGACCAGCGTCACCCCAAGCGCGGTGGCACGTTGCGATTCGCCACACGCTCCGATGTCTCGGGGTTAGATGTCCATCGCAATACGATCTACGTGGTCTCTATGCCCCTGGCGGCCATCACCCAGGGTTTACTGGATCTTGATCTACGCTCGGAACCCGTCCCTGGGGTGGCGGAGAGTTGGGAGGCGGCGTCTGATTTGCGCAGCTACACCTTTCGGCTACGTAAGGGGGTGCTGTTCCACAATGGGCGCACGGTCGACGCTGAAGCGGTCAAATGGAATCTTGAGCGCATCCAAGATCCCAAAATTGCCCATCCGCTCACCCGTTCAGCGCTCGACAACCTGCACACCGTGGACATTCTCGACAAATACACGCTGCGCTGTCATCTCCACGAACCGAGCGCCGCCTTCCCGGCCGATGTGGTGTATTATCCGTGTGCCCTCATGGCGCCAGACAGCGTCGAAAAGGCGGACCTCCACCCCATTGGGTGCGGTCCCTTCAAATTCGCCAAGTGGGATCGCAACAACGTCACCGAGTTAGCACGGTTTGAGAACTATTTTGAGACCGATGCCGAGGGCCATAGCTTGCCCTATCTCGACGCGTTGATCGGACGCCCGAAAAGCAGCGACCAGGTGCGCTTCACGTCCTTGCGTACTGGGGAAGTCGATCTCATCGACTCGATGGACTACGATGAGGCGGCGGAGTTCCCCCAAAAATACGCCGGCAAGTTGCAAGCGTGGGATGTCCCTACGGTCGGGACCTCGTTCATCCTCTTTAATCTGGACAAAGGTCCCTTCACGGACAAACACATCCGCCAGGCCGCGGCCCATGCCATTGACCATGACGCGATCAAACAAGCCGTCTTCCATGGACGCGGCGCTACGGCGCAGAGCTTTTATGCGCCCGTGAGTCCCTGGCATAGCCAGGGTGTGACGCCATGGCCCACCTATGATCCAGACAAGGCAAAATTTTTGCTGCGTCAGGCCAAAGCCGTGGGCAGTGAAGTCCAGCTCCAGAGCCTCAACACCTTCCCGTATATGCACCACACGGCGGAATTGATTCAGGCCATGTGGTCGGAGATTGGCCTCAAGGTGCGTTATGACATGTATGATGAGGTGGCGCTCAACCAAAAACGACGCGAGCGCGATTTTCACGCCGATTCGACCGCGGCGAGCTATCGCTGGGATCCCGAGGGCTGGTTCTCGCGGCAGCTCCTCTCCACGGCACCGGCGACCAAAAGCAACTCGGGTTTCCGCAACGCCAAGGTCGATAGTCTCATTGTGGAAGCACGCCGCACCGCAGACCGTCCCAAACGCTTAGCCCTGTATGCAGCTATTGACAGTATTATCAATGACGAATTGCCCATCCTCTACCTGCATCATCTCACCTTGTTAGAGGCGGGGAGTCTACACCTCAAGGGCTATCAACCGTCTGTCTCGGGCGTCTTCAGTACCCGCGGGGGAGGCATCCGTACTGCCTGGCTGGAGTAACATATTCCATGATAATCTATGCAGTGAACCGGATTCTGTATCTCATCCCGGTGTTATTGATCCTCACCATGGTGGTGTTTTCCTTTGTCCATCTCCTGCCAGGCGATGTCATCGATGTCCTGGCTGGGCAGGAAGGCGCCGTGGATCCGGAGGTCCGCAAGGCTCTAGAACAGGAATACGGCCTCGACAAACCCTTCTATGTGCAGTACGGCATCTGGCTCAACCGGGTGCTGCACGGTGATTTTGGCACGTCCCTGGTCACGCGACGCCCGATTGCTGTGGAATTCTTTCAGCGTATCCCCGCCACGCTCTATCTCGCGCTGATCGGCACGATGATTTCCCTGTGCATTGCCATCCCCTTAGGGACGATTGCGGCCGTCAAGCGCAATACGGCGGTGGACTATGTCGCGCAGGTGGTCTCGCTCATTGGGATCTCTATTCCCGAATTCTGGTTTGCGCTCTTATCCGTGCTGTTGTTTTCCCTCTACCTGGGCTGGCTGCCTTCCTCGGAGTATTACAGCCCATTTGATGACGTGTGGTTAGGCGTCAAGCACATGATTCTCCCCGCTGCGGCCTTAGGGATCCGCCAAGCGGCGATTACCACCCGCCTGACCCGTTCGACCATGCTCGACGAAACCCGCAAGGAGTATGTCGACACGGCACGGGCCATGGGCCTGTCCGAGCCGAAGGTGATTTATCAGTACACGCTGCGCAATGCGATGATCCCCACCCTGACGATCAGTGGCTTACAACTGGCGCAAATGTTGGGGGGTACAGTGGTGATTGAGACCATCTTTGCCTGGCCCGGGGTGGGACGGACGCTGTTTGAGGCCATTATCAGCCGGGATTTTCCTGTCATCCAAGCTGGAGTGTTAATTCTCGGTATTGCGGTGGTGGTGATTAATGTGTTAGTCGATCTCCTGTACCGTGTCTTAAATCCACGGGTGAGACTCGCATAGCCCAGGGGAAGGCGGGCCGTTATGACACCAAGTGTGGTCGTGCCTGAAGAGAACGTGGATATGCCAATGCGTCTACCGCGTGTGTGGCGCACGCTGCGCCGAGGGTGGGCGGGCTTCACCAATGCCTGCCACGAACTCTATCGCAGCACAACGGCCTTGATTGGTGCCTGTATGCTCGTGGCGCTCTGTGCTGTCTGTGTCCTCACGCCGTACATCGCCCGCTATGATCCCGTCAAACAAAATTATCGTGAGATGCTCCAGACGCCCAGTGCCAAACATTATTTTGGTACAGATCGTTACGGTCGAGACATCTGGTCGCGACTGTTGTGGGGCGCCCGGCGTCTGCTCGTCATCAGTCTGCTTGCCGTGTTTGTCGGTGTGCTGCTGGGGATTCCTTTGGGCACGTTGTCCGGGTATTACGGCGGTCGGCTCGACGCCTGGAGCATGCGGGTAGTGGATGCCTGGCTGGCCTTTCCGGGGATTCTGCTCTATCTGTTGTTAGCCACGTTGCTCCGCGAGTGGAAACTCGCTGGCTTCTGGAACGATCTTGCCCTGGTCTTTGCCCTGGGGAGCAATCAAGTGCCGCGTCTGGCGCGACTCGTACGCGGGACTGTCCTGGCGGAGAAAGAGAAAGAGTATGTCGAAGCCTGCCGTGCTATGGGTGAGAGCAGCCTGTATATCCCCCTGCGTGAGATTTTGCCCAACTGTCTCTCGCCCGTGATTATTCAGGGCACCGTGTCACTAGGGTCCACGCTATTAGTCATTGCAGCGCTGTCGTTTCTGGGGCTTGGCTCTCCACCTCCCACGCCAGATTGGGGGGCAGATTTGAATCTGGCACGTGATCACATGGAGTCTCGTCCTTTGACTGCCATCTTCCCTGGACTCGCCATCTCCTACGCGGTGTTGGCATTCAACCTCTTTGGTGACGGCCTGCGCGATATTCTCGATCCACGCTTGAGTGACAAGTAGGCATACGGTGGACCAACACGGGCTCTCCCCATCAGGTGCCGGGCGTATAGAGGTTGTGCTGTATGGCGTCTCGTACCAACTCTGCAACATTATGCACCCCGAGCCGTTGCATCATCTGACGGCGGTGGGCTTCCACGGTCTTGGTACTACGCTGGAGCCGCTGAGCGATCTCTTTCGTCGTCAGTCCCTGCACAATCAGACGTAGGACGTCTTGTTGGCGCGGGGTCAAACTCGGCGGCACTGCTGCCGGCGTGTTGGCTGTCCCCGAGACAGCCACGGGGTCCGCTATGAGGTGGCTTGCCGCTTCACGGGCGTAGCTCGTCGTCTCCTGGAAGACATACGCCTGCTCCACATTCCGTACCACTAGCGCGATGGCACGCTCTGGTTGATAGGCTGAGAGCCGAATCACCCGGAGGTGGGGAAAAGCCTGTGTGATGCGTGCCACGAATGCCCGCGTGTCAGGCTCTGCCAGGGCACTCTCGAGTAAGAGAACCTCGGGCTGCGGCGTCTGGGTGCAGTCGACCGCTTCGAGGCTCGCACGCGTCTCGGCGACGATCCGGATGCCGGCAGCGCTCTGGAGGAATTGCCGTAGCTGCGGATGTTCCGTGGCATGGGCGGCGCTTTGCTCATCGAGCAAGATGAGATGTCCTAGAGAAGGCACGGTAGCGTGGTCGTCTGTTGACACATGCGTATCCCTCCAGCGCTGCTTTCATGTGGTCATACTTGCTAGCGGCACAGCCATGCCGGTTTCCTCTCCTTCACACGCGTGGGGCAGTGACGCTACGCTGGGGCGGAGCAGCACATCTCTGTGGTAGCGGCGAAGCCTATAGCACACCATAGATCTGGGGAAAATCACGTTCCAACATCATGCCGAGCTGCTGTGAGGAGGATGCAAGGGTCACCACAGGCATGTCGCGTGCGACGAAGTAGAGAAGGACAGGGCGGCGTGTCACCTCTGGGTTGTATCGCCGTGTTGGACGATACCGGCGCACTGGGTTGCGACACCATCAACGCTTCATAGTGACGGTTTGCGTTAGTGTAACGATCCGCCCATGGAATTGATATGCATGAAAACCCTTATATTCTAGGATTATAGGGAGAAATATCGTCAGAATAAGGGTGCGTTTTGCCATTAGAGATTGAGCGATATGGCGTGCCCGAGACAGAGCGACAGGGAGACATGTACACCGCTGCGAGAGCACAAACCCACGGAGGGGTGTCACCACACCGTCCTGACAACAGGTTTGTGCTCCACCAAGGTGCGAGCGTCTGAGAGGCAAGTTTAGGATTTTACCGCCGAAGCCCACACAGGCACAATGCCTTCATCGCTCAGCCATTGTGCGGCACGCTGCTGCTGACTGTCCTGTTGGACATGCCCCCAATCTTGCTGTGCCTTGGGATAGTGTGCCAGGACATCACGAAAACGTCGTACGGCGTTACGCCCGGCAATGGCACCCATCAGCTTCTGTCGTAACGCCATGTCAGGGACGGTTTCGATGAAGTCAGACATCATACTCTGTACATCCCACTCTGCATCCTCAGGTACGGGGATGTAACGTCCATGGGTGTCACTGAACACGGCTTGTGCTTCGTGCAACTCCGCTTGCTGCCAGGCGTTAAGACTTCCAGCAATGGTGCTACCTTCCTCCAGCGCATTCCAGACATCCGTGGAAATCCGCATGACGCGCCCGGTGTGGGTGTCAAGGTAGTAGTCGTACTCATCACTGCCCTGCTTCGCCATACCCCTTGCTAACGCCTCGAAATCTATCGTGAGACGCCTGAGCGCCATGATCGCTCCTCCCCCTCGTGCACTGCTCCTCGTCCTCATGCTGAGGACCGTATGTGTAGAGGGTGTGTTGTACTCTTTCTTACGTCGTCGCGCAAGTCTAGAGCGCAGCGCCATCTGCCATCACGCTTTGGGCGTCTCGGGCGGTGGCGCATACTGCGCGTGGCGATACTCCCCACTCTTGCCACCGCTTTTGTAGAATAATTCCACCTCAGAGACGCGCATCTGGCGATCGAGACTCTTGCACATATCGTAGACCGTCAGGCCCGCAATGGTCACCGCGGTGAGCGCTTCCATTTCCACGCCTGTCCGTCCTGCATTGCGCACACGCGCTTCGATGCACACCCGCAGCCCCTCGGGGTCAGGCCAGAGATCCACCTCGACGTTGGTGAGCTCTAACGGATGACACATCGGGATAAGCATGGGCGTCTGTTTGGCCCCCATAATTCCAGCAATGCGCGCCACTTGCAAGACATCGCCTTTGGCGATGTGCTGCGCCACGATGGCTTGCAGCGTCGTGGCTTGCATATACACCGCACCGCGGGCCACAGCCTCACGCGCGGTCACCTCTTTGCCACCCACATCCACCATGCGGGCGCGGCCTTGCGTATCCAAGTGGGTCCACTCCGCCACGGCCTACTCCTTCGCCTGCAGCATGCTGGTGACCAAAGCCGGCACGCGGGCAATGGCCTCAGGAAGTTTGGCGGTATCGGGTCCGCCGCCCTGTGCCATATCCGGCCGGCCACCACCCTTGCCGCCTAGGAGCGCCGCCACCTCACCCAGCAACACACCAGCAGACAGGCGTTGCGTGAGATCCTGCGTGACCCCGGCCACCAGGACCGCTTTGGCGTCTTCGATACCACCAACCACCACGACCCCGGAACCCAGGCGGTCCTTGGCCGTGTCCACAAAGGTCCGTAACGCCTTGCGGTCGAAATTTTCTAGGCAGAGCGCCAGTACCCGCACCCCGCCGACGTCGCACGTCTGGCTCAAGTAATCCTGCGACTGGGCCGTAGCCAGGCGCATCTGCAGGACAGCAATCTGGCGTTCCAACTCGCGCTGCTGCGCCGCTAGGCGCTGCAACTTGTCCACTTCTTCGTCTGGCTGCGCCCGTAAGGCCTGGCGCACCTCGCCGAGAATACGGCCATTATGACGCACATGCGCATAGGCCCCTGGCCCTGTTAACGCCTCAATGCGGCGTACCCCGGAGCCCGTACCGGCTTCATAGGTCACGGTAAACATGCCGATCTCGCCCGTGGCACCAACGTGCGTGCCACCGCACAGCTCTTTGCTGAAGCCCGGCACCTCAATGGTGCGCACTTCCTCGCCATACTTCTCGCCGAACAGCGCCAGCGCGCCCCACGAGATGGCGCTATCAAGATCCATGGTGACTACCTGCAGGGGTGTATTGGCCCAGATCTGCTCGTTGACCAGGCTCTCGATGCGCTCCAACTCGCGCGGGCTGAGACGCGTGAAATGCGTAAAATCAAAGCGCAGCCGATCCGGTGCTACGAGGGAGCCGGCTTGCTTGACGTGCTCGCCGAGGATGTGCCGCAAGGCCGCATGCAGGAGATGCGTGGCGGTGTGATTCTTGCGAATCGCCTCGCGGCGCTGGGCGTCAATGGCGAGCTGCAGGCTCATTTCGTGCCACACCGTGCCACGCTTTACCGTCCCGGTATGCACAATAAGATCTCCAGCCGGTTTGTGCGTATCGGTAATCTCGACCTCGACCCCATGATCGAGGGCCAGGGCACGCCCCATGTCGCCAACCTGGCCACCGGACTCGCCATAGAATGGGGTGCGCTCGAAGACCAGCTCAACACGCTGCCCGGCGTGGGCTTCCTGCACTTCCTGCCCATCGACAATAATCGCCAGCACCGGGCTGGCATTCTGGGTGTGCTCATAGCCCGTAAAGATGGAGGCGCCGGCGCGCCGTAGCACGCGCTGATACACCGGCGCAATCTGCACTTCCCCCGAGCCTTTCCAGGTGTCGCGGGCTTTGGCGCGCGTCGCATCCAACTCGGTTTCAAACTCCTGGCGGTCGAGGTGCAGTCCGGCCTCCATGAGCACTTCCTCGGCCAAGTCTACCGGGAAACCAAAGGTGTCATAGAGCCGAAACGCTTCACCCCCGGTAATGCGCCGTGTGCCGTCTTGCCGGTGCTGGGTGATCAAGCCATCGAGTTCGCGCAGGCCCTGATGCAGGGTGTGCAGAAAGCGCTCTTCTTCCCCGAGCAGCATTTTGCTGACATACGCGTTTTGGAGTTCTAGCTCGGGATAGGCTGGCCCCATGACGCGCTGCACCGCCTCCACCAAGCGATGCAGGAAGGGTTCCTCAAAGCCGAGCATCTTGCCGTGCCGCGCCGCCCGCCGGATGATGCGCCGTAGGACATAGCCGCGCCCGGTGTTGTCGGGACGCACGCCATCACCCAGCAAAAACACGCTGGCCCGCATGTGGTCGGCAATGACGCGCATCGAAGTATCATCAGCCTTGATGCTACCATAGGGCTTCTCGGCCAGCTCTTCGATGGCAGCAATGATGGGGCGCAGCAGATCGGTCTCATAGTTGCTCTGCACGCCCTGCAAAATGGCGCTAATGCGCTCCAGGCCCATGCCGGTATCAATGTTTTGCTGCGGCAGTGGGGTCAGCGTGCCATCGGCGGCGCGATTGTACTGCATGAACACCAGGTTCCACAGTTCAAGAAAGCGATCACCCTCGCCGCCCAAGACGTCCTCAGGCCCGGTGCCGAGGGCTGGCCCCTGGTCAATATGAATTTCGGAACACGGCCCACACGGCCCGGTATCGCCCATGGCCCAGAAATTATCTTTGTCGCCCAGGCGCACGATGCGCTCAGCGGCGACACCGACCTGCTGATGCCAGATGTTGAAGGCTTCGTCGTCATCGCGATAAATCGTCACCCACAGCTTCTCAACTGGCAGATGCAGCACGTCTGTCAAAAATTCCCAGGCAAAGGCAATCGCCCCTTCCTTAAAGTAATCCCCAAACGAAAAGTTGCCGAGCATTTCAA
>SXND01000042.1 GCA_005777235.1 Pseudomonadota bacterium
CGCGGGGCAGGGGGGGGGCTCTTGCTGCCCACGATACCGCGGAGGAGCGCCGCCAGAGTGGTCACGGGCCTCGTGACTGCGCCGGGGGGCTGGCCACGATACCCTGGGGTTCCAGCGTCCCGTAGGGCACGATAGCTGCGGAGGGTGTCACCCCTCGTCTGCTCCTTCTGGATTGGTCGCGCTTGCCAGGGAGAGTCTACGATGAGACAACCTCTCACTACACACTGTAAGACTACTGAGCACCAGTGTCCGGTAGTGAAGGAGATAGTTCCGGTGTCTGTGCCAAAACCCGTGCCGCCTGATGGTACCAGAGTTGGAGGGAAAATCCGGTACCCCTTTGTAGTTCCTCCCGGTTGTACAGCTACGGAGTGGCGTAACCAGCCGAACAAGGGTTTGCAGGCGACTGCCTACAGCTTATGCTCGTTCCTCGCTCCGGCTTCCGGCAGCGCCTGAAACCTGGCGTTCGGCGCGGTAGGCGATGGCAAGGCCTTCGCCTTGGGCGTCGCCCTGTTTGGCGTCCATACGCTGACTTCTGCCGAGCACGACGTGACTTAAGGCCAGCTCACCTGTCGTGCTGAGACTGCGGCCGAGTGCCTGCAGGCTGACGCTCTCCTGGAACGCATCTTCTAACTCACGGGCCAACACCAGGGCCTGCTGCAAGGCGTCTACAGCCTGGCGAAAGATCCCGCTGTCGCGCAGCGCCTGACCGAGATGGGAGCATTCGGTAATTCTTACAGAGGACACTTTCACCATCTCCCGGTCGCCTAAAAGTGCTCGTTTGAGCAGTAAACTGACGGTATTGACAGGTTATTGGGGGGTCAATCACCCCGAAAAATCGATGGTGTAAGAAACACCGAATGTTCCCACCGAGATTCACGAGACCGATTCGCTGGTTGCGTTTGTCTCTCTGGTGTTCGACTATCTCATTGTGGCGCCTATAAAGCGGCATCGCCCGCCCCGGCTGGCCGGAAAATTCGTAGCTCTGCGCCAACGCGCTGAGCGCGTCGGCCTGGGCACCGGCGTCCGCCAACGCTGGCAACTTCTCCACCCCGTCGGGAAACAAGCCCTCCAACCAGACAATGCGCTCGCGGTGCGCTGCCAGACGGTAGAAGGTGGCGTCACCAAGCCGATCGCGGAATAAAACAAATGCCTCATCATAGCGCCCCAAGCCCACCAGGGTGTGGTAGCGCTCGATGGCCGGAGTAAGGTCCGCCAGCGCTTCGACATTCAGCCAATCAGGCACCGCCATGGGCTCAAAGTGCGCCGCCAGTGCGTTGTAGACCGCCTGCTGGTCGGTGGCGTCGGTGAGCTGCCACACCACGCCGCGCACAATCGGGTGGGCATCATAACGATTGGCCTCACGGTCCCAGCCAATCAGCCCATGGTCTTCCAGCTCGGCCAGGGCCATATCAAGCCCCTGCGCCTTGGGGTACGTTTTGCCCGCGCCGACCAGCAAGGCGTGCAGCGTGTCGTAGGTCGCCGGCATACGAAATCCCACCAGCGTATGCAGGACTTCACGTACCTGGCGCTGCAATCCGGCCAGAGCATAGGCGAGAATATGCGTACGTGACTGCACCAGCGGCAAGGTCGTGGGGTTAAACTGCGCATGGTCAGCGCGCCACTGTGGAAAATCCCCAGGGGCCGGGCGATAGTTCGCCACCTCGCTGGCTCACACCTGCACCAGCAAGGGATGGCCCTCGACACTACGAAAAATCGGCACCAGCTCCGCCCGTGACCCCGCGACGCCAAAAGCGCGCCACAGCCCCAGGGCCGCATCGTCACTCAAGCCACGCAGAAAATACGCCACGCAGCCCGGACGCGGCTGCCCGGTCGGCACCTGTAAGGCGCTGGGGTAGAGCCGCGTGCTGACCAGGATACGCGACGCCCTGACCTACGCCAGACGCTGCAAAAACGCCCCAACGCGTGGATCACTGCCCTGGCGCAGACGATGCTGCCCAACAAACGCCGGCCCTGCCGAGGTCGGCAGACCCAGGGCGCCCGCCACATAGTTGGCGTCTGGGCATCGTAGTCGTCATCAACCAGGGAACTGGCGTCCATGCGCTGATACGCCAGCAGCAGACGCTCCAACCCGTCGAGCACACACAGAAACGGCTGTGCGTCCAGGATGGCCAGTAGTTGCACCTCGCAGTCGGGCCGTGCCAGAGCCCGGACTTCGGCCTCGCTCTGGCCACTGGCATAGGCCAGGGCCCGCACCAGAAACTGCTCAAACGACGCATCCGACTCGTAAAAACTCCACCACAGCCGACCCGCCAGGGGGCGCATTTCCTGCGGCGCAATGTGCTGGAACCACTGCCAGGTCAGGGCGCTCTTGCCCATGCTGCCAATGGCCACGCAGCAGAACAGGCGCGCTGTATCAAAGGCGGGGTTGGTGACCCAATCGGTCAGGAGGTTGAGTTCTGCCTGGCGTCCGATCAGGTCACGCACCTGTAACAGCGTGTACGGATGCGCCACATACGGCACTGGCGGGGCGGGGATGGCGGTGTAACGATGCAGGCTAGCGGCGGCACTGCGGTGGGCTGCCGCGCTGTCAGGAGCCTCGATTTGGAGGCGCAACGCGGTGAGGGCTTCGACCACGTGGCTGCGCAGATCTCCGGGCGACTTGAAGAAGGCCGCCACCCGTTCCTGCCCGATACGTGCTTTTAGGGCCGCCAGCTTGACGGCCCCAGGGCCGGTCTCCATATCCCTGGGGCGTATGGGATGGTCGTCGTGCATCAGGAAGATCAGGCGGGGCTTCCCTTGCTTGACGGCCCGGTTGTACTCCATCTCGGTGATGGAGAGCTCGGCGCCTTCTGGCACCGAGCCGTAGCGCAAGGCCAAGATGCCGATGTACACGTCCGCCGCGTCCACCATGCGCAGCAAAATCTCGACGGCGTTGGTATCCAGCGCCGGCAGGTGCTCCATCATCTCACGCGGCTCAAACCCGGCGCGTTCGCAGGCCAGGCGTACCTGCTCGCGATGCACGGGTACATCGCGGGCCGTGCTGGAAATCATCACGACTTTGCGCGCTGTCATAACGCCTCCATGCCGGTGCACTGCGAGTCTCGCTCGGGCAGGGCGACCGCCGGTCGCCCCTATGGCGTACACCGAGAGCCTCGCTCGGACAGGACGACCCGCCGGTGGCCCCTCCGCCGGGCACTACGAGCCTCGCTCGGGCAGGGCGACCGCCGGTCGCCCTGAAGATACGGACGGACCCGCGCGCCGAGGCGGAGCGCGGGCGTCGAGTACCGGGCGCCCCTACGACGCGCACGGGCCGGTGGCGGACCTACTGGGGCCAGTGCTGACTCTAGACCAGCGCACTGTACTCCTTCTACCACTTCTTGTACGGTAAAAATTTACCATTGTAGGTGACGATTACCCGGTCTCCCTTGGGATCTTCCACCTTCTGAATGTCCATCTCAAAGTCGATGGCACTCATGATGCCGTCCCCGAACATCTCATGGATCATCGCTTTGATGGTAGTGCCATAGACTTGCGTAATTTCATGGAAGCGATACAGCAGCGGATCGACCGGCACGGCGCTGTCGAGCGAGCCCTTCATCGGGATGTCCTGCAGGGCCTGCGCCACGTCAGGACCAAGCCCGAGCACACGCGCTGCGGCGTTGGCCTCGTCCGTGGACATGGTCGCCTGCCCCAGCAGGGCCGCGGTCGCCCAGATTTTGTGCCGTCCGACAGCGGCGGCAATGGCTTCAAAGGTCAGGCCCTTGGCTTGCTTGGCGGTAAGAATGTGTTCCGTAGCCTCGCTTCGAGTCATCATCACGTTTCCCCTGTTCTAGAGAAGTGTGCAGAACCAAGCGCGCGCCTGCGCAGCGCGTGCTCCCCTACGCCTCGCGGCTGGCCAGCGCATGCGAGCCGCGCAGCAGAAAGTGCAGAATATGATTGCGCAGCCGGGTGTATTCCGCCGTCTCAATCATGCTCTCGCGCGTCCGTGGCCGGGGCAGCGTGACCGGAAAACTCTCCGCCACCTGCGCTTCCGGCCCGTTAGTCATCAGGGCAATGCGATCTGACAGCAGCAACGCTTCATCGACGTCGTGCGTCACCATAAACACCGTGTGCTGCGTGGCGCTCCACATCCTGACCAACTCTTCCTGAATCACCCCACGGGTCAGCGCATCAATCTGGGCAAAGGGCTCATCCAGGAGCATCACCTTAGGCTGTACCGCAAAGGCCCGCGCCAGGCCGACGCGCTGCCGCATGCCGCCGGACAGGAAGGTAGGCTTTTTCGTGCCCGCGTCCTTCAAACCCATCATGTCGAGGTATTTTTGTGCCTCGTCGCGCAGTTGCACTTTGTCCCAGGTGGGATGCGCCGCCCGTACGGCCAGGCGCACATTCTCAAAGGCCGAGAGCCAGGGCATCAGCGCAAAACTCTGGAACACCACCATGCGGTCCAGCCCGGGTGCGGTCACCTCTTTACCATCGAGAATGACGCCGCCGGTTGAGGAGGCCTCGAATCCCGCGACAATATTGAGCAGCGTGCTTTTCCCGCACCCGGAGTGCCCGATGAGGGTCAGGAATTCGCCCTTGTCCAGGCGCAAGCTGACATCCTTAAAGACACAGAACTGCGCCTGCCGACTGGCGCGGCTGCCGCTACCGTCTTGCAGGGGAAAATACTTGCTGACACCCTCGATGCTGAGAAAGGCCACGGGCTTACTCCGTATAGGTGACAAACCGTGCCAGACGGTTGAAGGCCGCATCCAAGGTTACCCCAACCAGGCCAATCACCAGAATGGCAAACAGAATGCCAGCAATGTGCAGATTGTTCCACTCGATCCAGGTGAGATAGCCGACGCCGAGTTCGCCTAACAACATCTCCGCCGGCACCACGGCCACCAGGGCGCTGCCAAACGAGATGCGCAGGCCCGCCACAATAGCTGGCGCCGCAGCGGGCAGGATGACGCGGATCAGACGCTGGAACCACGGCAGTTGCAGTAAACTGGCGACCTGCAAGTAGTCCTTGCGAATCGCACTGACCCCAAACGCCGTGTTGGCAATGGTCGGCCACAGCGAGGCCAGAAACACCACCAGCATGGCGGTCCAGGTCGGACTTTGTACAGTGTACAGCAGCAACGGCATCCAGGCGAGCGGGGAAATGGGCTTGAGCAGTTGGATGAACGGATTCAGGGCCTGGTACAGCATTTTTGAGAGGCCAATGAGCACCCCCAGGCACACTGCCACCACGGAGGCGGCCAGAAACCCGCCGGCAAAGCGTATCACCGTGTAGCGAATGAGGTGGCCAATGCCATGATCGTTGGTGCCCTTCTTGTGAAAGGGGTGGGCAAATTCCTCCACCGCGGTGGTCGCCACCGCCCAGGGACCAGGGAAACCACGGGCTTTGTCGGGATTGTAGCTATAGTGGCCCTCAGGGCTGCGCACGATGTCGCCATTAAAGACCATCTTGCGTAGCTGGTCGGTGCTATAGCCTTTGGCATCAAAGGTCGGGCGCATGGTGGCGAGCTGCCAGACCAGCACAAAGACGACAAAAAGCAGCAGGGAAATCAGCCAGGCCGGGCGCTGTCCTGACGACGGCACAGCCAGCGGTGACGCCTCCATAAGTCTTTCCCCTATAGGTTACTGATAGGAAAACTGCTGGCATACGCGGCAGCATGGCGTGGATCAAACACTTTGCCGAGGATGGTGTGCGACGTATAGGTGCTCTCATGGCCGGGGTACCCCAGCTCGCGCGCGATTTTATCGCACTCAGCAGCAAGAAAGACTTGCTCGGCTACCTTCTTGTAGTCCACATCGCCATCGATATGCTTCCAGCGCTTCATCTGCGTCAGGATCCAGGTGGCCATAGAATGCCACGGAAACGGGTCAAAGCTGATGCGGTCCGGCACCTCTTTGATGTTCCCCAAGCCATCAGCATACGTGCCGGTGAGCACCTGTTCCAGCACGGTCACCGGCTGATTTAGATAGTTCTTCGGGGCAATCGCGCTGGCGATGGTGGCGCGATTCTCCGCTTTGGAGGCAAAATGCGTCGCCTCCACGATGGCCTTGAACAGCGCCAGATACGTGTGGGGATACGTGGTCGCAAAGGCCTGCGAGATGGCAAAGGCGCAGCACGGGTGCCCCGGCCATATATCTTTCGAGAGCATGAAAATGAAGCCAGCGTTTTCATACACGGCGCGCTGGTTAAAAGGATCTGGGGCGAGGTAGCCATCGACATTGCCGGCCTTCAGGTTGGCGACCATCTCCGGCGGTGGCACTACGCGGATTTGCACGTCCTTATCCGGGTGCAGGCCACCTTCGGCCAGGTAATAGCGCAGCAGGTAGTTGTGCATGGAGTAATCGAACGGTACGCAGAAGCGAAAGCCTTTCATGTCCTGCGGTCCTTTGACCCCCTGATGCTTGTTGTGCAGCGTGATGGCTTGGCCATTGATGTTTTCGACGGCTGGCATGAGATACGGCACGGTCGGCGAGCCCACCCCTAGCGTGATGGCGAGGGGCATGGGGCTGAGCATATGGGTGGCGTCGACTTCTTTATTGATCGCCCAGTCGCGCACCACGGCCCAGCCGGAGGCGCGGCGTACGGTGACGTTGAGACCGTGCTTGCTATAAAACCCCATCGGCTCGGCCATGATAATCGGGGTGGCACAGGTGATGGGGATGAAAGACACCACCAGGTCTTTTTTCTCAATCCCTTTGACTTGTTCTTGCGCCATGGCGGTGATGGCATCGAGTGGCAACACGCTGTTGATCAGCGCTGCGGCACTGCTGAGCCCGGTGAGCTGTAAAAACCGCCGCCGGGCCAGCTCATTGCCACCGAAAATGGCCCGCTCGACAGCGAGAGTCATGGCGCGCTCGATCGGCTCTTGCGCTGCGGTCGCTGGGGTAAGCTCGGGCTTGCCCTGGATGGTTTCCCCTAGTGTCATGGTCTGGCGCTCCCTTAGCGGCTGATCGTACTCCTGTCCGACCACTCGTGGTAATGCCGTTTATAGAGCAAATGTCATACCAGGGGCAGAGTGGGGCACCCTGCTGCCCCGATGGTCATGTGCAGGAGCGGAAAACGGCGACAAACGGTCCACGGGAGTGCACCGCGCGGCGGTGTGTCGCCTCTGGCAGGCGCAGGGAGGGGAGAGGATGTGACAGAAATGGCCTACAAAAATGTCTGAGTTGCAAAAATGTCGGCTGGTTGAACTGGCAGCGCGGTGACGGCAAGACACGCTTTCAAAGAGCTCCCCCTCAAAGACCTTCCTCACGCGCTCGCGCTACGCGGCGAGGGCTGCCGGGGGAGCTGATGCAACGCGATGCGCGCGGCTGCTGAGGCTCATACCAGGAATTATAGAGGCAAAATGCTGCCTGTGTTGTCATGATAGTCACACGCAGCCCCCGACATTGGCAGAGAGAAACGTGCTGGTGGGTTTGCGAGTGACAAATGTGCTTGAGCTGCTACAGTAAAGAGGAGTTGCGCATGCGCCGTGATTCTCAAGGTGACCAATCCGTGCCCGCCCGGATTGGCGTGCAGGGTTTCGCCGCACCTGTAGTGCGGACATTGACCTGGTGCCTGGTGTTCCTGGCCACCCTCCTGCCCGGGGTGGTCTCTGCCCAGGCGCTCAGCCTGCCGTGGAGCGGTTTCGGACACAGCCCACAGCACACCGCCCTCGCTGCTGTGCCGTCGCAACCACTGCAGCGCATCAGGTGGCAGACGCCCGTTGATCTGCAGCCACAGTATTCCGGTACAAACCTCTTGATCCACTATGCTTCGCCGCTGGTGACTGCCGCCAACACGGTTCTGGTGTCAGTGAAGACGGGAGCCGCTGATGGCTTCCAAGTCGAAGCGCGCCGCGGTGCGGATGGCGTGCTGCTGTACACGCTCCCCACGGATTACTCGCTGCCGCCGCATAACTGGATTCCTAGCTTCAGTGCAGTGCTCAGTGCTCGCAACCGTCTGTACTACGCTGGCGCCGGCGGCACGGTGTATTACCGCGATCAACCCGATGCGCTGACGGGGCCCAGCGGCCAGATCGCCTTCTATGGCACCGCCACGTATCTAGGCAACCCCGCCGCCTTCAATGGGACCGTCAAAATCTCGACGCCAATCACGTCCGACCGCTACGGCAACATTTTCTTTGGCTACACCGTGCTAGGGGCGAATCCGCTGAATCTGCAAAGCGGCATCGCCAAGATCACCTATAACGGCATTGGATCGTTCGTCACGGCCAGAGCCGCTGCTGGTGGGGATGCTGCCATCACGCAGGTGCCTTTCAATGCCGCGCCGGCCTTGAGCAACGACCATCGCGGGCTCTACTTTGCCGTGTCGACGGGCAACTTTGGTGCCGGCTTTCTGGTGTCGGTTGATAGCCGCACCCTGGCTCCAATGGCGCGCATCCGCCTCAAGGATCCGAGTACGTCGCAGGATGCTCTGCTCGCTGACGATGGCACGTCGTCGCCGACCGTCGGTCCGGATGGTGACGTCTACTTCGGCGTCCTGGAGAATCCCTTTCTCTCGCATAACGCCCGCGGCTGGATGCTGCACTTTGATGGCGGGCTGTCGCAGACCAAGACCCCAGGCGCTTTCGGGTGGGATAATACGGCCTCGGTTGTCCCCGCTACCCTCGTGCCCTCCTATCACGGTGCCGCGGGGTATCTCTTGTTGACCAAGTACAACAATTACGCTGGCGTTGGGAGTGGTGACGGCGTCAATAAAATGGCCGTCCTCGACCCGACCGTGGCCATGGCCGATCCGATTTCTGGGATACCGGTGATGCAGGAAGTGCTCACCATCGCCGGGCCAACTCCCGACCACCCCTCGCCGGCATTTCCCAATGCTGTACGCGAATGGTGTATCAACACCGCCGCCGTCGATCCGTTCACGCACTCTGCCCTGGTCAATAGTGAGGACGGGATTCTCTATCGCTGGGATTTCACCACGCATACCCTCACCGAGCAGGTCGTGCTGACCATCGGCATCGGGGAAGCGTATACTCCGACGTTGGTCGGCGTGGACGGCACGGTGTATGCTATTAACAATGCGATACTGTTTGCGGTAGGGCACTAACCTGGGAGGATGCTCATGCACCATCTTCTACTCGTGTGTGGCGTGCTCATGCTGTGCGCCGCCCCAACTTTTGGCGACGCACTCACTGTGACGCTCAGTCCCTCAATCGCCGTGGGTCTGCCTGGCGGCACAGCGACCTATCAAGGGACGCTCGACAACCCCGGTGCCAGCGATGTGTTCCTCAACGACATCAGCCTCAGCTTGACACCGCCGGACGATACCTACCTGGCCAACGACAGCAACTTTTTCTTCGCGACCGTCCCGGGCCTCTTCCTCCCGGACGATCCTCTGTACAGTGGCGACCTCTTCCGTATTCTGATTGCGCCCAACACGCCAGCTGGCCTATACTTCGGCTCCGTGGTGCTCCTGGGCGGCAGTGACGAGTTCGCTGGAGAGTCGCTGGGCTCTCATACGTTTGCCGTGCGTGTCGTCCCGGAACCCGCCAGCCTGCTGCTGCTGGCCACCGGGCTGGTGAGCCTCCTTGGTTACGGCTGGTACCGCCGGGGGGTGTAGGCAATGCACCCGGCCTTTGCCACCGACCGCATCGCCTCTCCCCCCTCGCGCGTGTAGGCTGTGCTCTCATGCCACGTTGAGCAAGCACTGGGGAGGGACGGCGCTGCTCGCCAGCCGTCTCGGCACTGTGCGGCCAGGGTGCTGGGACGATGGACCCGCTGCCAGGGTTGCCCACGACAGCGCCCCACCACGATGACCAGCCGGCCGCGTCGGCATCCACGGCGGGTGCGTGTCGGGTCGAGCCGTGTGGTCTGTACCCCATGCCCGCCTCCCACGGCCCGACGCGGCCGCCCAGCGAGGTGCCCATACACGTTGCAGGGATAGACACGTGACGCGCTCTTCCCTATACTGCCCGCCGCACCCTGATGCATTTCCCGCGATACGGTGGCGGTGCCAGCGCACGGACAGACAGGCACGGTGACGTTGCCGTCTCCTCATCAACGGCACAAGCAATGAGGCAACATCCATGGCCACGACATTCGGCGGTCCGGCCTCCCGGGCGGATCAGACCCTTGCCTGGAATATGACCCTGATTGGGCACCATGAGCTGGCCGGTTTCGGTGGTCTCGGCGAGGGCATGGCTCTCCAAAAAACCCGGGATGGACGACGCATCCTCTGGCTGGCACACGAATCAGCTCCGAAGAGCTTTACGGCGCTTGATGTCACCGATCCGCGCCACCCGAGGCAGGTGGTGCAAACCGATTTGCCACACGCGCAGATGCGCTCCAACTCGCTCGACGTCGTGGGCGACATCATGGCCGTGGCCTACCAGACCAAAGATGTCGGGGTACGGCCGGCGGGTTTTGACCTCTTCGACATTGCTACGCCGGAAACCCCACGGCTGATTAGCCATTTTGACGCCTCGGGTCCGCACTCGCGGGGGGTGCATTGTCTGTGGTTCGTTGATGGCGAGTACGTACACATGGCCAGCGGGGCGGCGGATTTTACCCCGACGCATCCCAATGACGATCAGTTCTACCGCATCATTGATGTCCGTCATCCGTCCAAGCCCGAGGAAATCGGCCGCTGGTGGTATCCAGGCACGCGGGTAGGGGATAGTGCAGACCCGCCAAGCCGCATGCCGGCCAAGTTCGACACGGGTTTTCGGGTGCATAATGCCAACGTCTTCCCCGAGCGGCCCCATCGCGCCTACGTCGGCTATATTGATGGCGGGGCGGTGATTCTCGATATCAGCAATCTGGCCCAGCCCACGATGGTCTCCAATTGGCGCTACTCGCCGCCCTTTAATGGTTTTTGTCACACAGTGCTGCCGCTGCTGTCACGCGACCTGCTGATCGTGGCCGATGAATGCGTACGCGACAACGGCGGGGATTGGCCCAAGCTGGTGCGCGTGGTGGATGCGCGGGTGGAAACCAATTTACAGCCCGTGTCGATTTTGCCGATGCCGCCCTACGAGTCTTTTGCATCACGCGGTGGCCGCTACGGGGCGCACAACTTGCACGAGAATCTCCCCATTGACACGTCCTGGCGTTCGGACGACATCGTGGTCGGCACCTTTTTTAACGGCGGGGTACGTGCCTACGACGTCTCAAATCCGTACCAGCCGCAGGAGATTGCCTATTACGTCCCCGCGGCGCCACGTCTGGCCCCGAGTGGTGCCATTCAGTTGAACGATGTGTATATTGATGAGCAACGCCTGGTGTATACGGTCGATCGGCACATTGGCGGCCTGTACGTCCTGGAGATGACGATGTGAGCCCGCGTCCACGCGGTCGCGATCCCTTTGCCGGCCGCCTCCCCATCACCATCATCACGGGTTTTTTGGGCAGCGGCAAAAGCACCTTACTCGGCCATCTCCTGCGCCATCCCGCCATGCACCGCGCCGCGGTGATCGTCAACGAGTTCGGCGAGGTGGGGATTGATCACGCCCTGCTGGCTGGCTCCACGGAGTCGATGACCCTGTTGTCCAATGGCTGCCTGTGCTGCGCCGTGCGCACGGATTTGCAGGACACCCTGCATGAGCTGTTCCTGAAGCGGCGGGCTGGGGAAGTGATTGATTTTGACCGGGTGTGCATTGAGACCAGCGGCCTGGCCGACCCGGTGCCGATCATGCACGTGCTGATCAGCGACCCCATGCTGGCGGCACACTATCGCCTCGATGGCGTGGTGACGCTGGTTGACGCAGTGAATGGCCACGCGACTCTCGCGCAGATGACTGAGGCGGTGAAGCAAGTGGCGGTGGCGGATCGGCTCGTGCTCACCAAGCTCGACCTGGCCTCTGAGGCCGACGTGAGCGCGCTGCGGGCCCACCTGCGCGCCATCAATCCGCAAGCGCCGCAGCTCGAAGCGCTGCGCGGTGTCCTGGATCCCGCCGAGCTGTCCGGCTTGGGTTTACAGCGGGCGCACACGGATGAGGCAGCGTTGGCACGCTGGCTGGGGCCAGTGGCCGACTATGGGGCGCAGCCCCCCGCGCCCGAGCATAGTACGGGGATCCACACGTTTTGCGTGTGGTTTGACACGCCGTTTGCGTGGCAAAGTTTTAGTGCGATTGTGCAAACCCTCACAGCACTGCGTGGCCCTGACTTGTTACGGGTCAAGGGGCTGGTGCACATTGCCGGAGAGACAGGCCCGGTGGTGGTGCAGGGGGCGCAGCATCTGTTCCATGAACCCGTGACCCTGGCCGCGTGGCCGAGTGACGATCAGCGCAGTCGCCTGGTGTTTATTACCCGGGGTTTAGAGCGCGAGGCGGTGGAGTTACTGTGTCGCGCCATTGGTGCGGTGGCGGGGTAGTGCTCCCGCTACACGCTACGCATGTTTGACTGACAGGAGGCACATCCATGGCTCGTGTCCCATATATCCAGCGCGAACAACTGACCCCCGCCCAGCAGACACACTACGATGCCATTGCCGGCAGCCGGGGCCGAGTGGGGACGAATTTCCAGGCCCTGCTCAATAGCCCGGAGGCCGGCGGCAGGTTCGCGGCCTTTGGCGAATACGTACGCTTTCATGGCGACGTACCAGAACGCCAGAAAGAACTGGCCATTATCACCGCCGCGCGCGAAGCCAACAACGACTACGTGTGGACCGCCCACGAGCGCCTGGCGCGACAGCACGGCGTGACCGATGCCATGATCAACGCGATCCGTAACCGCACCGCCCCCGAGGGCTTGAGCGGCGACGATGCCAACGTGGTGCGTTTTACCAAAGAGTTGCTGACCCAGCATGAGATTAGCGACAGCACCTTCCACGTCGTGCATCTGATGCTCGGCAACCAGGGCATCATGGATTTGATTCTGCTGATCATGTACTACCACTCCCTGGCGCATGCCTTGCAAGCCATCAAGCTGGAGATGCCGCCGGATACGCCGTCGACGCTGTGAGGGCTGTGGAGCACATCCCGCACACCGTCAGCGTCAGTGCGCCGTCACCTGCGCCCCAGGCCAGGGGCCAGGCGACTGCTCCGGGATGTCGCACTGGCGGGTGCGCTCACGGTAGCGTTGCATGCCCCGGGCGCTATAATTGGCCAGGGCACTGGGATGATCCAACGTATCGATATGGACCCAGACCCGCGTCGTGTCGGGTAGGCGCCAGGCTTCTTCCAGAGCAACCGTGAGCAGATGCCCACCCAGGCCCTGCCCCAGAAAGCGGGGCAACAAGCCCAAATGGACAATTTCCACACTCCCTGCCGCTTGTGCTTCCAGTTCAACATACCCGGCTGGGGTGCCCGCCAGGTACGCCACCCAGGTGCTGACTGCTGGGCGCTCCAACCAGTCGAGCCATTGCTGCTACGTCCACGGTAAGCGATCCAGCCAATACCACCGGCCTCCTACCGCGGTGTACAAAAATCGACTCAACTCGGGGGAGGGGATGTGCGCTTGCGTCACGGCCAGGTCCGAGCGCTCCAGGCGTTTGGGACGCAGGGCCGTGGGGGTTGTCATCTCCAGATAGTAGGTCGTGATGTCCACTAGCATCGGTCACCTCCCCCGTTCTTGCCATACGAAGCCGTGTCTTCCCGCCTGTTGCCCGTTTTCAGGGCTTTTCTCATAGCATACTACTACTATAGAGACTGGCACTCAGCAAGGCCCTGGGTAGGTCTTCGCGATAACACACATCCAGAGGGAATCCCCTATCAACATACGGCATACCTGGTTACACCTTGAGCCCCTATGGGCAGTTCTGCTCTGGGGCGGCGTCTATCCGGAGAAAATCACTGGGCCTCACGATGCGCGCCGAGCGCATCGCCCTGTTGGCCGCGGTGGCCCGGAATGCTGGCCGGCTTGCTGGTGTCGCAGCGTACGGATGGCCGTCTGAGCTTGCCGTGTGTGCCATGCAAAGGGTGATGGAAACCCTTCCCCTGCGGGAGCTTACCCAGCCGTTGCCACGCCAGAACAAGAGCGGCCTGGCACCAGCGGTGATGGCGTAGCGGAGCACGCCACAGGAATCTCGATGCGAGAGGAGAGCGTAACCATGGCGGGCATGATGCGGAAGATACCTATGTATCGCTTGAAGAACAAGGCGCGCGTCGGGGCCATGTACCATGGCATCACGCGGGCAGGACTGCTGGCGCTTACCAGTTGTCTCACTCTATCGTGTGCGGTGTTCGGCATCCGGAGCACGCCAGAGCCAGTCTATACGGTCGTTCACCAGGAAAGTAACAAAGAAATTCACCACTATGAAGGATACCTGGTCGCCACCACATGGAGTGACGGCACTTATGAGCAAGCCTCCAATCGTGGATTCAGGCACTTATTCGACTATATTTCGGGCCGCAACAGCAGTCAGCACACCATAACGATGACCGCGCCCGTGCTGCAGGAAACCGCCGTCCCCGGCGCCACCATGGCGATGACCGCCCCGGTGCTGCAAACCCAGGATCAGCAGGGCTGGAGCATGGCGTTTGTCATGCCGGCGACCTATACCATGGCAACGTTGCCACGCCCACTCGATGACACCATCACGCTGCACGAGGTTCCGGCTGCTCAAGTCGCCGTGTTGCGTTATTCCTGGGGAACGAGTGCTGCGCACATCCATCGTCTTGGCCAAGAGCTGGTGACGTGGATTGCCAGGCAAGAACGCTACGAGGTGACGTCGAAGCCACGCTCGGCGCGATATGATCCGCCTTTTACGGTGCCCTTTTTACGGCGCAACGAAATTCATGTGGATGTCCGTAACAAACTCGAATAAAGCGGCCAAACAGTTCCCATTGGGTTGACGAGATGTTGTTTGACAATAGATCCCAACGTTGATTGACAAATTCTCAATGAAGACGACAGGTTTGTCCGTGATTACAGTGGTTGCTACCATGGCAGCTTGGGAGGAATCTGTAGCCCATGTCAAGATCGCGTCTTCTCCTCACCGGAGCCACAGGGTATATCGGCGGTCGTCTGCTGAAAGTACTGGAACACACACCGTATCCACTACGTTGTTTGGCCAGACGCCCACAATTTCTGCAGGCCAGAGCGGCGCCGACCACTGAGATCGTCAGCGGCGACGTGCTGGATCGCGCCAGCCTTAAGCAGGCCATGCATGGCGTCCACACGGCCTATTACCTCATCCACTCCATGAACGCAACCACGTCGTTTGAGGCGGCAGATCGCCAGGCGGCGCGCAATTTTGCCGAGGCCGCCATGCAGGCCGGGGTGCAGCGCCTGATCTATTTGGGGGGTCTGGGCGATGCGCAAGGTACCCTTTCCCCCCATCTGCGTAGCCGCCAGGAAGTGGGGGAGATTCTGCGGCACGCTGGGGTCCCGGTGATTGAACTGCGCTCCGCGATTGTGATTGGCTCTGGCAGCGTGTCATTTGAAATCATCCGTGCCCTGCTCGAACGGTTGCCCATGATGATCACCCCGCGCTGGGTCTCTATGCCCACGCAACCGATCGCCATTGAGGACGTGATCGACTACCTGGTGGCCGCGATTGAGCTGCCCGGACATACCAGCCAGGTCTTTGAGATTGGTGGTGCTGACCAGGTGTGCTATGGCGACATTATGCGTGAGTACGCCCGACAGCGTGGTTTGCGCCGCGTGATGGTGTCCGTGCCGGTGCTCACACCACGGCTGTCCAGTTTGTGGCTGGGTCTGGTGACCCCGGTCTATGCGCGCATTGGTCGCCAGCTTATCGACAGCATTCGCCATCCCACCGTAGTGCAAGACCCAACGGCCTGCACCGTCTTTGCGCTGCGTCCTATGGGAGTCCGCCAGGCCATTGCCCGGGCGCTGCGTAATGAGGATCAAGAATATGCCGAGACGCGTTGGTCAGACGCGCTATCGACCGCCGGCTGCCGCCCGTCCTGGGGTGGGGTACGGTTCGGCACCAGGCTGGTGGATTCTCGCCTGGCACACGTCCACGCGCCGCCGCCACTGGCCTTTGCACTGATACGTACCATCGGCGGCACGACTGGCTGGTATTATGCTGACTGGCTCTGGCAGGTGCGTGGCTTTCTTGATCTCCTGGTGGGTGGGGTCGGACTGCGCCGTGGGCGACGTGATCCAGGCCGGCTGGTGCCGGGCGACACGGTGGATTTCTGGCGCGTGGAGGCGTATGAACCTGATCGGTATGTGCGCTTAGTCGCGGAGATGAAACTGCCGGGTAGAGCCTGGCTGGAGTTTGAGGTTGAGGGCAATGCGACTACCTCCCAGATACGCCAGACGGCCATTTTTGACCCAGAGGGCCTGTGGGGACAGCTCTACTGGTATGCCCTCTATCCGCTGCACAGCCTGATCTTTGCCGGGATGTTACGCCATATCGCCAGGGCCAGCGCCGCGGCAGCGCTCCCCTGTGCGGCTCCACCGGCACGAGGTGTGGCATGAGCGCCGAGTGCTTTGTGCGCCGCACCCATCTGCCGGTCTCGGCTGCCGAGGTCTTTCGCTGGCATGCGCGCCCGGGAGCGCTTGAGCGCCTCACGCCGCCATGGGAGGCCGTGACAGTCCTGGAGCGTACCGGCGACATTACCAATGGCTCACGCGTCACCCTGGAAGTGCGCCTGGGGCCCTGGCGGCAACGCTGGGTGTTAGAACACCGGGCGTATCAGGAAGACGCCCAATTTTGCGATGTGCAAATGACCGGACCGTTGGCGCGCTGGGAACACCTGCATCGCTTTGAGCCGGATGGTGCCTCGGCCTCCTACCTAGAGGATCGCATTACCTACGCCTTACCACTGGGCTCCGTCGCTCGTCTCCTGGCCGGCCCCTTTCTCTTGCGCAAGCTCCATCGGCTCTTTACCTATCGCCATGATGTCACCATGCACGATCTCGCCGCCCATGCGGTATGCAGACAAGGAACGCCAATGCATGTGCTTGTGAGCGGCTCAACCGGCCTGGTGGGCTCCGCTCTGGTGCCGTTCCTGACCACCGGGGGCCATCGCGTCACACGTTTGGTACGAACACCGCCCCGTCCTGGTATGGCGGAGGTGCAGTGGCAGCCTGATGCCGGCTGCCTAGACGCCGCGGCTTTCGACGGGGTGGATGCCGTGGTGCATCTGGCTGGAGAGAACCTTGCCACCGGACGCTGGAATACAGAGAAAAAGGCCCGCATTCGTGATGGCCGGGTGCAAGGCACACGGACCCTCTGTGAGGCCCTGGCGCAACTGCCCAACCCTCCCGGGGTGCTGGTGAGCGCCTCGGCTATTGGCTACTATGGTGACCGTGGCGCAGACCTGCTGCACGAAGGGAGCCCTGCTGGGCAAGATTTCCTCGCCGAGGTCTGCCGCGCCTGGGAGGAGGCGACAGAGCCGGCAGTGCAATGCGGCATCCGCGTCGTGCCTCTGCGCCTTGGCATGGTGCTCAGCCCTGCGGGAGGAGCCCTCGCCACCATGCTCTTGCCGTTTCAGATAGGGCTGGGAGGGACGCTCGGCACCGGACAGCAGTCCATGAGTTGGATTGCCCTTGATGATGTCCTGGGAGCCATACACCACGCCCTGGTGACGCCATCTCTGCGCGGTCCTGTGCATGCTGTGGCGCCGCATGCGGTCACCAACCGTGCCTTCACCACCATACTCGGCCAGGTGCTTGGCCGCCCCACGTTCGTGCCACTGCCATCGTGCGCCGCGCGGTTCGCCTTTGGAGAGATGGCAGATGCCCTCCTCCTGGCCAGTACGCGTGTCGCACCTGCTTGTCTTCTGGAAACGGGTTATGCCTTCCGCTACCCAGACCTGGCAAGCGCCCTCCGCCATCTGTTGGGAAAGGCCAAAGATGCATCACAGCAGAAGGTATAAGGTATAAGGAAGACGACAAACAAGGAATGTGACAGGAGTTGACCAAGAATGAGATTCTCCAAGACGTGGCAAAAATTGGCCAAGCGCCCCGCAACGTCCCATGTGGGACGACAGACAGGGCGGTGGGCCCTGGGTAGTCTGGCTGTGTTTGGACTCCTCTGCCTGGCAGGGTGCAGTGCCGCACGGCCCCTCACAGTTCCTCTGGATACTCTGCGGTATGCACACTCCAGCGCGCAACGGGCCTGTTGCCTGGTGGTGTTTTTGCCCGGCCGATACGATAGTGCTGTGCAGTATGAAAAAGCCCACTTCATCGACGCCGTACGCCAGTCTGGTGTGGCGGTGAATATGATGGCTGTTGAGGCCCATTACGGTTACTATACCAGTCGCACCATCGTCGCACGGCTCCGCGCAGACGTGATCGCCCCCGCTCTGGCGCAGGGGTATGAGCGGATCTGGTTGGTCGGTGTGTCGATGGGAGGCTTGGGGGCGTTGCTCTATATCCGCGACTACCCGCGTGACATCACCGGCGTGGTGGCGTTGGCACCTTTGCTGGGTGAGGCAGACATCGTGCAAGAGATTACGCAGGCCGGCGGCCTGTGGCAATGGGACATCCCGACCGTGCCGCGAGGCGCTTTCCCGCACGAGTTGTGGCAATGGCTTAAGGGGTATCTGCAGCACCACGGAGAAAAACCACGTCTCTACCTGGGGCATGGCCGGCAGGATCGCTTTGCGCCGGCCAATGCCTTGTTGGCGACGTATTTGCCGCCCACGCAGGTGCAGGCCATAGCCGGTGGACATGCATGGTCCACCGGGAGAACACTCTGGCAAACGTTGCTCACAACTGCGGCCTCTCCCAGTTCCCGAGAGTTTTTCCTGGGCATTTTTGATCCCCCTCCGGGGCACACCGACGGCGGGGAACACAAGCGCTCTTAAAATAAGAGCTCGCACACCGTTCGTCCGGCCGATTGCCTAGAGTACCGATATTTAGAGCATAGGGCAGGCATTACTGGCTGGCCTTGGTCTCACCCCGGAAAACCGTAACCGCGCGCTATGGCGGTGGCGGCCATGGCGATGAGCACCACCAGGCCGGCTTCGAGGACGCTCAGACGGGCGAACTGGCCGGCCGCCTGGGTCTCCGGCTGCTCGCCACGGTGTACCTGGCGCCGCCACCGTATCAGGGTGAGCATCGGCCTCAACTCCAGGATGAAAATCACCAGAAACAGGCCCATTTTCGCCCAGAAGACATGGTTGTGCAGGTAGTAGGCCGTGCCCTTTTCGAGCCCGGCAAAGGCGCGCGCCAGGCCAGTCGCCAGCCACATGAGCGCGGCGATCCCCCACCAGTTGTCGGCATAAAACACCCGTCGCAGCCCGGCGGCGTCAAGCTCAGCTTGGAGCGCACGGCCTCGCGCCCACACGGCCCCGAGTCCGATGCCCAGGGCCAGCAGGTGCAAGGTAGCAAAGAGCCAGCGGATTGCCATGAAGACCTCCTCGTTAGAGGCGGGGTATGTGTCTGCCATAAAGCCCGGACGGCCAGGCGAGCCCGCCTCTCTCAGTGTGCGACTCAAGGGACAGCACTCGGTCACCTCTGCCTTCGCCCACCATACGAGGCCGTGTCGTCCCGCGTGTTGCCCGTTTCCAGGGATTTCCTGTTGTATAGCACATGGCTACCATACAGATCGGCTCCCAGCAAGGCTGTTGGCAGATCTCTGCGATCGTACACACCCAGAGGTGACCGCCCATGAATCCACGACGTCCCTGGTTGCATATGGAGCCGCTGCTCGCAGTCCTGTTGTGGGGCGGCGTCTATCCGGGCGCCAAGCTGGGGCTGCAGGAGATCCCCGTGGTGCGTTTCACGGCGCTACGTATTCTGGTAGCAGTGGTCGTCCTGTGGGCTGTCTCCTGGCGTGGCCAGCCCTGGCGTCTACCGCCTGTGCTATGGCCGACCCTCCTCGCCGCTGGTCTAGCCCAGACCGCCTTTCAAGGCCTGCTCATGGCTGGGCTGCGCTGGACCACGGCTGGGAACAGCGCCATCCTGTTGGCCACCGCGCCTTTGCTGACGGCTGGTTGGCTAGCCCTGCGTGGGCGGGCCAGGCTCAGCCGTCACCAGTGGCTCGGGCTGGTCCTGGGATTGGGCGGTGTGGGGTTTGTGCTGCACGGTAGTGGGCTGGCGTTCACCTGGTCGCAGCTGCACGGCGACCTGCTCTCCCTGGGCGCTGCCGTCGCCTGGACGTGGTATAGCCTGGCCATTGGGCCACTGGTGGGCGCCCTCGGCCCGGTGCGTGCTACGGGATGGACCATGCTGGTGGCGGCCGGCGGGTTTGTGCCGCTGGCGCTTGGGGAGATACAAGCGCATGTCTGGCAGCAGGTGTCGTGGCGCGCCTGGGCCGGCTTACTGTACGGCGCCACGGCTGGTATGGTGCTGGCAATGACGCTGTGGGGTAAGGCTGTGCAGCGCTTGGGCGCACAGCAGACGATGCTGTATGTCTATCTGGAGCCGGTAACGGCGGTGGTCATTGCGGCTGTCGTCCTGGGTGAAGCTGTAGCGCCGCTGCAAGTGGTAGGAGCGCTATGCACTTTGGCCGGGGTCGGCCTGGCGTCCGCTCCGCCGCAACAGGCGTCATGAGTCAGAGCGTGCAGCCATGACCACGTGCAGGCGATCCAACGTGCGTCGTAAGCTCGTCGATGCCTGAGAGGCGCGCGAGCCGTTCCAGTGGTTGTGTACAAACTCCCAGAGGCAGCTATTGTAGGCACGTCCTACCACGCTGGTAGCTCCACTGGCTGGTACTAGCGCTTCGCGTAGACTCTTCTTGCGACTCCGTCGTGCGAGTGTGACGAGAAATTCCTTCGGATGTGGAATCGTATCCGTCTCTTGCGGGATACGGTGCACAGGAATCGCCAGAAAGTCCGCGCACGCTTGACGGTCTGCCATAATCCAGGACTCGATTTCCATCACCGCTAGACGTAGTAAGAACTGGGGATGTTGTATGCCTCGGAGCCAGGATTGGATAAGTTGGGACGGACATTGCGCTGGCGTATCCAGATCAGCCACCATAAACACCAGGAAACCTCGCGCTGCTTGATTGAGGTTTGGGGCCCGGTGTTGCAGATACTATTTCCCCCGCAGCCCGAGCGTCTGAGATACCTCTATACTGAAGTCGGCAAGGATTTTGCGCGACACGATTTCACTGAGCATATCTTCCACCGCGAGCAGGGCGGTTGCCGCGCTCATTTGAACAGACTCAACTGGCCAATATCCGCTGGCCGCGTCCGTGGCAGCACCGCCTCGCCAACCGTCAGGCCTGACTCCAGTAAGGTTTTCACCTCAGCGTTATCCACAGCAACAGTAATTTGTGTCCCTTCTTCTGTAGGAGTAAAGAGCAACACTTCCCGCCCATCAATCCCCTGGTCAGTCAACAACGTCTCACTGTGGGTGCTGATCAGCACTTGCCCACGGTGTGGGCGCTGCATGCGAGAAATCAAGGAGGCAATTTGGGATACAATACCATTGTTGAGCGATAGCTCTGGCTCTTCTAGTAATAGAAGTGAATCATTCTCCAGTAGCGACCATAAAAGTCCTAAGAGACGCAGTGTGCCATCAGAAAATTGCTCCTCGCGCTGCCAACCAGCCAGCGGCCGCCAATGCGAGTACCGTGCTTGGAGATGGGGGCGCCCAGTGGCCTCGTCGCGGATAAACGCCAGTTGTTGAAGTTGCGGCACCGCAATCGTGAGCGCTTGCTGAATCTTGGTCAGGCGCGCCTTACGGGTCTTCTCAGTGGTTTTGGCAACACGATCGAGAAAACCCTGCCCAAAAGGATCGTCTTCGAGCATACGGCCCTGGATCGTATCGGCAAAGCGAAGCAATTGTGGCACGAGATGCAAATACGTCACGTCCTGGAAAAAACGCATCAACTCACGGAACTCCACATTCACGTTGATTTGTTCCAGGAACGTTTGGGTAAGGCGGTCGTGATCGTGTGTGTCTTCTGGCAAGGGGCGGTTGAGGATCTGGACTCCATCTTTCCAGACGTGTTCATACGCGAGATACGGCTGTCGGTATCCCCGCGTTTCTTGCTTTAGCCCCAAGGCATAGCGCCAGGTTGGCGGGGCCTCTGCTGTCGAGGCGAGGTGCACCTCAATGGCAATCTCTGGATCACGGCGTGCTGCCAAACAACGCAGCTTCGAGATGCCGCCACGATTTTTCACCGCCTTCTGCAGTCCTCCGCCTTCTGGCCTAGCGATGTCGCGCAAAAAGCGAAAGATGTCTAGTAGATTGGATTTCCCTGATGCATTCGGCCCAACGAGAAACTGCCGCTCCCGCAGGTCCACGTCTATATGCTGGAAATTCCGCCAGTTTTTGACCGTAAGATGGCTGACAATCATGCGTCTACCCTCGTACACAATACGTCGTGGGTTGGAGATCCCATGCCAGATGGGGGAAGCACTCATAGCCTGCGTGCTGACTATGGTGTGCCGCAGTCCACAGGGCGTCAAAATGCAGCGAGACACATGCGCAGGTGCCTCGTGCCGTGCCTCCTCAGGCGCCATGCTGCCAGAGTGCTCGGGTGGCAAGAGAGTAACTATGCTACGCTTGCGGTAGGGAAAAGAAACCCAAAGCCACCAGCCTCCGACTCAGCCTTGAAGCCAAACGCCTGCTCCCTGCGCTCGCCGAGCAGTCCGGGGTGAGTATGACCGCGATCCTGGAACTGATGATCCGTGAAAAAGCCAAGCGCGAGGGGGTCAAGTACGAGCCCTACTATCCTGCGGGTACGCCGTGCTGTCACATCGCACAGCTGTCATATTCCACGATCTTGCACTGCCCTACGCTGACAGACCTCCCGAGTGAGGACACGCCGCTGCCTTACACTCGCGTACCGGCAGGCCGTCAGGCAAGGGCTAAGCAGTAAACATAGCCAAGCATCGTGCCACAGCACAAGGGCTGTCTTGCAGGACAGCCTCCTGGAAGCTCTGCGGCCTGTCGGCCCTGTGCCTCCCACGCCACGCGGTGGTTCCCGTCCAGCACCACCATCCCGCAGAGCACGCCGGGCTACGCGGTAGACCTGGACAGACAGCGCAAGATACGCTAGGGTAACTTCGCGTGAGGCGCACCCTGCGGTCACGGAGCGGGATGGGTGGTCAGGTGAGGGGAGTACGATGGAGGAGTGGGCTGAGATAGCCAACATTTGGGAACAATATAAAGAGCAGACACTTGGTCGAGTCGCGGTGCTCGAGCGCACCGTTATCGCACTCAGGGAGGGGACGCTGACTGCGGAACTCTACCAGCAAGCCCAAGGGGAAGCGCATACGCTGGCTGGATCCGTCGGCTCCTTGGGGTTTAGTGAAGGCACACGGCTTGCGCACGAGATTGAGAGCATCTTCCGAGGCAACGCCTCAATAGATCAGGCGCACATTGTGCGCTTGGCTGCGATGGTGGCGTCACTCCGTACAGAACTCGAACGGCCGGTGTCTGCTCCACAGGAGGCCGCACCCAGGTCGCAGGGGCTTCCCGTGTTGTTGATCATTGACCGGGAGGCAGAACCTGCCCATAGCTTGGAACTCGCTGCCGCTGCAGAAGGTATGCACGTCATACACGCCACAGATCTGCTGGCGGCGAGTATCATGCATGAAGAGGTCAAGCCGTGTATGGTGCTCTTGGATCTCGCCTGTGCTGAGCGCGTGGAGGACAGCCTGTTCTTGCTGGAGGCCTGGAGCCACAGCATCCCGCCCGTCCCCGTCCTGGTGCTGAGCACTCAGGATATCCTCGCCCATCGTCTCGAGGTGGCACGCCTTGGCGGGTGTGGCTTCCTGCTCAAACCCGTATCTCCGCAGCACATCCTGGCCATGGTCCGGCTCGCGTTACAACCCTTGCCAGACGCGACCAGCGTGGTGTTGGCGGTGAGTGATGTGCCGCACGTCCAGGCGACCTTGCAGGCTCTCCTCGAACCCTACGGGGTCCAGCTCACCATCTTCAGTGATCCCCAGGCGTTTTGGGATACCCTCCTGGTGACGGCCCCAGAGCTGCTGATTTTCGACACGGCGATGGCCGCGTGTGATGCAGTAACCTTGTGCCAGGCGCTGCGTCAGGACGACCGTTGGCGTACCATCCCCGTGCTGATGCTGAGCGCGACGCTCGATACGGCGACGCTCCAGCGCTTCGCGGCCGTAGGGGCCGATGCCTCTCTCGCCACGCCCATCGCCGGCCCCGCACTCATTGCCCAAGTCAGCTATAGCCTCAAACGGACACGCGGGATACGCCGGACGGCGGCGTACGATACGCTCCTGGGTGTCGCCACGCAGGGGCACGCCCGCCAGATGATCAACACGTTGCTGTATCTCGCCAGGCGTCATCACCAGTATCTGACCCTCGCGGTCGTGGCCCTGGACCAACGCCAGGGGTTGAGCGCCTATGAGCGCGCTGCCGCGTGTGACGCGGTGTTACGTCGCCTCGTGGCGTTGTGTGTCCAAACGTTTCGCAGCGAGGATGTCATCGCCCGTTGGCAGGGGGATGAGCTGGTCGTCGGCCTGTATAGCATGCCGCGTGATATTGGCGTCCATCGTCTGGCCGATGTACTCGATACGATGCGTCAGACGACGTTTACCAGCGTCAGCGGTGTGCCCTTTACCGCGACGTTCAGTGCCGGGGTGGCAGCGTATCCCATTGATGGCGACGATCTCCATGCTTTGTACACCGCTGCCGCCCAGATGTGCCACCGGGCCCAAGAGGCCGGCGGCAATTGTATTCTCCCCGTTGGATGGCGTCCGGCCCACGAGGCTATTTCCCAGAATTACGATGTGGTGCTGGTCGAGGACGATGTTGCCCTCACCGAGGTGCTCCGCCGGGCTCTGGAAACACGCGGGCACAGCGTCTATTGCCTGCATGACGGCCGGGAGGCTCTGGACGCTCTGGGGGGGCGGCAGCCTACGTTGAGGGCACAACTGGTACTGCTGGATGTGTCCTTGCCCCATCTGGATGGCTTGACTCTGCTCAAACGTCTAGGGCAGGACGGCGTCTTACGGAAGACGCGGGTGATTATACTCACCTTCCATGCTGCGGAGACGGAAGTGCTTGAAGCCCTGGAATCGGGCGCTTTTGACCATGTGGCCAAACCTTTCAGCCTCCCGGTGTTGATGCAACGTATCCGCCGGGCGCTGATGGCCTGACCGCATGCGGCATGGCGTCAGTCCTGCACGACCGACACGGCTCCGGGAGGCCCACCCCACCGCAGAGACACGCCGGTCAGCGCCTTGCGCTCTGTGCCACGGCGTATGCCGCAGTGTTCCCCAAGAGCTACGGGATGATCCGCCCCTCGGTGTGACCCCTGCTGGCCATCCTGGGCGTGCTGTGTACGGTCCACACCGGGCTTACCTCCAGCCAGTCGATCCCCGGCCGCACCCGCCGTGACCGAGCCGGCGCCAGCGCCGTTCCAGTCTTCCATCGCCGGGCCCTGTCGGTGCAGGCCGTGATCCCTGTATAAGACGCTCGGTGGCAGATGGGAAGCCGGAGGCCGTTCCCGCAGCGCCTCGGGCCGCAGTGCGCTGAGCGGTAGGGTCTTCCTGGTCCTCTTCTTCGGTAGTATGATGTAGCCTTATATTGTATAGTAGGCCTTGCCGGAGACGCCAGGTGCTTCCTCAATACATCACTTCGATCTGTGAAAAGGGACCGAGGATGATGCTCCAACAGGTACGCGCCTTTGTGCAGTGGACGGCAGACGGGATGGTTGTGGGCCTGCTCAGTGGTGGCGCCTCGGCAGCGTTTTTGGCGCTCCTCGACCTGGTCACGGCGTGGCGTACCACCCACCCCGGCGTGGTGTACACGCTCCCGCTCGCCGGCATCATCCTCGGCCTGGTCTATACCAAGTGGGGCATGTCGATCCTGGGCGGCAACAATCTCGTGCTCAACACCGTGCACGAGGCGGGATCAGCTCTTCCCATCCGTATGGCCCCCATGGTGCTGCTGGGCACGGTGTTGACGCATCTGTTTGGCGGGAGTGCAGGCCGAGAGGGCACGGCCGTCCAGATGGGGGCGAGTCTCGCCGATGCGGTGGCGTATCGGTGGCACGTGACGCCGGAGAGGCGCCGTGGGCTGCTCGTTGCCGGCATTGCCGGAGGCTTCGGCTCGGTGTTCGGGACGCCTATTGCCGGGACACTCTTTGCCCTGGAAGCCGTGGTGGTCGGGCGCCTGCATTACGACGCCCTGGTGCCGGCCCTGGTCGCGGCCCTGCTGGGGGATCTTGTGACCCGTAGCCTGGGGATCGTGCATACCGCCTATCCCATACCGGCAGTGCTGCCCCTCACGCCGCTGTTGCTCGGTACCTGGATCGGTTTTGGCCTCGCCGTGGCGCTGGTGTCTAGCAGTTTTATTCTCCTCACGGACCTGCTCAAGACCTGGTTGCAACGTTGGGTGCCCTCGTTACCTCTGCGCATGGCTCTCGGCGGTAGCCTCGTGGTGTGCCTGTGGCAGGGCCTCGGTACCGATGCCTACCTCGGCCTCGGCCTTCCCACCATCTTGCGCGCCTTTACAGACCCCCATCTGCCCCTGATGACGTTTCTCTACAAACTCGTGTGCACGGCGGTGACATTGAGTGCCGGCTTCATGGGTGGTGAAGTCACGCCATTGTTCTTTGTCGGAGCGACATTGGGCAATGGGTTGGGACGTTTGTGCGGCCTGCCGCTCGACCTCGCGGCTGGTGTGGGGCTAGCCGCCACCTTCGCGGCGGCGGCCAATACGCCGCTGGCTTTATCCGTCATGGCGGTAGAGTTGATGGGGGCGGCTGTGCTCCCCCATGTGGTGATCGTCGCTGTGGTGGCGTATCTATTTACTGGACACCGGAGCATTTATCCGGCCCAGCGTATCGCCCGCTTGAAGCACGGTGGGGCACCATTGCCGCAGCTCGTACCGCTGCGGGAAGCGTCCGCGATCTCCAGGAACACCACGAGACACGAGGAGTAGCAGGTCGGGGCGACCGGCCGGTCGCCCCGACGATGCGGGGGAGCCGTGGCATGGCCTTACAGGAAAAGCGCTTAGCCAATCCTTCGTAAACCCCCTGGATGTATCCATGGGGATAGAAGAAGGGGCCTACGAGCACCCTCAATGGGTGCGAACAGGGCTTGTTCCCTTCTTGGTTTTGGGCTATAACATGCGACATGCTTCAAGCGATGCAATACCGACTCAAACCCACGCAAAAGCAAGCGCACCTCCTGCAAGACCAGCTTGAGGAATGCCGGTGTCTGTACAATCACAGAATAGGGCTTGAGCCCGTGGAAGCCACGCCGTGTGAACGGCAGTGGAGGAAACGCTTTCCCTGGCTTGAGCCCTAGGGGTTGCCACGAGATTCTCTTATTGATATAATCTCTCATTATGAAAACAACGCTGCAAG
>SXND01000283.1 GCA_005777235.1 Pseudomonadota bacterium
GAATTTCAGGCCATCCTCCCACTGCGCGGCAAAATCCTCAATACCTGGGAGGTGGAGTCCACCCAGGTGCTCAGCTCCCAGGAAGTGCACGATATCACGCTGGCCATCGGGGTGGAGCCCGGATCGGACGACCTGAGCAGTCTGCGCTACGGCAAAATCTGTATCCTGGCCGACGCCGATTCCGACGGGGCCCACATCGCCACGCTCCTCTGTGCCTTGTTCCTGCGGCACTTCCCAGCGCTGGTGACAGCTGGCCATATTCATGTGGCGATGCCGCCGCTGTATCGTGTCGATCTCGGGCAGGAGGTGTTCTACGCCCTGGACGAGGCGGAAAAGCAGGGCATTCTCGACCGTCTGGTACAGGAGCGCCGCCGGGGCACTCCTGTGGTGCAGCGTTTTAAGGGTCTGGGGGAGATGAATCCGTTGCAATTGCGTGAGACCACGGTCCACCCAGACACGCGTCGCCTGGTGCAACTGACCGTGGACGAAGGAGACGGCACGCACGCGCTGATGGATATGCTGCTGAGTAAGCGCCGGGCCGCCGATCGCAAAGTGTGGTTAGAACAGAGTCCACAGCCGACGCTGTAAGTGCAGGTGTCCGTGTCATTTGACCACAAAGGCGACGGGTGGTGTCTCCAGAGGCTCCGTCTGCTCCGCCTGCCAGACGCGGGCTTGGGCTATGTGCTGACCGCGCGCCAGTGGCCAGAGCCATTGGTGCGTGTGGCGTGCCGTGGTGCCGACGACACGGCCGTCCACCAGCCACTCGACCCGCAGGACTGGCACATGCCGGGGCAGCGCCAAGGCAAACACCTCCAGCGCATCAGGAATGCGCGGGTCCATGGCGAGCTGTAAGTCAGGCGTCGGGCGCATCAGCCGCAGCGGGTGGGACGGAGGACTCACCGTCGCGGTGGCATGGACTTCAGGCTGATGTACGGGGCAGACATGCGCCGGGACGGTCCCCGGCACAAACCACTCGCGCAGGGTCGGGCACTGCGGGCTGGCGAGCTGGCCGGTGAGGCGGCAGATGGTCGCCGTGGTGAGGTGAGGACTCCGCACCAGTGGCTGTGTGTCCTGCTCCCGGTGCAATTCGGCAAAGAGCGCCCGCAGCACCAGGGCCGGGCCGAGTGATCCCGTCACATCCTGCATGGGCCGCTGCTGTAAATTGCCCATCCACACGCCCACGGTGTAGGTGCGCGAAAAGCCCACCGCCCAGGCATCTCGGTAATCGCTCGACGTACCGGTTTTGACGGCAGTTTCCACGGGGAACCGCAGCACAGAGGCATGCCGAAACTCACGCTGGCGGGCTTCTGGGTCGGCCAGCATATCGGCCAGTAACGTACTCACCGCCGCGCTATACACTTGGTCGCCTGGCGTGGCATCGGGCGTCTCCGGCAGGGTCAGGCGCAGTGGTGCCACGCCCCCCTGGCGTGCGAGGACGGCGTAGGCTTGCACCAGCTCCAATAACGTCACCTCGCCATTCCCCAGGGCCAGACCATTGCCATAGACCGCCGCGGTGTGCCGCAGACTCCGAAAGCCAAGCCGGTGCAGGTGGCGCAGAAATGTCTCCACCCCAACGAAATCAATCGTCCGCACGGCGGGCACATTGAGCGAATTCCCCAGCGCTTCTCGGACCCGCAAGGGGCCATAGTGCTGGCCACTGTAGTTGCGATATGTATGCAGGCCAATGCCAATGGGCTGGTCGAGCGGACTATCATCCACCAAGGTCGCCGCGGTCCAGCCCTGTTCCAACGCCAAGGCATAGAGCAGGGGTTTGAGCGTTGAGCCTGGCTGCCGTGGGGTAGTCACCGCGTCAATCTGACTACCGCCGGCACTGACCCAGGCGAGCACGTCACTCCGTTGATGTTCGAGCACCAGTAAGGCGCCGTCGGTCACGCCGAGGGGGCGCAGCTCGCGCAATCGCCCATCCAGTAAGTCCTGGGCGCGCTGTTGCAGCGAGGCATCCAGCGTCGTGCGGATGCGGCCGTTCGGGGCCAGCAACCCCGGCGGGGTATGCTGGCGCACATAGCGTAGGAAATGGCTGGCGTGCACGGGCAAGGTCGGCTGGGACAGTTGCAGCGTCTGGTGCAGCACCTGGGCATACACGTGCTCTGTTAGGTGCTGCTCCTGATGCAGACGCGCCGCGAGCTGTGTCAACGGTCGCTGCAGGCGTGTCGGGTCGCGCAGCGGATCAAGACGACTGGGGGCCCGCACCAGGACAGCGAGGGCCAGCATCTCCTGCGGACTGAGGGTTGGCAAGGCGCGCCGAAAATACAGCTGGGCGGCCTGGGCCACCCCGCGTCGCTGGCGGGCATAGGGGATCTGATTCAGATAGCATTCAAGAATCGCCGCTTTGGAAAAACGGCGTTCGAGGCGCATGGCCTCAAATCCTTCCACCCAGCGCGACCACACGCTGCGTGGACGAGGGTGCAGCATGCGGACGACCTGCTCGGTGATCGTGCTGGCCCCACGGACGACACGCCGGGCCAGCAGATTTTGCCCCAGCGCGTGCAGCCGTGCCGCCCAATCCACCCCCGTATGCGTCGAGAACCGCTGATCTTCGGCCGTGAGAAAAGCTTGCTGCAGCAAAAGCGGTATTGCATGGAGCGCCACCACATCGTGGACATTCCACGGATTCTGGTGGGTGATGGACAGGGGCGTACCGTGCCGATCCAGCACCTGCGTGCGGCGCACATCGGCGGCCTCGGGGGACAGGGTGACGGGCAACGGCAGCTGCGCCTGCCAGGTACCAAAGGCCAGAAGACCGAGAAGTATCAGCCCCAGACTGCCTAGATGCTTAAGGAGACGCCGATGTCGAGTGGTCATAACGCGTCAGCCAGGTGACAGGGTGTGCAACGTCTGCCGCGCTTGGTGCGGCACCCGGTGTATCATGCCACGCTTTCCCGACTGTTGCACACAGAGACCACCACGCGCTGCCGCGCTGGGAGTGCCCCTGTATCCTACACCGTCCCTCGCCTACAGTCAGGAAAGCTGACGCTGGAGCGGCCACGCCGATGGCGATGGCTGGGGACGCTGCCGCTCGCGCTGCTGCCGGCCGGCGGGTGGTATTAGGCCAACGCGCGGCACCGGGCCTCCCTCCACGTGCTAGACGCGGGCAAACGCTATCTGGACACCGGGCAATACCAGCGCGCCAAGCACGCCTACCAGCACAGGCTCGAGCCGCGGGATGGCTCTGGCCTGGCGCGGCGCAGTTCGGGCTGGACAAAGCTACGCTCTACGACGCTGGCAAGCTGCCAGACATCGCCCAGCGTCTCGCGACACTCCTGGCGCAGCACCCCAACGATGCGCATTTGCACCTGCTCCAGGGTGACGTGCACGCCCAGCAGCAGGCGTACGAGCCAGCCAGCGCGGCGTATCAGCGCGCCATTGCCCTCGATCCCAACCTGGTGCAGGCGCATTATAGCCTGGCCCTGGTGTCGGCCCATCTCGGCAATCTAGACCAGGCCATGGCTCTGGCCGAGCGTGCCGCAACCCTTGACGCATGGCGCCCGGCGTATGTCCTGCTGCTGGCCTCGTACTACGTGCAGCGCCAGGACTACACACGGGCGGAAACCCTCTATCAGCAGACCTTGCAACGCCATCGCACCTTGGTCCTGACCTACGTGGATCTGGCGAACTCCCATCGCGCTCGCGGCCAGTTCGCCGAGGCGCGAGACTATCTCGCATAGAGCCTCACACTGCTGGCTGACAGCACGGTGAGGGCCATGGAGGGCAATCAGATACCCTGGGAGATGACGCTGGTGGGTCAATCCCGCATCTTTGAGACACGGAAACGGCAACAGTGTTACGTACTGCGCCGTCTCGCCGTAGTGCTGCGTCGCTTGGGGCACGTGGATGAGGCGGCGCGCTCCCAGGAGCAGCCCTGTGCTGGACTGACTGCTCCGGAGGCGCGCCAGATCGAGGGGTGGGTGGAAAGCGATGGGTAAGGTGTGAAGACCGCAGGCAGAGACGGCTGACGTAGCGCCTGGAGGCACGTGGCGATCAGCCGTCTCAGAAGCCGCCACGGGTCAGAGGCCCGTGGACGGCCGAGCGGGAGAGGGTCTTACTCCGCCCGTAGCTCGATAGTGAACGCGCAGCCCGCGGTCGTGGTGAACTCGATGCGGTAGCCCCCGCTAAACTCCGGTGCTGGCATGGCTATCCACGTGGCTGTTACTGGCTGGAGCGGCACGATGTGCAGTCCGCCAGCCTGCAGTGATCCGTCCGCCTGCGGCACAGGCAGGGCGGGGACTTGTAATTGGAAGATCGGTTGCACGCCGGCTGCCACACTACACGCGTCTGTGACCCGCAGCGTCGTTCCTGAGAACAGGAGCGTGCGCGTCCAGCTCTGGATCAACGCCTGGCTCGCCGAGTAGGCGTTGCTCAGGTTCGCGACCACAGTCACCGCACCGCCAGCCTGCGATACGGTCATCGACGACTGCACCGTCGAACTCGGGTTCTGTCCGATGGTCGAGCCGTCACTGCGCTTGAAGCGCAGCACGTTATGCACCTCCACGTCCTGGTTGATGCCGCTATGCGACCAGATGTTGTTGGTCACCGCCAGCCAGTCGCCCTGGAAGAACGTGAAGCCACCCTGATCCTGATGGGCGTGCGATTGGTCGTATTTCCCGGCCATGAACGCCACCCAGGCGGCGTTGGTGGCCCAGCTCGACCGAGCGAAGAACACGCCGGCGCCGGTGGCATGATACGTCAGGTCCGTCGGCGCCAGCGGCGCGTCGGGATACGGCAGCAGATCACCCGCCAGGTTGAAGCTGTGCTGCACGCCATTGACGGAGTTGTTCTGCAGCCACCACGTACCGCGCTGAGCCTGGGGCGTGCCCTGGCTCAACACCACCGCGGCGTGCACAAGGTTCTCGTGGTAATCGTAGAGATCCGGAATCGACGAGCGCGATTGATCCCCGATGGGCGCAAACCGATCGCGCGTCGGCACCGTGGCGTGGAGCCAGTAATCGATGGTGTCACGCGTGTGGTCGGTGAGATCGGCGAGGTCTTCCCCTGTGGATGCCTTCCAGTAAATGTAGTTCTCAAACAGGTTCTTCTGTGCGGTGCCGTAGCCCGTGCCTTCGCGCGAGCCACCGCCTGGCAGTGCTATAAAGTAGTCCACCAGCGGTCCAAACTTCTGCGTCTGGAGGAAGTCGAGCCACGTGACGTTCTGCGTGGCCCAGGCCCACAGCATGGTGGCACGCAGGAAGCTGTAGTGATAGTTGTTCCCCGGATCACAGATCGACCAGCCCGTCCATGGATGTGCGATACCGCCCCACGCAGCCGCGGCCGGATGCCAGACGTTGTAGAGCGCCTGATCGGCAATAGCGGCCCAGCGTTGGCGCTGTAAGGGCGTCAGTTGCTGGTAGCCGTGATCGTAGGTCAGGGCCAAGTTTTCCAGGTACCACCCCACCTCGAGATACGAGTCGCCGGCAATGGCCGGAGCCTGTCCTGCGGCAATGGACGTCTCAAACGCGGTGACGAATTGATCCACCCGCGCGATGGCATCGGTTAAGTACACCGACTGTCCGCTTAAGCGGTACGCTAGCACCCCTTGCACGGCCGAATATGCATACGGTGGGGTGCCTCCCACGGCAGCGTTCGCGGCGGCGATCAAGCGCTGGTAGGGCGTCGAGGTCGGCGCGGCCTGGGTGTAGTCGCTCAACGAGATGAACGGGCGTTGCGTGGGCAGCTGATACGTGAAGCCTGGATACGCCGTGGGATCCCCAGGGACCGCACAGGTGGGACCGCTGCCACCGCCACCACCCCCACCACCGCCACCCCCGCCACCCCCGCCACCGGGGGGGGGCGGGTCGGCCCCGTCAAGACACGCAAACGCC
>SXND01000284.1 GCA_005777235.1 Pseudomonadota bacterium
ATGCTTGGTGCGGGTGAAGACCAGCGTGCGGGTCATCGTCCCGTTGCGCAGTAAGGTGGACAGCAGTCCTGGCTTCTGGGCTTGCTCAACGTGGATCACACTCTGGACCACGCTCTCGACGGTGGTGGCCACCGGGGCGACTTCGACGCGCACCGGCTGCCGCAGCAGACCATCGGCCAGGCCAGCGATGGCCTGGGGCATGGTGGCAGAAAAGAACAGATTCTGGCGCCGCGGTGGGAGCAACGCTGTGAGCTGACGGATGGCGTGAATAAAGCCCAGATCAAGCATCTGATCCACTTCATCCAGGACAAAAATTTCGACGTGAGAGAGCGTCACGGCGCGGCGGTCAATGAGATCGACCAGGCGACCGGGCGTGGCCACGAGGACATCCACACCATGCTGTAAGATGGCGATTTGCGGACCGATGGCGACGCCACCGTACACGACAGCGCACGTAAGCGGGAGATACCGGCCATAAGCCTTGAAGCTGGCGCTAATTTGGGCGGCCAGTTCGCGCGTGGGCGCCAGGATCAGCGCGCGGCAGGTCTTGCGCGGCGGGCGCTCGCGCTTTTTGGCCAGATGCTCCAGCATGGGCAGGGCGAAGGCAGCGGTCTTGCCGGTGCCTGTCTGGGCGATACCCAGGAGATCGTGGCCAGCGAGCAGCGCCGGGATGGCGCGCTCCTGGATAGGTGTCGGTGTGTCATACCCTTCCGTAACAAGGGCTTGCATGATCGGCTTGGAAAGATTCATACTAGCAAAAGAAGACAATGTCATCACTTTCCTTCGGACTATGGTAAGACGTGCGCCCCCTGGCCGCAACGATGGTGTGCAGGCATGGGCGCGAGTGTGGTGGACGCTGCCACCTGGGACGCAATCCAGGGTGAGGGCTGAGGTGCATGACCCGACCAGCGTGGTCAACACAGGATGGCGTTAGGGAGGCCAACCGCGCGGTTGGCGACTGCTGTGTCACAATTATGCCTCGGCTTCGAGGCCGCTGGCTGGTCTCTGTCCACCGGCGGCGCGTTCTTCACGCTGGCGTAGACGTGCGCTCAGCTCACGAAAGATCGCAAAGGCCATCTCCGGCTTCTGGTAAATCGTCTGCTTAAATTTGTCAGGACTCAAGACCAACAACTCGGCTTCGTCCTCGGCGACCGCCGTTGCCGAGCGCGGCGCGCTTTCAAATACGGCCATTTCGCCAAAAAAATCGCCCTGGGTGAGTCTGGCGAGCGTGTGCTCATGCGGACCAGCATGATCTTTGGCGATGCGCACGCGTCCCGACACGAGCACATAGAGATCCTGGCTAAACTCGCCCTCCGCGATAATCACTTCCCCAGGTAAAAAGTGTTGTTCCTCGAGATGGGCCGTCAGTACACGGAGTTGTTCCAACGTCATGCCACTAAAAAGCGAGACGCGTTTCAGAAAAAGCATCTTGTCGGTGGTGGAAAGCACAGTTGCCTCCGTCATGCCGCCCATGGCGTCCGTCCGCGCCGCCAGATACCTGTGCCCTGAGTCGCCAGGCGATGGCAAGGTTCGCCTGTTGCACTCCCCACAATGATGACCCATAATGCGCCAGATAACCTCTGGGAAAGGCCATAAATGCACTTGCGAGCCTGGTATGGTGGTATCCTTCTCCTGTCGATATGTGGTCAGGCCATGCCGTGCGCCGCAGAGCCCACATCGGCCATGCGTGCGCCACGGGCCGCCCAGTCGCCCCTGCGTCTCACGCCCCCAGCGGAACGCTCCCTGCCGGCGCAGGGCCTAGATGTCGCCTTGCACTTCTTTCAACAGGTGATTTCGCCTGTCGATGGGGCGCGTTCGACGATGTATCCTACCGGATCAGCCTACGCCCGGCAAGCCATCCAGAAGCACGGCGCCCTGCTGGGATGGCTCTTGACAGTGGAACGGCTCATGCATGAGGGTAATGAGTCGCAAGTGTCTCCACGGATTCGCAAGCACGGCCTCTGGCGGGTCCACGATCCTGTGGAAGCGAATGACTGGTGGTGGCATGGCCCTGACTGGCAGTATCAGCGGCGCGCTGAACCACGCTAGCATGGGAGACAACGATCGTAGCACTTGTCTGTTGCAGGAGGAAGGACTCCGTGGCTATTAGTAAGGATCTGCTCGACATCCTGGCATGTCCAGAGACGAAACAACCTCTCACCCTGGCTGAGCCGCCCTTGGTGGCCCGTCTGAATGCACGTATTCAGCAGGGGCAACTCACCAACCGGCGCGGCCTGACCGTGGCAGAACCGCTGGACGGCGGTCTCGTGCGCCAAGACGGTCAGTACCTCTATCCCATTCGTGAAGACATTCCCATTATGCTCATCGACGAAGCCATCCCCCTGGCCGAGGGGTGAGGTTCCACTGCGCTGCGGCCCGCCGGGGCCCCAGCGCAGCACCACCCCACCTCGCGCGCGTGCAGACCCTGGCCTGTTAGTAGCCCAGCCCCGTGGTGCCGACCCACCCGGTCTGCGACACATCCAGCATCACGCCATCGGGGCCGTTGTATTTCACTTCCACATTGCCATGATTGGTGCGGCCATGACCGACACCCAGCGCCTGATTGACGTCGTCGCGTGGCTGTGAGCCAGCGTTGGCGAGGCGTTCGGCGATTTCTTCGAGGCTTTCGACCTGGAAGCCGATGTGGTGGAGACCGCTCCACTCTTTGCCACGCTCGACACCTGCCACAGCGTCATTCTTAAAATTCAGGATGGCGAGGTTGAGATCCCCATCGCTGAGATAATAGCCGCGGGCGCCTGGACCATCGAGCTTGGCAATTTCTTTCATGCCAAACACGTCAATGTAAAACTTCGCGGTCGCGTCAACATCCTGGGTCGAAAGGGCGATGTGTTTAATTTTTGGCATGACACGTCTCCTGTACCAACAGATTTCTCTGAGCCACATGTATGACCAGACATCAATTTACCATAACATGTTTCCCCGGCCTGTGCCATGGTGCACGGGCCTCACCTTCCACATTTCTGGGACGCCTCCCACCTTATACGCCGAGGAGACGCTCCAGGTTGCGCCATAAAATCGCCTCTTTCTCTGCCTGCGAGAGACGCTGCAGCCCCTGCACCCAGGCCACCGGCGAAGGTTCCCAGCGCACATAAGGCCAATCGCTCCCCAAGACCACGCGGTCCGCCCCCACCTGGTCGAGTAAAAAACGCAGGGAGGCCTCGCTGCTGGTGAGACAGTCGTAATACAAGCGGCGCTGATACGTGCTCGGCGGCTGCACAATGTGCAGGCGGGCTTCCGTACGCACTTGCCACCCCCTATCCATCCGCCCCATGCCAAAGCACGCCGGACCCCCACCGTGCGCAATGCACACCTGGAGGTTGGGACAGGCGTCGAGAATGCCACCAAAGATCAGCGCGGCGATCACCAGGGTGTCTTCCAGCGGCACCCCAATACTATTGGGCAAGCCGTAGCGCTCCAAGCGCTCCAGCAGCAGATTGGCATGCGGCTGTGGATGGAAGAACAGCACGGCTCCCATCGCTTCGGCCGCCTGAAACAGGGGTAAAAACTGTGGCTCGTCCCAATTGAGCCCATTGACCACGGTATCGAGTTCGGCCCCTTTGAGCCCCAACACGTGCACGGCGTAGTCCAATTCCGCAATCGCCGCTGGCACATCCTGCACGGGTAGGGTGGCCAAGCCGGCAAAACGCGTCGGCCATTGCCGGGTCATGGCGGCAATCTCACTATTGACCTGGCGTGCCATCTGCTGACCCGTCGCCGCGTCGAGATAATAGCCAAACAGCGGCGTGGCCACCGAGAGGACCTGCATATCGACCCCTTGCTCGTCCATATCACGCAGGCGCTCTTCTGGGGTGAAGCGCAACTTGGGGGTCAGCACCGGGTTGCGCCCGGCGGGACTCACGGTCCAACCCCGGTCGGCTGCCTGTTCGTAGCGTACGCCGTACCAGGCGTGGCCCTGATCCACGGTGTGCCAGAACTGTGGCGGCATCAGATGCGCATGCATGTCGATGGTCCGCATGACTCACCTCCTTTCCCAACACTCGTACGGTGCACCACGGCGTGACGCGACCCACGGTGGCGACGGTCGGCGTGGCATGACGGTGGGCTATGGTACACTGCGGCGCGGTCTGTGGAAAGAGGTGCGCCAGCGCGACGGCTCTCGGCCCATGACGCTGGCCAGGCAATCGTGTATCATACGATCCAGCCGAACATCACAGACACATGACGAAGGAGCCACACATGGCACAGCGCAAAGGCACGGGACTGTTGATGGTGTGGACAGATGTGCCAGCCGACAAAGCAGCCGAGTTTAACCGCTGGTATAACGAGGAACATCTGCCCGAACGCCTGGCCATTCCCGGCTTTCTGAGTGGGGCGCGCTATGAAGCGGTGAAAAGCGGTCCGAAGCACCTCGCCTACTACGAGCTTGAAAACGTCGCAGTGCTGCAAAGCGAGGCGTATAAGTATTGCAGCACGCATCCCACCCCGTGGACGCAGCGCTGCTCGCCCAATGTGTTGGGCACGACGTTTATCCGTAATGCGTATACACTCATTCACCCGACGACCGTCACCCCCGAGATTGCCCAGAGCCCTATGGCGCCGGCCTTGCAAATTGGCCGGATGGACGTGCCACCGGAGATCGACGCCGACTTCAATTCTTGGTACAATACCATCTACATCCCCAACTATGAAACTGTCCCAGGGGTGATCCGCGGACGGCGCTATCGGGCGGTGGAAGGCACACCGACCTATTTGACGCTCTATGAGTTTGAGCATCCACAGGTCTCGGAAAGTGCCGCCTGGGAGGCCCAGCGTGACAGCTCCCCGGTCACCCCCCGCATCCGCCCGCATATGCGCCATGCCTCAGGCTCCCCAGGCGTGTGGGTGAAAACGTTTGAATTAACGCAATAATCTGAGTACAGGCCTGCGAGCCTATTCCAGTGGGCCCTCGAGAAGTCCGTCTGCGTCGTCGGGGTGAGCAGCCAAGCGCCCCGACGACGCTAGACGCGCAGCATCGAGCCAGGCCCTACACGGCGGTGCGGGGGGATGTCGGAGTGCCGCACGCCCTTTCCACCGAGGAGAAACGAGACGATGGCAGGAAGACTGGAAGGTAAAATTGCCTTGATTACCGGGGGCGCCAGCGGCCAGGGCCGCGTCGCCGCCCAGCGTTTTGCGGCAGAAGGGGCGAAAGTGGCCCTCAGCGACGTCAATGAAGAAGGCGGCGTACAAACCATGCATATGGTGCAGGAAAACGGTGGCGAGGCCTTCTTTGTGCAAGGCGATGTCTCTGCAGAAGGCAGCGCCAAGGCCATGGTGGAGGCCGCGGTGCGTCAGTACGGCGCCCTCCACATTCTGTACAACAACGCTGGCATCGTCGGGGCCAATGTCGATAGTGATGTCACCCATCTCTCGGTAGATACGTGGGATCGCATCCTCAATATCAACCTGCGCGGGATCTTTCTGTGCTCCAAATATGCGGTGCCAGCCCTCATCCAGGCCGGCGGTGGCTCGGTGATTAATACGGCGTCTATTGCTGGGCTCATTGGCAGCCCCTTTGCCGGACACGCCTATACGGCCAGTAAAGGCGGCGTCATTGCCCTCACCCGCGCTATGGCGATGGCCTATGCGCCCCAGCACGTGCGCGTCAACGCCATCTGCCCTGGCGGTGTCGAGACGCCGATGACGGCGCATTTCAAAGCCGAAGACGCCCAGTGGCAACACTATATTGACAGTCATCCCTTGGGCCGTGTGGGCACGCCGGAGGACATCGTGCATCTGGCGGTGTATCTGGCGTCCGAGGAGTCCTCATGGGTCACGGGCTCCATTTTTACCATTGATGGGGGTCGGACGGCGATGTAAACGCTGCGAGCCCGGGAAGCGGTTGTCTTGTCAGAGCCGTTTTGGTACATTTCCCTATGCTGTGCGTATAAGGCGGCGGTTATCTTGGCACGAGAGGCAGTGTGTGGTCTTCCAGGGGAAGCCCACAGCTTACACAGTGGGACAGGCATGGACATTCATGAAATTCTGCGCGAGCGTATTCTGGTCCTTGATGGTGCAATGGGCACGGTGTTACAGGGTAAAGACCTCACCGCTGATGACTTCGGCGGGCCGCACTACGAAGGCTGTAACGAATACCTCAACCTCACACGGCCCCAGGTGGTGCAGTCAATCTATAGCGCCTACCTCGAAGCCGGGGCCGACATCATCCTCACCAATACGTTTGGTGGTACACAGATTGTCCTTGCGGAGTATCAGCTGCAAGACCAGGTCCACGCCATCAACTTCGCGTCCGCCCGTCTGGCTCGTGAGGCGGTCGCTGCCTGCGACACCGCCATGAAGCCCCGCTTTGTGGCCGGCTCCCTCGGCCCGCAAACGAAAACGATCTCCGTCACCCGGGGCATCACGTTTGACGAAGTACGGGGCGCCTTTTACGAGCAAGTGCTGGCCCTCCTGGAAGGCGGAGTAGATCTCCTACTCATTGAGACGGCGCAGGATACGCTCAATGTCAAAGCCACCGTGTTGGGAGCGCAGCAAGCGATGCAGGCCACGGGGATCACCGTGCCGGTGATGCTCTCAGGGACCATTGAGGCGATGGGTACGATGCTCGGCGGCCAGAGTATCGAAGCGCTGTATACGTCCGTGGCGCATTGGCGTCCTCTGTCTATCGGCCTGAACTGTGCCACCGGGCCGGAGTTTATGACCGATCATCTGCGCTCGCTGGCCGCGCTATCTGCCCTGCCGGTGAGTTGCCATCCCAATGCTGGCCTGCCCGACGAAGAGGGCCATTACCATGAAACCCCCATGTCCCTGGCCGCCAAGATCGAGCGCTTTGTGGACAACGGCTGGCTGAATATCGTCGGGGGCTGCTGCGGTACCACACCCGAACATATTCGCCTGTTGGCGCAGATGGTGCAGTCGAAGCGGCCACGCACCCTCGTGTCCACACGCCAGGTGGCCGTCTCCGGCCTCGATTACCTGCCGCTGGAGGCGGACAATCGGCCGGTCATTGTGGGTGAACGCACCAATGTCATTGGCTCGAAACGCTTCCGCGACCTGATTAATGCTGAGCAATACGAGCAAGCCTCGGAGGTTGGGCGAGCGCAGGTCAAAGGTGGTGCCCAGGTCATTGACATCTGTCTGGCCAACCCGGATCGCGATGAATACCGGGATATGGAGCGTTTCCTGTACTTCATTGCCGGCAAAGTGCGCGCGCCGCTCATGATCGATTCCACGGACGCCCGTGTCATTGAGTTGGCGCTCAAGCATTCGCAAGGCAAAGCCATTGTCAATTCGATCAACTTGGAAGATGGTGAGGAACGTTTTGAGGCGGTCGTGCCGCTGTTGCGGACGTACGGCGCCGCGGTGGTGGTCGGCTGCATCGACGAAGATAAAATTCAGGGCATGGGCGTGACACGTGAGCGCAAGCTCGCCATTGCGCAGCGCTCTTATGATCTCCTCACTGGCAAATACGGCCTACCAGCCGAGGATATCATTTTTGATCCGCTCGTCTTTCCGGTCGGGACTGGGGATGAAAACTATATTGGTTCTGCGGCAGAAACGATCGAAGGTCTCCGCCTGATTCAACAGGCGTTGCCGCAGTGTAGCACCATTCTGGGCATTTCCAATGTGTCGTTTGGCCTGCCGAATGCCGGGCGGGAAGTGCTCAACGCCGTCTTCCTGTACCACTGTACGCACGCTGGGCTCGATTACGCCATCGTCAATGCGCAGCGCCTCGAACGCTATGCCTCGATCTCTGCTGAGGAGCGCCGCCTGTGCGAAGATTTATTATTTTGGCGCAGCGACGACCCTATAGGGTCTTTCAGCACCTTCTATCGTGGGAGGAAGGCAGGGCCGAAACAGGTCTCCGTCGCACTGCCGCTGGAGCAGCGTCTGGCGTCCTATATCGTTGAGGGCACGAAAAACGGCCTCTTCAATGACTTAGACACGGCGTTGCAACGCTACACGCCCTTGGAGATTATTAATGGGCCGCTGATGGAAGGGATGAGCGAGGTTGGACGGCTCTTCAACAGCAACGAGTTAATCGTAGCGGAAGTGCTCATGAGTGCGGAGTCCATGAAAGCGGCTGTGGGGCATCTCGAGCCGCATATGGAGAAGGCCGACAGCGCGGTTAAAGCGAAGATCCTCCTCGCCACGGTGAAGGGTGATGTGCACGACATCGGCAAGAATCTGGTCGATATTGTGCTGACGAACAACGGCTTTGAGGTCATCAATCTTGGCATTAAAGTCCCACCGCAACAACTGATCGAAGCCTACCGTGAGACACAACCAGATTATATTGGCTTGTCAGGTTTGTTGGTTAAATCGGCGCAGCAGATGGTGGTGACAGCGCAAGACCTGAGTGCGGCGGGCATTAGTGTGCCGCTGCTGGTTGGTGGTGCGGCGCTGTCCAATAAATTCACGGCCACCAAAATTGCCCCGGACTACGATGGGCCGGTGTTGTACGCCAAAGACGCTATGCACGGTCTCGATCTCGCCAATCAATTGAGTCAGCCCCACCCGTGTGAGCAGCTCATCACCCGCATCCGTTCGGAGCAGCACGCCATCCGGCGCAGTGCCGAGGCCAGCGTCGCGCCGGTGCTCCAACCCGTGGGCACTGTGCCGCAGACGTCGGCCCTGCGGCAGGATGTGCCGCTGCCCAGCGTGCCGGATTATGACCGTCATCTTGTACAGTCGGTCGCGCTCGACCAGTTGTGGCCGTATGTCAATGCGCAGATGCTGTACGGCAAGCACATGGGGTTACGCGGCAATGTGCTGGCTCTCTTTGCCCAGGGCGATACGAAAGCTTTGAGCATCAAAGCCTTAGTCGATGAACTTTTCCAGGAAGTGGCCGCACGGAATTTGGTGCAAGCCCATGCGGTGTATCGCTACTTTCCGGCGCAGGCCGAGGGCAATAACATCCTCATCTATGATCCGCAGGACACGGCGCAGGTGCTACAGCGTTTCACCTTCCCACGCCAGCCCGGTGGGAAATATCTCTGTCTGGCAGACTTCGTACGCCCGGTGGCGTCCGGCGAGATGGATGCAGTGGCCATGTTCGTCGTCACCTGTGGCTTGGGCGTGCGTGCCCTGGCGGCCGAGTACAAAGATGCGGGCGCGTATGTGCGTTCGCACGGTATCCAGGCCCTGGCCATTGAGCTGGCGGAAGCCTATGCGGAGAAGTTACACCACGACTTGCGGACCTGGTGGGGCTTTCCTGACCCATCAGAGATGACCATGCGGGATCGCTTCCAGGCCAACTACCGTGGTTTGCGCGTGTCGTTTGGCTATCCAGCCTGCCCGGATTTAGAAGATCAAGACAAACTGTTTACGCTGTTGCGTCCTGAAGAGATCGGGGTGCAGCTCACTGAAGGCAGTATGATGGACCCCGAGGCCTCCGTTTCCGCCCTGGTCTTCCATCATCCTGAGGCCGAGTATTTCCGTGCAGATCGCGCCTAAGCACTCCAGGGGCGCAACTCGGCGTGTCGTACCCTCTCCTCGCAGGAGAGGGCGAGGGGCTCGTACCAACCATGCGGATGCTCATCTTCTTTGCTGGGCTGTATGCTGGGCATCGTCTGGCCATGCCTCTCTTTCCCGCCTACGCCGCGTACATGCGGCGTGTGGATCGTCGGCTCACCTGGGTGAGTATCATCCTGGTGCTGTACCTTGTCACAAACGTCATTTTGAGACTGTTAGCTAGACGCTAACGCAAGGAGTGAGGCTTCCCATGAGTGTCCAAACATCAGGTACGATCCGACTCGCCAACGTTGACGACATCCCCGAAGGACAAGGGCGTGAATTCCGCGTGGGCGAGCGCTTTGTGGCCCTGTTTAAGCATAAGGGCAAAGTCTATGCCATGGAAGACGTCTGCCCACACGCCGGGGCGCCGCTGAACAATGGCCCGCTGTACGGCGGCACGGTGACGTGTTTGTGGCACGGCTGGAAGTTTAACTTGCAAAGTGGGCTGTGCACAAACCTGCCCAAAGCCCCACCAGTCTCGACGTATCCGGTGATGGTACAAGGCGAGGATGTCTATGTGACGCTGCCGTAACGCCACCGGTCACATCAGAGAAGGAACAGGCTATGCCCCCCGAAACGCCAACAGCCGTCGTGCTTCCACAGACACAGTACCCGCATCGCCTCCGGGACACCTTGCCCACCATGTATGATTTGCCGAGTGAAGATCCCGAGGAGCCTGGCTTGCCTGACACCTTTCATGATGACCAGCCCCAGCTGTTGCGCGAGACCTTTCAACCACCTGGCTATATACCGGATCGTTACTTCATGGGCAGTGATTTAAACCTCTATTACGACGTCAATCACTTCACCTGGCATAAACGTCCAGATTGGTTTGCGGTGCTTGGAGTCCCCCGGTTCTACGACGGCCATGATTTACGCATGAGTTATGTGATGTGGCAGGAGCAGGTGGCGCCATATGTTGTCGTCGAACTCCTCTCACCTTCTACAGAGGATGAGGACTTAGGACGCACGCAGCACCTCGCCCAGCAACCTCCCACCAAGTGGATGGTCTATGAGCAAATTTTAGCTATCCCGTACTATGTTGTCTTTAGCCGCTATACCAATGCTGTGCAGTATTTTGTCCTGACGGATGGTCGGTATCGTGCGATCCAGCCCTCTGGGCAAGGTCTCTGGCTGCCTCAGGCGGGTGTGGGGATCGGGCTGTGGACAGGAGCGTATCAGGGTATGACCCGCCCATGGCTGCGCTGCTACGATGCAGAGGGCGTGTGGATTATGACGCCCGCCGAGCGGGCCGAGCAGCAGTATCAGCGCGCTGAGCACGAACAGCAGCGGGCCGAGCAGCAGCACCAACGCGCCGAGGACGAACGGCAACGCGCTGAGCACGAACAGCAGCGGGCCGAGCAGCAGCACCAACGCGCCGAGGACGAACGGCAACGCGCTGAGCACGAACGGCAGCGGGCCGAGCAGCAGCACCAACGCGCCGAGGACGAACGGCAACGCGCTGAGCACGAACAGCAGCGGGCCGAGCAGCAGCACCAACGCGCTGAGCACGAACAGCAACGCGCCGAGCGTCTCGCCGCACAACTGCGGGCCTTGGGCATTGAGCCGGAGTCCTAGCAACTGGAGCCAGTGCCACAATGGACGACGCACTGGCGCACGAGGCAGGGAATACCGCTGCTGGGTATGCCGTCTCAGAGGCACCCCCAGCAGCGCTGCACAGACACAGCCTTTAGGCAGAGACAGAAATGTCGATAGAGGGACGCAGCTCCGCGCAGACCTGCAGCGCTTGATGCACCGGATGCTGTACAAAAGCTTGGAGCAGATTTTCGTCCACCTGCTCCGTACGGTCGTAGGCGGTAAACACTTCTTGCTCGATAATGTGGTCAAAACGTGGCCCCCACTTCCGTGCCCCCAAACGGGCCGTCGTGGAGCAATTATCCACCATGTAGGCCACCCCACGTGCATGCATGTAGGGGTTCAACGAATCCACCGCTTCAATCACCGACTCGTTACACACTTCACTATAGGAATGGCCATTCTTCAGTAAGAGATCAACCTGCGCCATCATGACCGCGGCATAGAGTCCCGCGGTTTGCGGGTTCAGGGGAATGTCCGCCTCCACGCGGTGTGCCCGGACCCGCTCACCCGCCCGCCACATCCGCGTCCCGTCAATCTTGCCCATGGGGTAGGTGCCAAGACGCCGCCCGGCAGACACGACGGAGCGGATCTCATTCCCGGACGCCACTTCTTCGTAGATCTCTTCCAGCAGGCCATAGATCGTCGGGTAGGCCATGGTATACATGCGGGCAAATTGTAATTGCTCCTCGGGTGAAAACTTTTGATACAGCGCCAGAATGCCTTCATGGGAGATCGTCTTACTGATTGGTCCCGTGATGGACTCCACAGAGGCCCGGAAAGCATTGTCCTCGCTCATCCCTTCCTGCTGGACAAAGCGCCGGAAGAGCGCTTCGACGATCCCATGCACAGCACCGAGCAGGATGGCCCGCTCCCCAAAGATGTCGCTTTTGAATTCATTGGTCAGCGTGGTGATAAACGAGTAGGGCGCACCAATCGCAATGGCCCAGCCAATCGCTTGATCAGTGGCGCGGCCATTCATATCCTGCACCACCGCAAAACTAGAATTGATCCCAGCCCCGTTAATCTCTTTCCCCTGCACATACAAGCGCCGCACGGAAGGTCCCATCCCCTTTGGGCACACACCAATGACATTGATATTGGCCGGGAATGCGGCACCTTCGTTTTGCAGATGTCCGAGCAAAAAACCGTGTGACAGCCCCAAAGTCGCGCCAGGCTTCATCGCGGCGAAAATCTCTTTATACTGCGCACCCTGGGCCGAATCGGCAATCAGCAGCAGGACCATGTCCGATTCGCGAATCACCGCAAACATCTCACCCAACGTCCCCAGCTCTTCGGTAAAACCCGCCGCCCGTGCTTCCGCCATCGAGGCACTGCCAGGACGCAACCCCACTTTGACCCGAATGCCCGTGCCTTCGAGCGACTCGCGCAGATTCTGCGCCTGAGCCGGTCCCTGCGAACCCCAACCAATGACACCAATTTGTTGAATCCCTTCAAAGGCCTTCGGCAACAGCGCAAAGCGGTCACGGCCCCCTCGCACAATGCGCTCTTCCGTGTCACCGGGGCGAATCACCTCGGTTTCAAACACCTTGGAGGTAAAATCCCATTGCATACGTGAAATATCCTATCCATAAAAGTATCATAGCAAGGCCACTGGCCTTGTACACTGCGCACCAGCGAGAGAGGGTTCTACGGGTTCTCGGACACACGTTGTTTGCGTTTGACCAGCAGTTGCCAGGCGGAATCGGCGATTTCGACAATACCTTCCATCGTTTTACGATACAAACGTTGCACGGGCACTTCATCAATCGTCAAGCTGCCATCCCGTTTGCCTAAGCGCATCTCCTGTCCTGGAGACAGGTGTTGAATACTGTCGTACTCGCCCGGCCCAGTCCCAATCAGAAATTCATAATTTTTACGGTCGATCACCACCTGGAGTAAGACAATGCTGTTGAGGGGCTCTCCCGTGCGGTTAAAGCGTGTGGTGGCACAGTGAAAACGCGCTTTCACGCGCTGATGATCGGCAAAGAGCGTCTCTACCGACACCCCCCGGGGTTTCGACTCGGCCAACTTCGGCAGCTGGGTTGGCTTAAAAGGCTGATGATTCTTCCGGGCAGCATAATGCTCGGCTTTTTCCAACAAGGTCACGACATTGTTATTAATCGGCCCCCCCACCGAATGCGCCAAGGCCATGTGGTACCCAGGAGTGCGCAGCAGCATCATGTGGTTCTCCACCATCTGCACCATCCCTGTGGCTCCCAAGGGGTGGCCGCGTGCGAGGAGGCCGCCACTCAGATTGGTCGGGAAACGTCCCGTCGGACCCGTGATAGCGTCGTCCAGCAAGGCCCGCAAGGCATCCTGATGATCGACGAGACCCAAGTCAGCCATATTAATCGGACCAAAGCTACTAAAGGGGTCATGCATGTTGACATACAGCTTGTAGGCCATGTCACGGATATCCTGGAGTCCCGCCATGCCATAGGCATATTGTGCCGCCATCACCGTCGCCTGAAAACGATCAAATTGTCCACGATCAGCAATAGCGGGCAAGTCGGTGGCGGCCCCGACGCCGACGACCTGCACCTCTTGCGGCGCGGCGGTCAAAATACAGGCGGCCACGGCATCCGACATCGGACAACAATCATAGAGGCGTAAGGGATCATAGTACACCCAGTTGCGCCCGTTATCCCGGTCCGCCATGTAGCGCTCAATGGGTAAGACAAAATTGAGATGGGCGCCGGGGCTCTGGGCGGCAAAGCGATGCGCCCGTTCAGCCCACTGGGCCGCCAGGGCGGTCCAATCTTGGTCGTCGAGTTTGAATTCGTGCATCAGGCTTTTGGCTACCAAAGCGCCACAGGCCGGCATCGTGAGGCCGTATTCGGCTTCCTCACGGTCGATGACCCCCGCAATGATCTTGGTCGCTTCTTCCGTGCTCACATCGGTCATTTTTTGGATACCAATGGTGAGCACGCGATCGTACCGTCCTGACGCCACTTCAAGATAGGCGTTTTCAAAGGCACTTGCCCCAGAACTGGAGGCGGTATCAATGAGCACCGACTTGGCGCCGCTAATCCCCAAGAGGCCGGTAATCTTGGCGGCGACGTTGTCCATGTTACTGAAGGCAAACGGATTCTGGCTGCCGACAATGACCGCTTCAATGTGTTCGCGCCGTATAGGGCTCCCCTGGAAAATCTGGCCCACTTGTTCGACCAGATCTACAAAGGTCAACGCCTCGAGATGCGAGCCATTGTATTTGCCCACACGACTCATATATGAGGCGGCGACGTATACCGGCCTGGGCTGAAAAGCGCTCTGCATCTCACTCACACCCTATCCTTCCGCGTCACGACGCTCCTCAGGGTCTGCTGAGGGTTTGGATCATGTCTGAGGATGATGAGATTTGTGTAACGTATTGTGGTTGACGAGTCAAGAGGATAGACAGAAAAAGTAGACGTAGCTACCTGGAGCACGGGAGTGCGGGCTGGCGGACAGCCCTGACGGCGTCTCCAGCCTCCCACTCCCGCCCGCTGCTATCTAGAAGCATACACACTGCACTTCGTGAGGTTTTCAGGGAAACAGGCGTTCCCCCGTCACCTCATCCTCGACAAAAATGGCACTCACTGGACAATTTTCTGCAGCTTCGAGAATTTTTGCCTCGGTGTCGCCCTGTGCGTCAGCAACCTCAGATTGCCGCTGCGCATTCATCCGGAAGACCAGTGGCGCGACGCTCTCGCACATGGCATTCCCCACGCACACATTGGGGTCCACCCAGACGCGCAGTTTTCTCGCCATGACGCCCTTCTCCTAATTCCAGACCACAGGCAAAGAGGTGACCGAGCGGAACGTAATGCTCGGCTGATAGTGTAGACTGTCAGTATTGAGATGCAACGACGGAAAACGTTCGGCCAGCGCCTTAAACACTTCCTGACCTTCTAGCCGCGCCAGGGTAGCCCCAAGGCAGTGGTGCACCCCGTTGCCAAAGGCCACATGCGGATTGGGGTCACGGGCGATGTCGAAGGTGTCCGGCCTGTCGAAGACCAACGGGTCGCGATTCGCTGCCGTGATGAACCAGCGGATACGATCGTTTTTGCGCAGGAGCTTGCCGCGCAGTTCGATATCATCGGAGGCAAGACGCTGAATGGATTTTACCGGCGAGTCATAGCGTAGGCACTCTTCGGTGGCTTTCTTCGCGCGACCGGCGGGATCCTCTTTGAGGAGTTCCCATTGGTCCTGATTGTTAATGAAAGCCAACGTGCCATTACACAACAAGTTAATCGTCGTCTCGTGGCCAGCAAGGAGCAAGAGCGAGGTGTTCACCAGGACTTGATGCCGGGTCAGGATACCTTGTTTCTCGCCCTGTGCCAGGACCGAAATGAAATCATTCCCGGGGTTGGCCAGGCGCTCTTCCACCAACGGCGCCACGTAGTCGACCATGCCCTGCATGCCTTCCACGAGGGGGGTCATACGGTCAGCCTCACCACGCCCAATGTTGAGGAGGAGTTCCGCCAGATGCCGGACATGCCCGCGATCTTCCTTCGGCACCCCCATCATCTGTGCAATGACCAGTACGGGCAAGGGGGTCGCCAGGTCCTTCATAATATCCATGGACCCTTTGGCCTCGGCCGCATCCAGGAGGTCTTTGACCGCATCTTTGACAAAGCCACGCCAGGCTTCCATGGCGCGCGGGGTGAAATACCCATGCACGACTTTGCGCATCTCGAGGTGCTCAGGGCGATCGAATTGGATAAATTGGTCCCCCTGGTAATCCCGCACATACTCATAGAGTGCGTTGTCAGTCTCTTGGATGCGCGGATACGGTGGCAGGGGATCATTCCGAAACACGGCAGAGGAAAAGAGTTCGTGGTGCCGGGTCATCCACACGACGTCTTCGTGACGTGTGAGCACCCACAAGGCATACTCTTCGTTCCAATGCACCGGGTCTTCGTCTCGTAAGCGACCGTAATAGGTATAGGGATCCGCAATAACGTCTGGGGCAAACATATCATCCGTCAGTGTCGTGATAGCCATGAGCCCTTCCTCCTGACATTGGTGGGTACTCCTGCGCTCATCCCCAAGTGCCATGCATACGACCGCTTGGAGAGGAGTCAGTCGCTCGCTGGTATTCTAACAACTTTTGCGAGAGGGCACAAAGGGCAACATCGCGTGATGCCGTCCTCCGTCAGTCGACCAGATCAAAACGCGTGGATTCCGGGTGCTTGGCCCACAGTGCATCGGCCCCGTGCATGGCGACAACGCGTTCTGGGCTCGCGCGCCAAGCGTCGTAAATGTCGTTGGTCGTCCAGACCACAAGGGTCGTGATTTGCGTCGGATCGCTCCGGGCGATGAGGGTCTGACGACTGACGAAACCTGGCGCTTTACTCTGGGCTTCGCCATTGCGATCCAATAACTGACGAGCCGCATCAATGCGGTCGGCATGGGCCCAGTGGTGTGTGAGTACACCAATCATCGGCGCTCCTTTGTAGCAACAGATGGTCTGTGATGGTTCGGTGCGTCGCCTAACGGGTGGCGAGTGTAGCAGCGCTAACCAAGCCCGTCAACGCAGGGCAGCAGCCTGCGCGGCGTGATCCCTTAGCGTGCTGGTTTGGCGGAGTCCAATTGGCCGAGTGGACGGGTAAACGTATATCTTGCCGGCTCCACCACCAGTTTCTGAGCCGCCTTATTGACACTTTTCGTCGGGATGCTAAACGGGAGTGTCACCACAAAAGCCACTGCCCCAAAGAGCGTGGCTGCTATGCCAAAAGGACGAACGAGGAGTCCATCCGCCAGAATGGCCTCGGTGGACACCTCCTCCTGCTCCTGGGAAGGACTGCGGCCTTCCACAGCGTAGACGAGACTCGTGCTCCACAAGATGCACACGGCAACGATCAGGGCAACGCCTGCCTGCATACGAGATTTGAACATAGGATACCCTCCTGTTGTCTACACGCCTCTGCATCACGCAAGAGCGCGACGTGCGTTCTGCGCCACAGGTATTCTGGCACTTCTAAGGCGGAGGAGCAAGCCTTGGCAGTCGCAAGGCTTCTTGTGGGCTGTCAAGGGGTGCAAGGCTGCCCATGGACATTACGTGCACGTCACACGGCGCATGGCGGTTAGGGCGCGTCACCCTCGGACAGCCGGAAGGCGGGGTTCAAGGTAAAGGTGGCGGTACAGGTTTTGGCGGCATTGAGGCGCACGGCGCCATCCAGACAATCGGCATGGCCACTCCAGCCGCCAAAGGCCGCGCCCGCCGCCGGGGTGGCCGTGAGGACCACCACGGTGTCATAGGCGTAGGCTTGGGTACAGTCGGCGCCACAGGTAATCCCGGCGGGCACGCTGGTGACTGTGCCCGTGCCGAGGCCCGCTCGCGTCACCGTTAGGAGCTGGGGCGGAGCCGCGTTAAAGGTGGCGGTACAGGTTTTGGCGGCATTGAGGCGCACGGCGCCATCCAGACAATCGGCATGGCCACTCCAGCCGCTAAAGGCTGAGCCCACTGCCTGGGTGGCCGTGAGGACCACCACGGTGTCATAGGCGTAGGCTTGGGTACAGTCGGCGCCACAGGTAATCCCGGCGGGCACACTGGTGACGGTGCCCGCACCGAGGCCCGCTCGCGTCACCGTTAGGAGCTGGGGCGGAGCCGCGTTAAAGGTGGCGGTACAGGTTTTGGCGGCATTCATCCGCACGGCGCCCTCGTGGCAATCGGCGTGGCCACTCCAGCCGCTAAAGGCTGAGCCCACTGCCTGGGTGGCCGTGAGGGTGACCACGCTGTCATAGGCGTAGGCCTCCGTACAGTCGGGGCCACAGGTAATCCCGGCGGGGGCGCTGGTGACGGTGCCCGTGCCGGTGCCGGCGCGCGTCACCGTCAGCAGAGGTGTGATATCCACACACTGGTACACTTGGACGTCATCGACAAACCAGCCCAGTGTTCCACCATCCTGACCCGTGCCTATACGGAAACGGAAACGGACTCGTTGCCCGGCCAGGCTGCTTAAATCCAACTGCGTTGCAGTATACCCGACACTGCTGGCGACAAAAGCTGGTCGGCCGGCTAAGGGATTGCCACAGCACTCAAGGATCGCGCCCTTGTAGGCGGCCCCAGCGCTGATGAGTCCGCCCGCATCTGTCCAACTGCCTCCACTATTTGTGCTGTATTCGAGCACCCCGCCGTCGTAATCCGGTGCCTCGAAGGCGTAGTCGTGCTTAAATTGGAGACGCGCATTGGCTGGCAAGAGGAGACTAGCGGTCTGCGCCACTGTGGAATCTCCCATCGTATCAAAGCCGAAGCCCCAGAAGGACCAGAGGCCACTGGCCGGATGGTCAGCCCAATACAGCTGGTTGGTGCCGCCTCCGCCGGTCCAATGATTGATGCCAGCCAGCGTCTGGGTGGTCCATCTGGTCGACGCCGTGTTCTCGAAATCGTCCTGGAAGAGGAAGGTAGGGGTCTCCCCCACGGCGCACAGCGGCGGGGGTGGCAGAGCTCCACAGGGCAGCACGGACATCTCCACCGCGTCGAGAGCCTTGGTCACCTCCGCACAATCCGCTCCGGTGATCCCCGCGGTGCCTACCAGATCACTACAGGCTTGCTGCATGGCATGGTAATTATCACGCAGCGTCGACGCCGCCACCAGATACTGGGTCAAGGTACGATACTGGATCTTCCCCGCCTTGGTCAGGCCGATGCCTACAATGGTCTGGCCGTTGTACGTGCCACCGTCCACCATCAGCGTATAGGCATGGTTGGGCACCCCATTGTTGGCGTGGATCCCGCCATTATCGTCAGGCCCGCAGTAATACTGGGGATCACTCACTTTGCCGGGATGCCCAAAGGCCGTGGGATTTCGCATATTGCGGAAGGCGCCCAGCCCCACGAGGTCTTCCCCAATGAGCCAGCGCACCGCCGGGGTGTCCGTGCCCTGCCCATTGGTGAGATCGATGGTTTCGCCAAAAATATCCGCGTAGGATTCGTTGAGTGCTCCGGCTTGCCCCTGCGTGAGCAGCCCGGCGGCAAACTCGGTGACGGCATGGGTGAGTTCGTGCGCCGTCACATCATCGGTGACCCACCCTGTGCCGTAGATCATCTGGGTGCCATCCCACATGGCACCCACGTAGGGACACTCGCCCGGCGTGGGACAGTACTCCACCGTGGACACGAGCGTGGCACCCGCCGCGTCGTAACTATCCCGCCCGTGCTCGGTGCGGTAGTAATCATAGGTATTTCCCGAGAACGTGTGGGCCAGATTGCATGCCCCATTGGCTACAGGCCCCTGGCTCTCGCTCCGGCACAGCATGCCAGGCAAGCTCGCCGTACTGTTGGCCGTGTAGACCTGGCGATCACGTGCGTCGGTGAGCTGATTGAGGGCCCACACCACAGCTCCGCGCTGGGCATCAATCCATAGCCCCTCCCGCAGCGCCGGACCAGTGGCTTCGACATACCAGGTGAGCATGGCCCGCCCCGGGCGATCGTCTACGAGGCCCTGGTGGAGAATCTCCAAGCGCGGTGTGCTCAGGGTCGCGTCAGCCCGCCCATGGTGCTTGGCCAGCCAGGTGCGCACTGATACCAGCGTGTCCGCCGCCGTCAGCGTCGGGGTTGTGACGAGCCCTTTAAGCCCCGGTACCGTCTTGGCATGCACCGCGACCACCCCTGGCCCGCGCAGATGCACGGTGAGACCGGCGGCGGTAACGGGGATCCCGTCGTGGTATTGCTGGAGCCGCACATGCTGCATGCCCACCTCATCACCGGGGTCCACCGCGATCACCTGTACGTCCGCGGGATCCCGCATCCCAAACGCCGCGCCATACGTCGCCAGGAAGGCCCGGGTGACCGCTTCCGGGACAGCGGTGGACGCCACCGCTACGGGTAGTGTGGTGCCGGCGGGCGCCGCCAGAAAGCTTACTAGTCCCGTGGCCGGGGCGAAGGTGGTCTGGACCGGATGGCCGACCGCCTGTTCTAGCGCCTGCACGGTCTGGGGCACGGCGCGGGGCGGGGTGGCACCCGTCTGAGCCGACACGGGTCGTACCGCCCAGAGCCCCAGCAGCACGCACCACGCTACGGCGAGACCGAAGCGTCCACGATCACATTTTATCGACATATGCCATCCTTGTTGCTTATTTCTTATGGCGCTGCCGAGGCACCGCTCCCTCTCCGGCGTATGCCGGGCCCTCCAATGAGAGGAGGAGACTGGGACGAGCAGGTTGTCGCGCCTTGTCCGTGCGGAGCCTCTGCACGGCTCCCTGTCCGCAGGGCATGCAAGAAATAATGTACGCTCCACACGTGTCAGAAGCAAGTCCGCCAGGCTCGCGGTATGTACCTTGACGCCCTGGCGTCGGGGACACTACAATCGCCCGCAACGCCCGTCTCTCGTTGGCGCATCTTCATGCATACCCTGGGCGCCGCGGTTTCTGAGACCGCCTCCATATCCTGCCTACTCACGGAAGAACGTCCGTCTGGGCTAGCATGGAGCCTCCCGCTTATTCACTCTTCCTACAGAAGGAGCCTGCCATGCAATGGGCCATTAAAACACCACGTCTGTTCGATGGGACAGGCCGTGCCGTCGTGCCCGATGCGCTTGTCGTCATCGACAATACGCGGATTGTGGCGGTCGGGCCAGCGTCGCAGATTGCCCTCCCCGCTGGCGTCACCGTGCTGGATGCCGGCCAACGCACCGTCATGCCGGGGATGATTGACGCGCATGTGCATCTCTTGTGGAGCGGCAGTGCCACCAGCGGTGCTGAGTCGCGCCATGCCACGGCACAGCAGGCGTTGCTCATGGGCGTGCAAAACGCCCAGCGAGCACTGCAGAGTGGGCTGACCACGGTGCGTGACTGTGGGGATCGCGATTATCTGAGTCTGGCCTTGCGGGATTGGATCAATAGTGGCGACTTGGCCGGGCCGCGCGTGTTGTGTTCAGGCCCCGTCATCACCAGTACCGCGGGCCAGCTCTGGTGGCAAAGTATCGAATGCGACCGGGTGGACGAGCTCCAAAAAGCCGTGCGCACGCTGGTCAAGCACGAGGTCGATTTCGTCAAACTCATGGGCACCGGGGGCAATGCCACACCGGGATCGAATCCCGAGGCGGCGCAATATGACGCTGCGGGCTTCCGGGCCGTGGCCGACGACGCGCACCGCATGGGGCGGAAAGTCGCGGCCCACGTCCACGGCGTGGAAGGCATGCGCTTTGCCGTCGATGCCGGCATCGATACCCTGGAGCATTGCCCGTTTCGCGCCCATGGCGGCATTGCCTATGACGCAGGCCTGGTGGCCGATATTGTGGCCCGCAACCTGATTGTCAGTCTCGCCATGCCCGCGACCTGGTATCGCTTGCGCGCTGAGGAGATGCGCGAAGCCCGCACCCATCCCGGCCATCTGTGGGTAGACCGCTATGAGACGATTCGTCGCATGCACGCCGCGGGCGTCAAATTGGTCGTCAGTAGCGATCAGGGCTCCACCGGGACCCAGATCGACGAATTACCACTCCTCATGGAGTTTTTAGCCGATCAGGTGCAGATCCCGGCAGAGGCCGTCCTGCATGGCGTGACCGGCTTGGCGGCAGAGGCGCTGGGCGTTGAGGATCGGGTGGGCACCATCACGCCTGGGAAGCTCGCCGATCTCATCGTGGTGGACGGCGACCCGCTGACCGACATGAGCGCCATGCGGCGCGTCCACATGGTCATCAAGGAGGGCGAAACGCTGGTGCGTGATGGGGCCTTGCTCTGGCCTACGCCACGCTTGGCAGCCTTGGCGAGACGGTAAGACCCAGGGCCAAGCGCGGGGCACTAGCCTTCCCGCAATCGCGTGGCAATCAGGTCGCTCAACATGCCGAGGAAAGCTGGATGGGTGCCCACGGTGGGCGCCCGTACATACGTCACGCCGCAGTCCGCCGCGGTCTGCCGGGCTTCCACGTCGAGATCGTACAGCACCTCAACGTGATCACACAAAAAGCCAATGGGTGAGAGCACCACATCTCGGTACCCCGCGGCCTGCATCTGACGGATAGCGTCGTTAATATCGGGCTGCAACCACGGACGCGGCGTGCCATGGGCCTGGCTCTGATACGCCAGGTGATGCTCCGTGCGCTCGAAGAGGCGTGTGGCGGCAGCGGCGGTGGCGGCGAACTGCTGCACATACGGGGCCTGCGCCGCCATCGAGGCAGGGATAGAATGGGCCGTGTAGATCAGAGCAGCCTCTTTGGCCCGTTCGACTTCAAGTCCTGCACACGCGTGACGCATCTGGGCGACAATGGCGGTGAGATAGCCAGCCTGGGTATACCAGGGGTCCATGTAGGTGACCTGGATCATCTCCTCCCCGAGCGCAGCGAGCCCCTCCGCCACCGTCTGCTGGTACCACTCCCAACTGGCGAAGCACTGGTGCGGTGCCAGGATCACAGCGAGGAGACGCTGGTGCCCCTGGGCGGCCATGTCCCGTAGTACGTCACGGATATACGGCGGCCAGTGGCGCATGCCCACGTGAACGGGCACGTCAAGGCCTTGCTGACGCAGCAAGCGGGCCACGCCGTGGACTTGTTGACTGGTGAGGTCATTGAAGGGCGAAAACCCACCCAGTTGTGCATAATGCGCTGCCACATCCGCCACCCGTGCCTGCGCAGTGGGGTGCTGACCCACAATGCTCTGGATAAAACATTGGGCCTCTGTGCCTGGGCAGGGGACACGCTGCGCACAGCACCCAGGCGTCGGACCACCAAAAGCAATAAAGAAGACGCTATCAAAAGCCAGGCTCACGGCTGCGGTACCTCTGTACACATGCCCTCGTTCAGTGCACGTGGTGGCGCTCGCCTCCACCAGCGCAGTCTTCACACAGTGTACCAGGGATAGGCTACATGGGGAAGGGCGTGGGGGCCGTGGAGGCACGGCCATTGCCGTCACGGCGAAAAAGCGGTATCTTTTCGCCACATGTCATGCAACGTTTATCCCAGGAGAGGCAGGGCTATGCCGAACGTAGATGCGTCGATGCGCAATGGCGTGATCGACCAGGTCAAGATCGCCGCCGGAGTGCGCATGATTCTCCAAGGGCTCGGGGAGGACGTAAAGCGTGAGGGCTTGCGCGATACTGCCGAGCGTGTGGCCCGGATGTATGCGGAGTTGCTGCAGGGGGCCCATGAAGACCCGCGGGAGTACCTCCGAGTGGTCTTTGATGAGCAACACGACGAAATGGTGCTGGTCCGTGATGTGCCGTTTTCGTCCATGTGCGAACATCACATGTTGCCTTTTCATGGCCGGGTGCATGCGGCGTATATCCCACGTGGCAAAGTCGTGGGGTTGAGTAAAATTGCCCGGGTGATCGAGGCCTTTGCGCGCCGCCTCCAAGTGCAGGAACGCATGACGTCGCAAATTGCTGATCTGCTCATGGACGAACTGGATGCCCAGGGCGTGGGGGTGGTGGTGGAAGCGTCCCATACCTGTATGACGATGCGCGGCGTGAAAAAACCGGGCGCGCTGATGATGACGTCCGCTATGCGTGGACTGTTTAAGACGAATCAGGCAACGCGCAGTGAGTTCCTGTCTCTCGTGTTGCACAACCAACCAACCTCGTGAGTGCTGCCAGCGCCGGAGGATATGCGGGTGCGGCATGATGTGATTCGTTTGTGCAACATGCAGTTTTATGGGCGTCACGGCGTCAACGCCGAAGAGCAGGAACTCGGACAGCGCTTTGAGGTCGATGTCGATCTCCGGGTCAATACCCGCCCAGCCGCCTTGCAGGATGATCTGCGCTTGACCATCAATTATGCGCATGTCTATAAAGTCGTCAAACAGATTGTCGAAGAGCAGCGCTTTGATCTCATTGAAGCGCTCGCCGAATCCATCGCTATGCATATTGGCCGTCAGTTCACGCCGGAGAGTGTGCGGGTGTGTGTCCGCAAACCGCATGCCCCGATTAAAGGCGTGCTGGACTACGTCGCCGTTGACATTGAGCGCACCAACGATCTATGGCAATAGTGTATCTGGGTTTAGGGTCGAATCTCGGTGAGCGCCAGCAGGCGCTCGTGGCCGCGTGCGCCATGCTGCACCAGCATCCGGCCATCACCGTGCAGGCCGTGTCCGCGCTGTATCACACCGCCCCGGTGGGGCTGACGGAGCAAGACTGGTTTCTGAACGCGGTGGCGCAGGTGCAGACCACGCTCAGTCCACAAGATTTACTGGCCGTGACGCAAGCCACCGAGCAACGCGTAGGCCGGGTGCCCACCGTACGCTGGGGACCACGGGTCATTGACATCGACCTCCTGCTCTACGACACCGTGCAGCTGCAGACCCCGACCTTGACCCTGCCCCATGCCGCGTTAAATGCACGGCGTTTTGCCTTGATCCCGCTCCTCGAGTTAGCTCCCGAGGCGCAGTTGCCCTCTGGCGTGCGCCTGGGTGACCTCCTGGCAGCCCTGCCCGACGACGGCGGGGTACACTTGCAAGGGCCTTTTCCCGCTTTTATGAATGGACCGCGCCCATGAGTCATCAACAGCATCGCCAACAGGCTCCGGACAGCATCCGCTGTGCCGTCATCACCGTCAGCGATACCCGCACGCCAGAGAACGACACCAGCGGGCTCTACATGCAGCAGGCCCTGACGCAGGCCGGACATACGGTCAGTGCCTATAGCATTGTGCGCGACGAACCGGAGGACATTCGGCGCCTGCTGCGGCATTTTATCCAGGCCGAGGATACGGACGCGATCTTGCTGAGCGGTGGCACCGGCCTCTCACCACGCGACGGTACCTATGAGGTGGTGCAGAGCTGCCTGGAAAAAACCCTGACTGGCTTTGGCGAGTTGTTTCGCTCGCTCAGTTACGCAGAAATCGGCGCTGCGGCGATGATGAGCCGCGCCACCGCCGGGGTGGCGCAGGGCACCGTCATCGTCTCCATGCCTGGCTCAAGCGCCGCGGTCCGCCTGGCTATGGACAAGCTCATCGTGCCCGAGCTCGCACACATGAGCCACATCGCACGGGGGTAGCACCTCGTTTTGAGGAGGGGTGGCATATGGCAGAGTGGGAAGGTGGCCGCCATGGAGAGCATGACGGCGGGGTCGTGACCGAAGAACAGCAGCAGGTGGACAAGCCGCCACTCTATAAGGTGCTGCTGCATAACGACGATTTTACGACTATGGACTTCGTCGTGGAGATTCTACGGACCGTTTTTCATAAATCCGCCTTTGAAGCCGTCCGCGTCATGCTCGCTGTGCATCGGCAGGGCGTCGGTGTGGCGGGGGTGTATACTTACGAAATCGCTGAGGCCAAGGTCGACAAAGTCGCTACGCTGGCCCGGGCCAAGGAATTCCCCTTGCGTTGTACGCTGGAAGAAGACTGATGCTGACACAAGAACTTCAACAGACCATCCATCGCGCCTACGATACCGCCAGCCAGCAGCGGCACGAATATGTGACGCTCGAACATCTGCTGTATGCCTTGCTTGACGAAAAAACCGGCAGTGAGGTCATCCGGCAGTGCAGGGGAGATAGTACGGTCCTCAAGCGCGAACTCACGCAGTTCATGGACAAGAACATGGAGGCCTTGGGACAGCGCCGTGCTACCAAGCCAGACTATACGGCGGCCTTTCAACGCGTGCTCGAACGTGCTGCCCTGCAAGCCCAGAATTCGGGGCAAACGGCGATCAATGGGGGCAACATCCTCGCCGCCATGTTCCAGGAGCGCCGCTCGCATGCGGTGTATCTGTTAGAGCAACAGAGCATCAGCCGCATGGATGTGTTGAACTACATCTCCCACGGCATCGCCAAGGTGGAGAGTGGAGCGCAGCCGGTGTCGCCTGACGGGGACGAGGAGGGCACCGCCTCAGCCCGCGATCCTCTCTCACTGTTTACCGTGAACCTCATTGAGCGCGCCAAGGCCAATAAAATCGATCCGCTCATTGGCCGTGATGCCGAACTCACCCGCACCATGCAGGTGCTGTGTCGGCGTCGCAAGAATAACCCGATTTACGTTGGCGAGTCTGGCGTGGGCAAAACTGCCATTGCCGAAGGCTTAGCCCTCAAAATCCACCGCGGCGAAGTTCCGGAAGCGCTGACCAACGTCGAGGTGTACTCGTTAGATATGGGCGCGTTGCTGGCCGGGACCAAGTATCGCGGGCAATTTGAAGAGCGCCTCAAAGCGGTGATCAAAAGCCTACAGAGCAAGCCTGGGGTGATTCTGTTCATCGACGAAATCCATACCATCGTGCGGGCCGGGGCCGTCGAAGGTGGCGCGATGGATGCCTCGAATCTTCTGAAACCCGCTCTGGCCAGCGGCGAATTGCGCTGCATTGGTTCGACCACGTATTCTGAGTACAAAGCCTCCTTTGAAAAAGATAGAGCCCTCGGCCGGCGCTTTCAAAAAATCGACATCAACGAACCGACTGTGGCTGATACCATCCTAATTTTACAGGGCCTCAAACGCTACTACGAAGAACATCACCAGGTCACCTACCAGGATGACGCCATCGTCGCTGCGGCGGAATTGTCCGCCAAGCACATCACCGACCGCTTCTTACCCGACAAGGCCATTGATGTGATCGACGAAGCCGGAGCCGCGGTCAAACTCCTGCCCACGGCCGAGCGCGTCGGCAAGGTGCTCACTGCGCACGACATGGAACTCATCGTGGCCAGCATGGCAAAAATCCCACCCCGGACCGTGTCGCACTCCGACAAAGAACGCCTGCAAAACCTGGAGCCCGATCTGCGCGCTGTCCTGTACGGCCAGGATCACGCCATCGCCCAAGTCGTGCGGGCCATTAAACTGGCCCGGTCGGGCCTGGGCAATCCCGTGAAGCCGATTGGCTCCTTTCTGTTCGCGGGGCCGACCGGTGTGGGTAAAACCGAGCTGTCAAAGCAACTGGCCCGGGTGCTCGGCGTTACTTTTCTGCGCTTTGATATGAGCGAGTATATGGAAAAGCACACCGTATCGCGCCTCATCGGCGCCC
>SXND01000043.1 GCA_005777235.1 Pseudomonadota bacterium
CAGCAAGCCGAGGAATACGGCTCGCATGACCAAACCTTTACCGCGCCCAGCGCCGGGGTCATTCGCGTGCTGGATGGGGCCGGGAAGGTCTTGTTGCAACACGATGTCGAAGAAGAGGACCTCTGGCGCATGTGCCAGACCACCGATGTCGCTATCAAAGATTGGGTCAAGCTGGCAGTGTCACGGGCGCGTCTCTCTACCATGCCGGTGGTGTTCTGGCTCGATGCGCAGCGGGCGCATGACGCCCAGGTGATTCACAAAGTCCACACGTACCTCCCGGAACATGATACTGCTGGCCTCGACATCCAAATTATGGAGCCGGTGGCGGCGATGCGACACGCACTACAACGTGCCAAACAAGGGCTCGACACCATTTCCGCCACGGGGAACGTCCTGCGCGATTATCTCACCGATCTCTTCCCGATTTTCGAATTAGGCACGAGTGCCAAAATGCTGTCCATCGTGCCGCTGATCAACGGTGGGGCGATGTTTGAGACCGGTGCCGGTGGGACGGCGCCACGCCACGTGCAGCAGTTTGTGCGCGAAGGGCATTTACGCTGGGATTCGCTGGGGGAATTTTTATCGCTGTCGGAAGCCTTTGCGCATTTGAGCCGCACGCGGGGCAATACACAAGCGCAAGTCCTCGCGGAGACGCTGGATCGGGCCACCGGCAAGCTGATGCAGAACCGCAAAGCGCCAGGACGTACGCTCGGGCAATTGGACAATGCCGGCAGCCATCTCTACGAAGCCTTGTATTGGGCCCAAGAGCTGGCAGCGCAAAATGACGATCAGGACTTAAAACGGCTCTTTAGCCCTGTGGCACAGGAGCTGGAGGCCAAACTGGATGTGATGCTGCAAGAGATGAATGCGGCCAAAGGCAAGCCGATGGATCTTGGGGGGTACTACCATCCCGATCCGGCCAAGATGCGGGTGGCAATGCGTCAGAGCCCCACGTTCAACGCCATTCTGGATCGCATCTCCTAGGCGATTTCCTATGAGGCACTAGCCAGTCCCCTCGCCTCCCCCCAACGGGGGAGGTTGGGAGGGGGAAGCATACAGCGCACGGCGCGACTGTTGCCTCCCCCTCCTGGTGTCGCCCTCTTGGCCCACCGCCTGCCAGCTCCCCCACCCGGCAATGTGCGCTACCTGTCGCCGAATAAGTCGCCGATATCCACTTGCGCTTTGCGGGCGAGCTTTTCGCCTTCCAGGTACCCCAAGGCCTCATAAAATGCGTCATTGTAGTCGCGGGTGCGGATAACCACCGGCATGGGCACGGCATGGCCCATCAGCAGCGCCTGCTGCTTGGAGTCAAGGCTCGCCAGCACGCTGCGGAGCCAACTGGCGTTGCTGACGCCGGTGAGCACCGCGGCAATGTCTTTTTCGTCATTGAGTAGTGAGGTAATGCGCGTGCCGACCTGCGACATAATTTCGTCGTCGATGCTCGAGGGACGCTGATCGATAATGAGTAGCGACACAAAATACTTACGCATCTCACGGGCAATCGTGCCAAAAATAGTCTGGCGCGCCGCGGTGGGATTCAAAAATTTGTGGGCTTCTTCGATAGTGATGATGAGCTGTTTGGGCTTGTCATCCGGGCGGTCACTGGCCAGGTAGCGTTCACTTTTCTGCACGTAGAGCTCATGAATCCGCCGGGTCAGCATATTGGCCACGAGCATGTAAGACAAAAAGCTGCTCTGCTGCCCAAACTCTAGGACGACGTGGATGCCCTGGTTGATGTATTCCATGATTTTGACCACGGCATCGTCGAGGACTTTTTCCTGGAGAAAATCAAAGCGTTCCAAACGCTTAAGTTTGCGATACAAGGCGGAAATTGACTCAGGATGCGCGCCAATCTCCTCGGCAAATTCTTTAATCTCTCGCGGCTCCGCGTGTAAGAGGGCCGAGAGCCAGTCCCGTCCGTACTTATTGGCGATGAGGTAGGCAGATTCCACTGCCGTGGCATGCAGATTCAATTCTTCGGCTAACGTGGCAATGTCTTCTACCGTAATTTGATGGTACGGAATTTTGACCGTGAAATCGCTCTGCACACCGCGCCGGCGGGCTGACTCCGGGTCGAGGGTAAAAATGGCCACCTTGCTGCCAAAGAGCTGCTTCAAGCCCTTGACGAAACTGCGCTGGCCGCCGCCCTCGCGGGTGGCCTGCCAGCCGTACTCACTGTGCATGTCAAAAATGAGGTTGACCGCGCGATCCTTGTGAATCAACCCCGCCAGCACCAGACGCGTCAAAAACGTTTTGCCGGTGCCCGTTTTGCCAAACACCCCATTGCTGCGCTCAATAAAGCCTTCCAGGTCAATGCAGATGGGCGTTTCCATGTCGAGCGGACGGCCAATGTGAAAATAGCGCGGCCCATAGTCTTCGCTGCCGAAAACGCGATTGACGTCCTCTTCTTCCGCCTCGCAGACCATCGAGAAATGCACCGGAATCGTTTTGACCAGATGCGGTTCATCGCCACGGGCTTCGGGCGTTTCGTCTTTCGGCGTCATGAGCAGCGGGCGCAGACAGACCGTGCCATAAGTCGTCGTGCCGTGCAGCACCTCGCGCAGCAAGTCTTCGTCGGCATCGGGGGGATCGGCGAGCACCTGCGGATTGGTGGCGTCTAGGCGCACATCGGTCACCATGCAGAAGAAACGGCTTTTTTCCCCTTCAATCACCACAAATTTGCCGGCGCGGATGTCCTCCACGGAGTACCATTCGTCGAGCTTCATTTCGAGGCCACCCACTAACGATCCGCTGACGACGACCCCGACGCGTTGTCTCTGCATACATCCCATCCCTTACGGCTTGCCAGCGTCTCACGCTTGAATGCGATGGAGAATAGTGGACAGCATTTCGTAATCATCACCAATGAGCTTGACCAGTTCTTTACCGGCTTTGATGAGAAAGGCGCGATCCCCCGGATGGACCTCCGCGGCGGCCCGGATGGCGGCAGCAATCAGTTCGTCGCGTGGGGCCTTCTCGACGGCCATGAGCGAGCGTAAAAACCATAAGTGCGAGGTAATCCGACACACTTCCAGCGGTGCACAGGCATAGACAAAGCTATGCAAACGCGGTGGCTGGGGTGGCAGGTGGTAGCGCACCACCCCGTTGCACTCGTAGCCAATAATAACCGCCTCAAATTTAGTTTTTAGCAGCTCAAAAATCTGCGGTTGCTCATCGCGCAGCTCCTGTTCGGAACGATGGTAGGCAATCGCCAGGCGATTGGATTCCAGGCTATGGGTATAGGCATTACACACGACGGCATAAATGGTCTCGTGCGCCTGCACCTGCACAAAGCTCCCAAAGGATGGGGGCTGGTGGAGCAGCGTACTTTCCGCGATGAATTCCGTATTACTGTTGCCAATCACTTCGCCAATTTCTGCCTCGTGCATGGCTACACCGTCATTCTGCGTTTCCCAAGGTTTTTCGGGGACAGCGCCGCACGCATGCCGCGCCGTAACATGACCGAGGTGACCATCTCGTAAAACAAATCCCGCTCGGCACCGCGTACCACGGCGTGTTGATGCGCTTCCGCCAAGGCTACGGGATAGCCCTGGCCTTTCTGCGCCTGGTCATAGGCCACCGCGTGCATCAGATCCAGCAGCGCGGGATCACTCGCCACCCACTGCGGCACTTCCAGGCGGACAATTTCGGACCCGACGTGCAAATAGAAGAAGACGATGCGATGCACCCCATAGTCGTCCAGCACCCGCGACGCACTGCCAAACACTGACGTGCGCTCGCCGGGTTTCAGCAGATGCGTGAAGAGCTGCCGATCACTCAGGCCCTCAATCGTGGCACAGGGGAGCTGCGGCAGCTCCGTATAGGGGCAGCGGTCACAGTGCGGCGCCGTCTCAGGGCACAGACCGACCCGAAGGGCGTTGAGGACATCACGACTGCGGGGGCGACTGATGTAGCCCGCCACGGGGATGTGCTGTTGGCGGGCCTGTTCCAGCGAGGCCAGGTAGATGGAGAGATTCTCCTGCCGGTAATCCCGTGGTTTGCCTTCGAGATGCCAGAGAATCAGACTGCCATCCGACAGCGCACAGGTGCAATGGCCACTCTCCTGAGCGCGGGTGGCTTGTTGCATCAGGGTCTGGCATTCCATCAGCGTGCGGCGCATCCCGAGGAGATCGCCAGTCACTTGCACGCGCTGGCCACCGTAGTCGGTGTATAACTCATCGTCACGATAAAACAGGGTGGGGGTGCTACTGAGAACCGCCCGCTCGCCAGTGCCGTAGTGCAGGACCACGGTGGAGATGTTTAATAAAAAAGCGGGGATCACCTCATGATGGCTCGGCGTGATCTGCGAGCCATCGGTCGCCACCACCGTCATGGTCGCCGGTCGTGGCGGTAAGGGGTACGTGGTGTCGAGGGCTTCCTGAATGTGCGCCACCAGCCAGGAGGTTTGACTCATACGCAATTTCTGCAGAAACGCGGCCAAGCGCCCCGACTCCAGGGCGAGTTGGGCCAGGGCCGTGTCGAGCCGCGTGGAGCGATCTTCGGCCATCAACTGTTGCTCGCGGGCCATATGACCAATTTGCTGATTGACTTTGGCGAGGTCAAGCATCCGGTCTCTTCCTCTATCGACGTGTCGCGGTTATTCCCACCGATGCCGTACGGCCAATTCTTCCAAGCTGCGCTGGGGAGGCCGCCGCCGGGCGCGCCGTCGCGGCGGTGGGGCGGGTAGCGTCACACGGCGCGGTTCCGCGTCCTCGCCTGCCAGGGGCATAGACGTCGCCATCAGGGCGGTGAGTTGGATTTCCATACGCGGTGCCTGCCGATCCACCCGCTTGGTGAGGTGAATGTCGATGACCAGGTTATCGTTGACCCCAAGCGACTCACACAGGGCATCTTGCGCAATTTTGAGCCCGCTGTCGAGATCTCGCCGCAGGGCTGACAGAAAGTAAAACGTCATATTGAGGGCCAAATAGTGCCGCTGAAACAGGGTCACGTCCACCTCGGGATGTTGCGCGATCCATGCCGCCACCTCTGCTGCGGCCAGCGTCTTAAACTCACGCCCTGCCCTGGACAACACCCGGCGCCCGTTGACCGTGGCGTACTGATGGTTGATGCTGGGCGGCACCGGCAAGACCAGGGTGACGCTGCCCGCAGACGCGGCGCCGTCTGCACCATGTTCTCGTACGCCCGCAGGCGTTACGTGAGGGTGTGGCACGTAATGGTCACTGGTTGGTGCAACACGGCGCTCAGCTCTTTTTCGACCAGCAGACGATACTCCGGCTCGGTCAGCATGTCACGATGAAAGGTATCCCGGGCTGTAAAGGTAATCGACAGCACCTGCCCCTGGAATTTCCAGGGCCGACCTGCCGTGAGGACCGACCCCAGAAAGGCGCTTTTGTGCCGGAGAGTCCTGACGATGTCCGGCCAGCGGGCTTGAAGGCGTGCCAAGCATTTGTGGTCCTCCGGGGTCGTCTCCTCAAGACCATGTAAGGGTAAGGAGGGCTGCGCGGGCGGCACGCCGTGGCTGTGGGGAGTGGGCCCGGCTTTCTGGACACCCGGTGGGGCATCCACCTGGAGGGCGGCAGGCTGCCCGGCGCTTGGGCCGCGTTGTTTGGGCTTGAAGAAGTACTGCGTCTCACCCGCGGTATGGATGCCCTTGAGTTCTTTCACTTTGATGATGATGGGATATTGCCGGGTCACGTCGCCTAGGATCAGCGCATGATGGCGGCGCAGACGTTTGACAAAGGAGCCCATGGTTTCTTGATCGACCATAGCACTCTTACTAATATGCCGCACGTCATCGTCAAAGGGCAGATGGAGTAAGAAGAGATTGTCGACCTGCCGCAGCACTGTTTCATCAAGACCACCGATCATATTGGTGACAAAAAAACAGGTGAGGCCCAAGTGCCGTGAACGCGTGACAATATAGCCGATGGTGTTGTGACTGATGTAGAGGTGGGCTTCTTCAAAGAAGACAAACGGGAAACGCCCGGTACCACGCTGCAGCTCCTGTTCGCAGATCTCTCGGACACTATCGATAATCGCCTGCACAAAGCCCTGCCGCGACATATTGGTCAGCCCGGAAATGTCGACGACTAGGGCCCCACCGTAACGAATCTTGTCGTACTCCGCTTGCAGGGAGGTGGCGTCGTGGGCCTGATCGGCAAAGACGCCGGTGTTGCGGGCGGCTTCGAGACGGCTGCGAATGGCGGCACTGACCCCCTCATTTTGCGAAAATTCAAGCTCTTCGGCCATGTCGATAAGGTGCTGAATGCCGATGAAAGGTGGAGTGCGGCCCTGGCGTTCCATCTGCCAGGCTTCTTGAAAGAGCCGCGCCATGCGATTCTCGAAGTACATGGCCGAGACCTCCGGCAAGCCGAACTTGGTCAACATGGTCACCAGCGGACTGAGCCCAAACTGACGAATGCCGAGTTTGAGATTGTCCCCGGCTTTGAGATGGATGATGCCACGGGTACGGACGTCGCCCGTCTCAGGGTCGAGCTCATGCTTCGGGAGATGCATGTATTCTTTGTTCAGATCGAAGACGATACAGGGCGCCCCGGCGTTGATGAGTTCCAGTAAGATCACTTTGGAGAGATAGGACTTCCCGGCGCCTTTCACTCCGGTGATCACATTGACTTTCTCCAGGTAGTGGCCCTCGATAGCAAAGGGCTCACCGCGCAGCGTCTGCCCCAGGTGTAACGGGTTGCCCAGATCGTCGATACAATTGTCAAAGAGTTCCTGGTCTAACACCCGGGAGACGTCCACATCACGCATGGGAATCCAGCCGTCCCATTGGTCCCAACTCCTGCCGGTGAGCTTGCGAATCTTGGCGATGGCCACTTTGAGATTGCGCGCTTCGCTGGCGTCATACTCCTTGTAGGGGTCTTGCGCCTCCGAGAGATACGTCAGCAGCTCACGGGAAAGCGGCGGGACCTGACCAATGACCAGTTCTAACTGCTCACGAATGAGAGAGGGATACGTCACCATGCGGAAGGCGACCACCTGGACGACTAATCCCTCGCCGCTGTCACGTTCGCGAATGCGCAGCGTTTCCCCGACGCGTAGATCCTCTTCGCGGGGGTTAAAAATCAGCTCAACCACGTCCCCTTTGACCTGACTGACCTGGATGCTCATGAGCGCGAGTCGCCTCCTAGAAAAGACGGCTTCATCCTCGGCATGGACAGCACCTCGCTGAGCGACATTGCCTGCGCTTCTTGCCGCTCACTGAGGTGCGTGCTCCATGTGTCGCTACCTTCTTAAGCCCGCTTCCGCGGATCCATATCCAGATCCTCCGGCAGGCTCTCCAACAGCTCGGCATCCTCTAAGAGACTGACAGACTCCGCCGCCGTCAGGATCTCCGGCGCCCCGTGCGGCATGCTCAACGCCTGCCGGACTTGCGTCTCAATCGTCTTGCCAATTTCCACATGCTCTTCCAGGTACACCCTGGCGTTCTCACGCCCCTGGCCGATACGCTCCCCATTATAGGCAAACCAGGCCCCACTCTTCTGGATAATCTCACGCTGTACGGCGAGATCAAGCAGCTCGCTGACCCGACAAATGCCCTGGCCATACATGATATCAAACTCGACCTGCCGGAAGGGCGGCGCCACTTTGTTTTTGACGATTTTGACGCGGGTCCGGTTGCCCACGACCTCCTGCCCGCTTTTAATGGCGTCAAGGCGGCGAATGTCGAGACGCACCGAGGCATAGAATTTTAACGCATTGCCCCCAGTGGTCGTTTCAGGATTGCCAAAGAACACGCCGATCTTTTGCCGGATCTGATTGATAAAAATGACGCACGTTTTCGTTTTATGGACAATGCCGGTCAGCTTGCGCATCGCCTGAGACATTAAGCGTGCCTGCAGGCCCATCTGGGGCTCGCCCATATCCCCATCAATTTCTGCTTGGGGCACGAGCGCTGCCACGGAGTCCACCACCAGAACATCCAGCGCCCCGCTGCGCACGAGCATATCGGTAATCTCCAGGGCCTGTTCCCCGCTATCCGGCTGCGAGATGAGGAGATCATCGAGATTCACCCCGAGCTTGCGTGCATAGGCAGGGTCCAGGGCGTGCTCGGCATCGACAAAGGCGGCCTCGCCACCACTACGCTGCGCCGCGGCAATCACATGCAAGGCGAGCGTCGTCTTCCCCGAGGCTTCCGGTCCATAAATTTCGATAATCCGGCCACGCGGCACGCCGCCCACGCCGAGCGCCGCATCCAGGGCAATGGAGCCCGTAGAAATGACGGGAATATCAACGATTTGGTTCTCACCCAACCGCATGATCGCACCCTTGCCGTATTGCTTTTCAATCTGGCCGAGTGCTAAACCGAGGGCCCGTTGTTTCTCGTCACTTCTGCTGCTCATTGTCGTCTGTTGTGCCATACCTTCTCCCTTGTGCCGCGGTGGCATGCGCTCTCGCTTCTATCTTGACGCTGCCTGGGAGACCGAGGCTCCCAGGGCGATTGTACAAGTATACCTGCGTAGGGGCGTTAATACCCCACCAGCCGCGCCTGGCGTACCCCCCGCTCCCGCGCTGGCGCGGCATCAGCCCCGCTCTCGTCGTCGAGGTGCTCGTCTGCTGCGAACGCTGTGTGCGGAAACAGCACCTGCAACGCTTCCGCCACGGTGCGTACGCCACAGAGTTCGATATCCACTATATCGGCCATAGGTTGGCAGTTGGCCTGCGGCAACAGACAGCGCCGGAAGCCGAGCCGCGCCGCTTCGCGCAGCCGGGCCTCGATTTGGCCCACTGCCCGCACTTCCCCCGTCAGCCCCACCTCGCCGAGGACGACGGTCTGCGGGTCGAGCGCCACATCCCGCAGGCTCGACACCACGGCCACCATGATCCCCAAATCCAGCGCCGGTTCGGCGAGCGACAACCCGCCCACGACATTGACGTAGACATCGTGATGTTGTAGGGGCAGCCCGAGGCGTTTTTCTAACACGGCGAGTAACAAGGCCACGCGCTGCGGATCGACCCCGTTGGCCACGCGCCGCGGCATCCCGAGGCCACTCGGACTCCCCAAGGCTTGCAACTCTACCAGGAGCGGACGCGTGCCTTCCATGCTGGCCACCACCACCGAGCCGCTGGCCTGTTGTGGACGTTCCGCCAGCAGGAGTTCTGAGGGATTGGTGACCTCGACAAAGCCGTGCTGGCGCATCTCAAACATGCCAATCTCATTGGTCGGTCCAAAACGATTTTTCACGGCCCGCAGGATGCGATAGGTGTGATACCGTTCCCCTTCAAAATACAGCACGGTATCCACCATGTGCTCTAAGACGCGGGGTCCAGCAATGGTGCCTTCTTTGGTCACATGGCCAATAATCAGGATGGGCACATCGAGCGTTTTGGCGAGGGTCATCAGGTGGGCGGTGCTTTCGCGCACCTGGCTGACACTGCCAGGCGCTGACGTGACGTCCGCCGTGAAGATGGTCTGGATGGAGTCAATGACCAGCACGCGTGGACGCAGACGGGTGACATGCTCACGAATCAGCTCCATCGACGTTTCCGTCAGAATGTAGACCTGCGCGCTGTTGACCCCCAGGCGGTCTCCGCGCATGCGCAACTGCATGGCTGATTCTTCACCAGAGACATACAGCACGGCCTGGGGTTCGGCGGTAGGACCACGGCTCAGCCCCACCGTGGCCTGGAGGATCAGGGTGGATTTCCCAATACCAGGATCCCCCCCAATGAGCACCAGCGACCCGCGGACCAGTCCGCCGCCCAAGACACGATCGAGCTCGCCAATGCCTGTGAGCAAGCGCTCTTCGCCTTCGCGGCGAATCTCCGTGAGCGGTAGCGGCATGGGCGCGGCCACGCTCATCCCTTGCTGACGGGCTGGCCGGGCCGGGGCCTGGATCTCTTCCACCAAGGTATTCCAGCCTTGACACTCGGGGCAGCACCCCAGCCACTTCGTGGTGTGATAGCCACACACCTGGCAGGCAAAGGCGCTCTTGGTCTTGCTCATACACCGCGTCCTTTTGCTAGTGGACTGTGGGCCGAATCAGCGAGGTCACCTTGCCACAAATCTGCACTTCGGGGACGTACAGGGGTTCGAGACGCGGATTTTCCGGCTGCAGGCGAAAACCCTCCGCCTCGCAATAAAACCGCTTCACCGTCACATGCTCGCCAAGCAGGGCTACGACCACATCGCCATTCTCAGCGTTTTGCTGTGCACGGACAAGCACGTAGTCCCCGTCAAGAATCCCCGCGCCGATCATGCTGTCACCCTCCACACGCAGGGCGAACGTCTCCGTCCCGTGCACCAGCTCCGGATCAATCTGTAAAGTGCCCTCATAATTTTCCACCGCCAAGATAGGTTGGCCCGCCGTGACACGCCCGAGAACGGGGACTGCCACCGTGTCATGCCCTGTTTTGAAAGGGCGACGCTGCGCAGCATCCAGGGAGGTAATGCCCCGCGAGGTGCGGGCATTCCGATGGATGTAGCCTTTTTTTTCCAGGGCCTGGAGATGGGAGCGCACGCCATTGGTGGAGCGAATACCAAGCGCTACACCAATTTCGCGGATGCTGGGCGGGATACCGCTGGTACGGACCTCGCGTTCAATGTAGTTCAGGATTGCTCGTTGTCGTTTTGTAAGTGGAACTTTGTGTCCTGAGGGTGTCATAATGCTACAGATGCTCCTGCGTCCTGCCCGCCAAATCGGCCATCTCACTACCTGCTCAGGTGAGTAATACTGCCCATTTAGGCAGGAGTCAAGAAAAAAATGCTGCTTCGCCAGTCCCCGCGTCCGCTGGGCAGGCACCGTAGGAGCGACCGGCCCCTGATCTGGAGAGGCCCCACGCCTTACGCCGTCGCCGTGACGTACACCAGCGTCGTCTGCCAGGACACCGTGCGCTCCTGCAGGTGCGAGCGCAAGCACGCGGCGATACGATGCCATGCCGCGGGGCTCAGCGTTGCCAGCAGATGCTGCGCATACGACGCCCGGTCACGCGCCGCCGCAGGCGTGCACCAGCGTTCGACCTGGGCCGTACTCAGGTAGCGCTCCTCCGTCTGCGTCACGCACTGCAACGGGGCCGTGAGGACAAAGCCGGCAGCCTCCAGAGCGGCGGCGAGATCCGGCACATCCCAGTTCAGCAGCGGGTCGTCCGGGGTCTGATACAGCGCGTCTTCGGCCACCTGCCAGCGCGCCAGCAGCGTGGGGTCCAGGGCGGTGTGCTCGACCAGGGCCGAGAGGCGCTGGGCCCGTCTGGGGATTACCTCCGCCAAGACCAGGCGCCCTGCCGATTGCAGGCAGGTACGGAGCTGTGCCAGGACCGCGGTTTTCTCCGGGCATCTGGTCAGCGCATTGCGTCCGACGATGGCGTCAAAGCGCACCTCCTGGGCCCCGTCAGCGGCCAGGAGAGCGGGCAGCGCCGAGAGTTCCCCTACCAGGATCAGCGGACGCTCCACCTGCGGCAAACGCTCGGCCTGTTGGCGCAGGGCCGCCGCCGTGGCCGCGTCGGCGGTCACGGTCCACACGCCGCCTTCCGGCGTGCGACGCAGCGCCTCCCAGGTAAGCAGGCCAGTGGCGGCGTTGAGATCCAGCACCAGGCTATGCCGTTGCAGCGCCGCGGCCTCCAGAATACGGTCGCGCAGGGCCCCGAGTTGCTCCCCGACCTGGCTGATGGTGCGCTGCAGCCAGCGCTCGTGGGTACGGGTCGTCGGGCTAAACGTTAAGACTTCACCGGCGGGGGCGTGCTCCACCTCCAGCATGGCCGCCAGTTGCGCTTCCCGCCGCCGCACCACCTGCTGGTGGATGCCGGCTTCATAGCCCAACGTGCCCGGCTCGTAGAACACCTTGCCTTGTAAATGCGTTGGCAGATATTGCTGCGCCACCCAGTGGTCGCGGTAGGCATGCGGATAGAGATAGCCAGCGCCATGGCCAAAACCCTCGGCGTCGCGGCTGGCGTCTTTGAGATGATTGGGCACATCGCCGTCGCGCTCCTGCTCAATCGTCTGCAGGGCATCAAAAAACGCAAACACGGAATTGGACTTGGGGGCCGTGGCCAAATACAGCGCCGCCTGCGCCAGTGGGAAGCGTCCTTCGGGCAAACCCACGCGCTCAAAAGCTTCGGCGCAAGCCATGGTCACCGCCACGGCCTGCGGATCCGCCAGCCCGACATCCTCGCTGGCAAAGATGATCATGCGCCGCAACAGAAAACGCGGCTCTTCCCCGGCGTAGACCATCTTGGCGAGCCAGTACATCGCTGCATCCGGGTCTGAGCCGCGCAGCGACTTAATAAATGCCGAGATCGTGTCGTAGTGGTAATCGCCCTCTTTATCGTAGAGCACGGCACGCTGCTGGATGCTCTCCTCCGCCACCTGCATATCCACCACAATGCCGCCCGCAGCATTGGGCGGTGTGGTATCGACCGCCAGCTCCAGAGCGTTGAGCACGCCACGCGCATCGCCATTGGCCACCTGCACCAGATGCGCCAGGGCCTCTGGCAGCACGCTGACCTGGCGCGTTCCGTAGCCGCGCCCAGGGTCGCACAAGGCCTGCTGCGCAATGGCCGTGAGGTCGAGGTCTGTCAACGGTTTGAGCTGAAAAAGACGGCTGCGACTGACCAGGGCGCGATTCACCGCAAAGTACGGATTTTCCGTGGTGGCGCCAATCAGCAGGATCGTGCCATTTTCCACATGCGGCAGCAGGGCATCTTGTTGGGCTTTGTTAAAACGGTGCACTTCATCGACAAACAGGATGGTGCGTTGCTGCATGACCTCCTGGCGTTTACGCGCTTCGCTGATCGCTTGCCGGATGTCCGCCACCCCGGCGAGCACGGCGTTGATGGTCAGAAAATGGCTGCGGGTGGTATTGGCAATCACCATGGCCAGGGTGGTTTTCCCGGTGCCCGGTGGTCCGTAGAAGATGAGCGAGGCGAGCTGATCGGCCTCAATGGCCCGCCGCAGCAAGCGGCCCGGCCCGAGGATGTGATCCTGGCCGATAAATTCCCGCAAGGTGCGCGGTCGCATACGCGCTGCCAGCGGTTGCGGCGTCCTGAACAATGACACGTCTTTATCCCTTGGCCTACCCTGGGAGCGCGGCCATCCTGGCCGCGTCCCGGGCGGGCGAGACGCCCGCGCTCCCAGGAAAATCCTGCCGGGCTTCTGGATGGCTGCGGCGAGGAGTGAGATGGGCTATAGTTACAGTTCTGCGTTCGGGATGACTATCTTCCACTGTGCTCCTGCTTGCCGGAGCGTCCGACGTAAGGAACACCATGACGGACCCCATTTTGATTACCAGCGCGCTTCCCTATGCCAATGGCAGCATCCACCTGGGCCATCTTGTCGAGTATATTCAGACCGATATCTTCGTGCGCTTTCTCAAAATGACCGGGCGGGACGCGGTGTACATGTGCGCCGATGATACCCATGGCACGCCGATTGAAATCAATGCGCAGCGTGCCGGGATGAGTCCCGAGGATTTTATCGGGCAGTATTATATCGAGCATCAGCGCGACTTTGCGGCTTTCCACATTGCCTTTGACTGCTATTATTCGACCAACAGCCCGGAAAACCGCCGGCACGCCGAATATATCTTCGAGCGCCTGCGCCAGCAAGGCCATATCGTGACGCGCCCGGTGGCGCAGTATTACTGCGAGCACGATGCCCGGTTCCTGCCGGACCGTTTTATTCGCGGCACCTGTCCCAATCCCGCCTGCCGGGCCACGGACCAGTACGGTGACGTCTGCGAAGTGTGCGGCGGTACCTACAACCCGACGGATTTGCAAGACCCACGCTGCGCCCTGTGCTGCACCCCGCCGGTGATCCGCGAGTCGGTACACTATTTCTTCACGCTCAGCGCCTACGAGACGTTCTTGCACGACTGGGTGCACACGCCAGGGCGCTTGCAGCCCGAAGTGCAACATTTTCTGGACACCTGGCTCAAGGAGGGCCTGCGCGACTGGGATGTGAGCCGCGACGGCCCGTATTTTGGTTTCAAAATTCCTGGGGAAGAGAACAAATACTTCTACGTCTGGCTCGATGCGCCGGTGGGTTACATTGCCACCACGGAAAAATTCTGCCGCGACAGTGGGCGCGATTTTGACGCCTACTGGCACAATCCACAGGCGCAGATTTATCACGTCATCGGCAAGGACATCGTGTATTTCCACACCCTGTTCTGGCCCGCCATGCTGCACGGCGCTGGGTACACGCTGCCCAGCAAAGTGCTGGTGCACGGTTTTCTCACAGTCAACGGCGAAAAAATGTCCAAAACGCGCGGCACCTTTATCAATGCGCGCACCTATCTTGATCATCTGGATCCGCAATACCTGCGCTATTACTACGCCGCCAAGATTAACGGCAAGCCCGAGGATCTCGACCTCAACCTCGACGATTTCCAGCAGCGGGTGGATGCCGAGCTGATCAACAAGATCGCCAACCTGGTGAGCCGCGTGGTGCCGTTTGTCAATCGCCAGTTCGACAACCGTCTGGGCCAGCTCGATGCCACGGTGCAGCCGTTGATTGACGACATCCGGTCCCGTCTGCCGCGCATTCGGGACTCCTACGAGCTCCTGGAGTGCAACCGCGCCGTGCAGGAGATCGTGGCCATTGCCGACATAGGCAACAAATACTTCCAGGACGCGGCGCCGTGGGAGGTCATCAAGCACGATCGGCAGGCGGCGCAAGCCATCTGTACCTTTGGCGCCAACTGCTGCCGCACGGTGGCAGCCTTGATTAAGCCGGTGCTGCCGCGCTATGCCGCCGACGTGGAGTCTATTCTAGGCCTGGCGCCGCTGACCTTTGACGATGCGGCGCGTTTTGATTTGCAGGACCACACGGTCAACGCCTTCCAGCGCTTGGTCGAGCGGGTAGATCCCAAGAAGATTGCGGCCCTGCTCGCCGCCAGTGCCGCCAGTCTGGAGGCGCAGTCCCCACCGCCCGCGCCGGCACGCCAGGTGGCCATTGAGCCTCTGGCGCCGCAGATTACCTATGACGAGTTTGCCAAGGTAGACCTGCGCGTCGCCACGGTGTTGCACGCCGAAGCCGTGCAAGGGGCCGATAAGCTGCTGCGCCTGCGGGTGGACATTGGCAGTGAGCAGCGCACCATCTTTGCCGGGATTAGCCAGTCGTATCGGCCTGAGGAGTTGATTGGCAAGCAGGTGATTGTGGTGGCCAATCTGCAGCCGCGCACGATGCGCTTTGGGGTGAGCGAAGGCATGCTCCTGGCCGCTGGCCCGGACAGTGCGGATGTGGTCGTGGCCGAATTTGGCCCGGCGCGGCAGCCAGGGGAACAGGTGCGCTAAGGCGCTTGAGAGGAAAGAGAGATTGCTATGAGCGTTCAGACGGTCAGTTATGTTGAAGCGATTGCGCATATCCCGCCGGGTGCGACACTGCGGATCCCTGCGGTGCCGTGGGAGGACTATGCACAGCTCCTCGTGGAACTTGGCGATGACTACCACGGACGCATTAGCTATAACGACGGATGTCTAGAGATTATGAGCCCTTTGCCTGTACATGAAGAATTTGCCGAGGTGGTGCGCGGGATCGCGCGGGAAATCACCCGCGCCCTGGGCGTCAAACTGGAGACGCGCGGCTCGATGACGATGCGCAGCATCTGGCAGCGCAAAGGCGCCGAGCCAGACACGTGCTTCTATGTGCAGAACGCCATACGGATCATTGGCCAGCGCAGTCTGGACTTTGACGTTGATCCCCCGCCTGACGTTGTCGTAGAGATCGACGTGACGAACGAGTCCCAATCAAAGTTTCCCATTTACGCGGCGCTGGGCGTGCCGGAAATCTGGCATTATGATGGCCACACGGCGTCTTTCTATACCCTGGTCAACGCCGAGTACGTTGTCACAGCGCACAGCCGCGCCTTCCCTTTTCTCCCCAGTACCCTCCTGGCTCAGTGGATCGAGCACAGCAAGACGGTGGGGCAAGATGCCGCGCTGGATACGGTGCGGGCCTGGATGCATGCACCGAAGCTCCAGGGGCAGAGCCGCTAGATATTCCCCCTGGAAGTTCCAGACTCCAGCCCGGAGCCAGCCGCCACGCTCTCGCGTGACGCTCCCAAGGAAAACCCGGGAAGGCGGCCAGGGGATTGATGCACCAGACATCTCACCAGCCTCTATCCCGCTATCGGCAAGTCCCTACGCCAGCGTCAGGAAAATTGACACCTGAGCACGGAGGCACAAAAAAAACATATAACTCATTGATATTATGACATATATGGCACTTTTTAAGGCAGGGCTATGGCCACAACGCCGCATCAGTGTCGGGAAATTTGACAATGCGGCGTAAGAGCGAGAAAAATTGCTAATTTATTGATATCGTTGATCAGAAAAGTTTCAATACGGCATCCCAAGGGCTATGTTGCCGCGTTAGTGTCAGAAAAATTGACAATGAGATGGGAGAACAAAGAGCGTAGGAGAGAGTTAAGGACTTCTCAGTCAATGCATTAGATGTATGGTATAGTTCTTGCTTAGCCCTGAGGTGCTGAGGGAGCAGGCGCCACTGGCAAAGGCACACCCCTGTATCCTGAGACAAAGTGTGGTGGAACCCATCATCAGGAGTTACCGTATGTCGTTGATTGAAAAACACGCTCTGTGGCCACGTCGTCTCCTAGGAGGCCTCATCTGCACTCTGGTGCTCAGTCTGCCACTGGGGATGGTGCGTCAGGCCCAGGCCTTGACCTTCGTGCTGGATTTTGTCGGCGTTGCCAGGACGGACATCTTTGGGACGGGGACGAACCCCGCGAATTTCGCGCCGTATGGCTTCGGCCTCACCCTGGCACAGATCCAGCAGGCCACCTTAGCCGCCATCCGTACGGATTACCTCGGCTATCCGACGGTTGGGACGAACGCGCTGAGCCCCTTGCCAAATGGCAAGGAATTAAATATCAACTTCGAGCTGGGTACGGTTGGGAATGCGCCCGGCAATGGTGATCTCGAGTATTATTACATGGCGATAGGTGATAATACGACAGGAGGCAGTTTTCTCGGCCAGGCGTGCTTTGGTTGTGTACGTAATGGCGGCGGCGGCGGACCATTTACCGCCAACAGCGGCATCGTCGGCTCAATCTTGACCGATAATATCGCCACCCTGGCTGGCCTGGCCAGCACGGATGCGGAACGGATCAATCTCCTGGCCGGAACGGTGTCGCATGAGATCGGCCATACACTGTTTCTCGATCATCCAAATGGGCAACAGCCGAACCCTGGTGCTTCGCTGTTTGATCTGATGGCCTCTGGCGCCGCCCCATCGAACATGCCCAATGATCAGCGGATCTTAGACCGCGCCTTTTCATACGACGATTTTGGCATTCTCATCGCTGCGGTGGGCACGCGCGATGTGTCTGCCGTGCCGGAGCCTGCTGTGCTGTGGCTGTTTGGCACGGGGATAGTCCTGCTGATGGGCCTGCGGTGGCGGCGTGTATCTTCCACGCCAGCCGCCTTGTAAGGCTGTGAGGCACAACACTGCCCTGGAAGACGTAAGGCGCTTCCAGGCACAGGTTAGAGAGGGAAACCTTATGCCGCGAGGGAGCATGACCCTATGGGAACATCGACTCGATGCCGTGTGTACGCCGGCACCCTCTGGTGGCTCCTCATGGTCATGAGCCTCTCGGCTGCCGCCGACTGGGCGCAGCTTTCACCCGAAGAACTCGCCAGCCAATCCGTGCTAATCGTGGTGGGCGAATGCCTGGGCCAGGAGCGCGTGCAACTGACTGCCGATGGGCCAGTCATCAACCTTGGCGTGCTGCGTGTGGAGTCGGTCCTGAAGGGAGACGCCGGACGCACCATGGCCCTGCTGCTCCTGCCGCCAAGCCGTCCGGGCGGTCTGGTATCCAGCACCGACGTCTTTGTAAAAAAAGGTCAGCGCGGCCTATGGTACCTCAAGCACAAGAGTGAAGGGCTGTATCAAGTCGATCGACCCGATCGCTTCGTCGCCATGGACGCTGCGGAGTCACGCATCCGGGCATGGCAGGGAGCCCGCTAAGCGGCGCCCAGCGCGTCAAGGCTGACCTGTCTCTCCACGCTCTCCCTGCTTCTTCATCAAACCTGTCCGGCGGATCCGCGCCACCAGTTCCTGACGCTGGTTGATCGCACGGTGCTCAAAAAACACCACCCCAGCGTCAGGCCGTGATTTCGACTCGCGCTTGTCGATGATTTCCGTCTCAACGTACAGCGTGTCCCCATGAAACACTGGCTTGGGGAAGTCGATCTTGTCAAAGCCAAGATTCGCGATGGTCGTCCCCAGCGTCGTATCGCCGACGGACAGACCCACCGCCAGCCCGAGGGTGAACAGGCTATTCACCAGGCGCTGCCCAAACTCCGTTTGCTTGGCAAACTCCTCATCGAGATGCAGCGGTTGCGGATTCATCGTCAAGGTGGTGAACAGCACATTATCCATCTCGGTAATGGTGCGCCCCGGTTGGTGCTTGAACACTTGCCCAATCTCAAACTCGTCAAAATACTTGCCGGCCATAAGCAGTGTGCCTTTCTTGAGATAGCCGTTAGAACAGAGTGGCTACCACACAGGAAAAACCGGGTAACAGCGGTGAGGTGAGGTGATCGGCCGCCTGCAGCGTGGTTATCAAGTGCAGCGCCAGTGCCTCCCGCCGGTAGACTTCCACCTGGCACGTCTGCCAATCGACAATCCAGTATTCCAGCACCCCACGGCGTGAGTAGAGTTTTAATTTCGCTTCGCGATCCCGGCGGGCGTTGGTGCTGCCGGGCGAGAGCACCTCGACCACCAGCTCGGGCGCGGCGTGTAAATGCCCGTCAGGACCAAGGGCGGCATCACGACGCGTGTGGCTAATCCACACCACATCCGGGGCCACATCGTCCTCATCGGCGAAGATAATGCCGGGGGCGAAATTCGCCGACCCGTCACCAGTCTGCGTACTCCATATATCCAACGCTGTACAGAGCTTCACGCAGGCATGTTGATGATGCCAGTGTGGTTGTCGAGACATGTATAACTCTCCATCGATAATCTCATAGTGCTTGCCATCCTCTGGCAGAACCTCGAGATCCGCCGATGTCCAACGTAGTGCTGTCTCCATACACCCTCCACAGCGCCCAGACGTCCATATTCCCCCTGCGTCGCATGCTAAGGTAGCCCATCCTCCCCCCGTTTGTAAAATACCCGGCGTAATTCGTTCTCGAAAGCCACGCCCAGAAGCCGCTATAATAGCACCACCCACACGTTTGGACAGGAGGACGGTTATGCCGGCGAATCTCACGCCCCAATACATGTCGGCGGAGCAGCGTTTTAAGCAGGCCAGCACCCACGAGGAGAAGATCACCTGCCTCGAAGATATGTTGCGCATTATGCCCAAGCACAAGGGCACCGATAAGTTGCAGGCTGATCTCAAGAAGCGGCTCTCTAAGCTCAGGCAGGAGGCGCAAAAAGCCTCGACCACGCGGCGTGGCGGCATGCTGTCAGTGGACACAGAAGGTGCCGGGCAGATCGTCATGGTTGGACCGCCCAATATGGGCAAGTCCGCACTGCTGGCGGCTCTGACCAAAGCCACCCCAGAGGTGGCCGATTACCCTTTTACCACCCGTCGTCCCATGCCAGGGATGATGGCGGTGGACCATATCCAGATCCAGCTCGTCGACATGCCGCCGATCTCGCGTGACGCCATGGAACCCTGGATGGCGCAGATTACCCGCAATGCCGATGCGCTGCTGCTGGTGGTCGATCTCGCCGATCCGGCGCTGCTCGATGCGGTCACATTGCTGACGGAGACGCTGCAGGCGTGGAAAATCGCCCCAACGGGCGCGGCGGAGAGTGCCGAGGCCGGAGACGATCTGGCCGTCGGGGTCGTGCCCCGGCGGGCGCTGTTGCTCGGCACCAAGTGGGACCAGCCGGAGAGTCAGGACCACTGGGCGCTGCTCCAGGAGTTCTATGGCACCCGCTGGCCCATGCTGGCGGTCTCGGCCCGCGACGGTTATCAGCTGGACGCCCTGCGGCAAGCGTTGTACGAGCTGCTCGACATTGTGTGCGTCTATACGAAAGCTCCTGGGAAGAAGCCAGATCTGGCGGCGCCGTTTACCATGCCGCGTGGCAGCACCGTGGTGGACGTGGCGGTGACGGTACATAAAGATGTGGCGGCGCAGCTCAAATTTGCCCGCGTCTGGCACGCACAGACGTCGGAAGGACAGATGGTGCCACGTGATTATGTCGTCCAGGAAGGGGATGTGATTGAACTCCACACCTAAGGCACCATGGGGTGGGGACGGAGGCCATGGGCCGTCGTAAGAAGTCCCGGACGCCGCCCGCCCTGCCCCAGCCACCACGCGAGGAGCCGTTTCATAGCCCTTTTCGCCTGCGGGAAAGACAGTTACGCGCTTTCAAGACACCGGCGGCGCCCGTCGCGGCACCGCCCGTCGCGGCACCGCCCGTCGCGGCACCGCCCGTCCCAGCGCCGCGGCCCGTCCCCCCAACGCCCCCGGTGGTGACGCGGCCAGCGCGTCCTCCTGAGCGGGTGACGCCCCAGGAACGGACCATTTTTCTGGATGAGATGGCGGGAGTGACGCCATTGCCCAAAGACCCACGGGGCCGGATGGAGAAACCCCGCACCGTCAAGCCGCTGGTCGTGAGCGAGGCCTGGGATGTGCTGGCGGATTTGCGCGATCTGGTCGAAGGGCGCAGTGCTTTTACCATCCAATATACGGATGAGTATATGGAAGGCGTTGCGCCGGGGATCGATTATCGGCTGGCGCAACGCCTACATCAGGGTGATTATGCCGTGCAGGCGCATCTGGACTTACATGGCTATACGGTGGACGAGGCCAAAGTGGCGGTCGATCGGTTTGTCATGTCGGCGTATGCGTTGGGGCAGCGCTGTCTGCGTCTGGTGCATGGCCGGGGACGCAATTCCAGAGATAATCGTCCGGTGCTTAAGGAGCAGGTACACCTCTGGCTCAGCCATGGGCGCTTGAGTCGGCTGGTGCTGGCCTTTGCCACGGCGCCACTGACTGACGGCGGCGCTGGGGCGGTGTATGTGCTCCTGCGCCGGGCGCCAGGCTGGCCAAAGCAGTAAAGGACAGGCATGTTACGCTGGGATCGTACGCTCTTGGGCCAGGAAGTCAGCCGCTTCACGCAGCACGTCACCCGTGCTATGATGCTGGAGTACGTGGGCATTCTCGGGGTGCGTGATCCCATCCACACCGACCCGCAAGCGGCGCAGGCCCGGGGTTATCGCGACATCATTGCCCCAGCGACATTCATTATCTGGCGTGGTACGTACCCCATTGTGCCACCGGAGATGGGCTTTACAGGCACAGGGATCAATGCGGGATATGCCTGCGAGTTTGTACACGTAGTCTATCCCGACGATGTCTTGACGTACACCACCTGCCTGGTGGACATGTACGAAAAAACCGGGCGGTCCGGGACTATGCCCTTCGTCGTGCGGGAGACCCACGTGACGAATCAGCATGGAGAAACGATTGCGGTCGTGCGCAATACGTTTATTTTAGGGTGGTAAGCACGCCACACGCAGAGGAGCAGCGCCATGACAACGGTTGGTTCCGGAGCCTATACCTATACGCTGATTGAGAACTGGGGCACCCTACCGGCGGGGCAGACGTTTGGCAATACCAGTGCCGTCGCCACAGATTCCCAGAACCTGGTCTACGTCTTCCAGCGCAAAGAGCCGCCGGTACTCGTCTTCGACCCAGACGGCAACTACCTGCGCTCCTGGGGTCTGGGCGCGTTCGCCAATCCGCACAGTATTTATATTGAAAATGACATCGTGTATCTCACCGACCGCGAGGATTCCGTGGCCTTACGCTACACCCTCGACGGCAAACCCCTCCAGGTTATCGGCGAGCGTGGCGTGCATTCCGACACGGGCTGCGAGAAGCCAGGCGACCTGGTCCCACGCGCTGCGGGACCGTTTAATTTCCCCACCGAGCTGGTGCCCTCGCCGTCCGGTGATCTGTATGTCACCGATGGCTACCGCAACGCGCGCGTGCATCGTTTTAGTGCCGATGGCCACTTACGCCAGTCGTGGGGCGAGCCCGGCAAAACCGCGCCGAATCACTTCCACCTGCCGCATAGTCTGATCGTCGATAAAGAGGGTCTGATCTATGTCTGCGACCGCGAGAATAACCGTATCCAGGTATTCTCGGCCGACGGCCAGTTCATCACCATGTGGTCTGACATGCGCCGTCCCCTGGACATTTCTATGGATAAGGACGGCCTTTTCTATATCAGTGAAGGCGGCGTCAATGGCCTGCCCCCACGCGTCAGCCTGATGGACAAACACGGCGCCGTGGTGGCTCGTTGGGACTCCCTGTCGGCCCACGGCAGTTGGGTGGACGGACGGGGCGATATTTATATGGCCCTGGGCGCCCGCCAACGCATCGACAAGTACGTCAGGCAGCGCTAGTCATGGACAGGCATGCCGTCGGGCGGAAACCCGACGGCAGCCCGCGCCTCCAGGGAATCGCGTGAGGTCATAGACAGCACATGCGCAGCATGATGCCAAGGAGAGGATATGCCAGCACTCAGTTTTACCCAGATCCAGGCCGCCATGCAGGCGATGATCGTGGAGGCCACGAAGCTGCCCAATGAGCCCGTGGCCATGGCGATTGTCGATGCCGCAGGGAACCTGTTGGCCTACAACACCATGGATAACCTCCGCCTGTTCAGCCGGCGCCATGCTCTACGGAAAGCCTATACTGCGGCCATCCTGGGCACGGACACTGGGGCCAATGCGCAGCGCCTGCATAGCCAGGGGCGCAGCGTCAGCGAGCAAGGCGATGCTCAGATTACCAACGGCCAGGGTGGCCTGGTGATTATCAAGGATGGCGTCATCCTCGGGGGTATTGGTGTCGGGGGCTACCCCAGCGGCCAGCGCGATGAAGACTTGTCGCGGATCGGTCTCAACGCCATGCATTTGTAGAGAGACAGTCGGCGCTGGCTGCCCCTGAGCCGCCAGCGCTCCACAAGGCCCCATGCTATGACAGACACGGCCTGGTAGTGGGCTATTGTGACAAAGTAACAGGCGTCCCCCTGGGAGTGCGGCTATCTTGGCGGCGTCCCGAGCGGGCGAGACGCCCGCGCTCCCAGGCACAGACAGCCTCTGCCACGAAAATAGCTCACTACCCACGGCCTCGCCCCCTCGCGATCCGCTTCCTCTCACCGTTCGCACGCTAGACCACACCCTGGCGCACGAGTTCATCCTTCAGGTACGCATAGTAAATCGGTGCCGCAATCACTCCTACCAGGCCAAACACCGCTTCCATCACCAGCATCGCTAACAGCAACTCCCAGGCGCGGGCGTGAATCTGGGTGCCAACAATATGGGCATTCAGAAAATACTCCAGCTTGTGGATCACCATCAGGAACACCAGCGACATCACCGCCACCGTCAAAGACACACTGAGGCTCACCACCACAATGATGCCATTGGAAAGAAGATTCCCCGCCACTGGTAGCAGTCCAACTACAAACGTCACGGCGATCATGGTCTTAGTGAGCGGCAGATGCACCCCCATCACCAGCAAGATAACTAGCAGATAGAGTGCAATAAGGGCCGTATTGAGAGAAGCGATATGCCCAGTTGGGCAAACACGATGCGCCGAAAAGCCTCGCTGAGGCGCACGGCGCGCTCTTGCAGCGCCCGCGCCAGGGGACCAGGGGATTCCAACGGCTGCACGTCATGCAGGGCCACCAGGGAGCCAATGACGAGACCCACCAGCACGTGCACCAGGATATGGCCCACCTCGGTGCCAAGCCGTTGCAAGGCTCCCGCATGGTTACGCAACCCCTCTACCACAAACTCTTTCAGCTCATCGGGATCGACCGGGAACTGTTCCACCACAGAGTCCGGAAGTGTGGCGCGCCAGCCGTCAAGAATATCGGCCATCTTCTGAAGCAACAGTGGTACATTGCCGGCCTCACTGTGAAAGAAGGCAATGCTGGCAATGATGGCCACGGTGACAGCAATGACAATGACGGTGGCCAGGAGTGCCACCGCCACGAGCTTGCCTTGCGCCTGACGGACGCGGATGACGTGTAGCCGTGGCGCAAGCAGATGAACAAGTTCATAGACCAACAGCCCGGCCAGCAGAGCCGGTAGGAGATGCAACGGTAACAGTAGGAGAAGGGCCATACCCGTGAGGATCCAGGCAGCCAGGTCGTACGGCCACGCAGCGGGTGAGTTCTGTAGAAAGGACATACGTTGTCTGTCTGCTCCTTCAGGAGGCATGGGAATGCCGGGGTACGCTCGTCCGTAGCGCCTATGGTACTGAGGGGGATACATACTGCGGAAGGCAACACCGATTGTCAACCACGGAGGGCACGCCGATCGCAGGCTTGCTCCCTCAGGGAAGATACGGCATCATGGGATCCCATACAGCATTCCGTGCTGACCACAAGTCCTGCAGTACGATGCGCCCGCGACGTACGTGGTGATGAACGACGCACGGCTCGGCATGGTGTACCAAGGGTAATTGTTAAGTAGTGAAAGATCTATAAAAGCAGCCTAGAGTCAGGCTGACGCCCGCCCTACACAACCAGGCCTAGGCGTGTAGGGCGGGTTGGGCGGTTGACTTCTCGTCTGGGCCATCGCATAGTCGTGTCATACGCCTAGCACACCTTACCGACAGCACGACAGGAGATATGTCGATGAAAGTCTTACGGATCACACCCGAGCTCTGCACCGGCTGCATGCGGTGCGAACTGGCGTGCTCGTACATGCAAACGGGCACGTTTCAGCCCTCCAAGTCAGTGATTCGCATCTCGCCCTTTGAGTTGCATACGAGCTATGCGCCTTACACGTGTACGCAATGCGCCGAAGCCTGGTGCCTGGTGGCCTGCCCGGTCGAGGCCATCACCATCTCACCCGTGGGTGCCAAGATCGTCCAGGACGACATGTGTGTCGGTTGCAAATTGTGCACCATTGCCTGCCCCTACGGCACGGTGTTCTACAATCCCGACACCGAAAAAGCCTTTAAGTGCAATCTCTGCGACGGCAGCCCGGCCTGTGCCGATGCCTGCCCGACGGCGGCGATTGAATACGTCGAGGTCAACCAGAGCGACTGGCTGGGGGACTTTGCCGCCACGCGTGGGGCCGGGCACCTTGGTCCCCTCAACGGTCAGGCGTAGGAGCATACGATGGCACGCACACGACACCTCATCATTGGCGGCGGTACCGCTGGCCTGAATGCCATCACCACCATTCGCCAGTACGACCGCGGCGCCTCAGAGATTATCCTGGTCTCCGCCGAGCGGCCCTATGCCCGCATGGTGCTGCCGTATTATCTCAAGGGCACGATCAGCGAATCACACGTCTACACCGCCAACCCGACACGGCTACGCGCCCTGGGGGTCGAGGACTACCTGGGCCGCCGCGCCGCCAAGCTCGATACACAGGCCAATACCCTCACGCTCGACGACGACACGGTTATCCCCTACGACGATGTGCTCATTGCCACCGGCTCCTCACCCGTGCGCGCCCCGGTGCCCGGAGCCGACGGAGCGGGCATCTACAGTTTTTGGACTCTCGAACAGGCCCAGGGCGTTATCCGCCACATCCGCGACGGCTGCTCCGTGGTCATGGTCGGAGCCGGGTTCATCGCCTTTACCATTTTGAATGCCATCCTGGCGCGTGGTGCCAAGCTGTCGGTGCTGGAAATCGCACCGCAGATTCTGCCGCGCATGATCGACGCCCACGGTGCCCAGATCGTCGAGCACTGGCTGCGTGACCGCCAGGTGGATATCCGCACCGGCGCCCGACTCAGCGCCATTGAAGATGCGGGCCGCCAGAAACGCTTGCGCCTGGAGGGCGGCGAGGAGCTGCTGGCCGACCTGGTGATCATGGCTACCGGCATCCGTACCAATCTCGACTGGCTGCAAGGCTCGGGCGTGACGATCAACCGTGGCATCGTGGTCGATGCGCAGCAGCGCTCCAATATCCCCAATGTTTACGCCGCTGGCGACGTGGCCGAAGGCAAAGATCTGATTACTGGTCAGCCGGCACTGCACGCCATCGAGCCCACCGCCATGGAGCACGGGCGCATCGCTGGCGCCAACATGGCCGGTCAACCCCTGGCCTATCGTGGCAGCCTGTTGATGAACATCGTCGAAGTGCTCGGCCTGGAAATTGCCAGCTTTGGCGCCTGGGACAGCAGCGCCGCCGAAGTCATGAGTGCCACGCGCCCGGAGCGCCCGGCGTATCGCAAACTGCTGTGGCAGGGCGATCGTCTCATTGGCGCTATGCTCTTGGGGCCAGAAAAGGATGTCTGGACCACGAACGACGTCGGTATGCTCAAGGGCCTGGTGCAGTCTGGTACGCCACTGGGGGATTGGAAGGGCTATGTGCAGCGCAATCTCTTTGACATCAAACGGGCTTATATTGCCTCGGGCACTACAGGGCGCTTGCTGCCGCAGACCGTGCTAGGGAGTCCATCGGTACCGGCCAGTAGCGTGACGGTGGGGTAGTAGGAAAAAAGGTGGAGAGACAACGTATGGAAAATGCTCTCACTGCAGAAGTGATCCTCAAAACGCGGGCTGACTATATTGTAGCCATTGAGCAATGTCTTGCCGAGATGCAACGTCTCCAGGCACAAATTGTCGATGAGCAGGAAGAGATTGATCAACTTCGCACTGAAACCAAGGCGCTCTTAGCCGCCTTACAGACGGCGTGAGCTGGCCATGTGGAAACAGCTCTATGCTCTGGCTTGACAGCTGGTCACCTTGATGCAAGATGTCCAGAAACTCAAAGCAGAACAGAAGGAAGTCCGGCAGGAGCTACGAGCGCTCACGGAGATTGTCCGTCAGCTCAGGAATGCGCAACAACGGGACCGCGAGCATGCAGCCCACGAGCGGGAGAATCTCCTGTTGCGTCTTGAGAATGCCCTGCTGCGCTTCGAGCGTAGACTTCCTCCTGGCCGGTCCTCTTCTGAGCGTGAAGACGGCGGTTTGATAGAGTAGGAGTCAGGTCTCCACTTGTGCGTGCAGTCTGTTGTCTCATTCTTGATTGGGAGGAAGTACCATGGCCACGACCGTCCCCGGCTGCTATGCCGGGCAAATTTTACGCATCGACTTAACCAACAGCCACATCTGGACCCAACCCTGGACGCCCGACATGGCCCGCACCTATCTGGGCGGCGCTGGACTCGGGGCGAAAATTCTGTGGGACGAAGTGCCCGCCGAGGTCAGCTGGGATCACCCCGACAACCGCCTGGTCATGGCCACCGGCCCCTTAGCTGGACTACCGGCCTGGGGCACTGGCGGCCTGACCGTGGTCACGCGTGGCGCCCTGACCAACGGCGCGACCAACACCCAGGCCAACGGCTTCTTTGGCGCCAACTTAAAATACTCGGGATACGATGCCATCGTGTTCCAGGGCCAGGCACCAGAATGGGTGTACCTCTACATCAACGACGACACGGTGGAGCTGCGCGACGCCAGCGCCCTGCTCGGCAAAGATACTTGGGAAACGCAGCAGGCTCTGGAGCAGACGCTCAACCTCACCGGCCATCAACTGAGCGTCTACACCAGCGGCGTGGCCGGCGAACACCAGGTGCGCTTTGCCGCCATCCACGGCGACTACGGCCACGTGGCCAGCAAGAACGGCTGCGGCGCGGTCATGGGTAACAAACGCGTCAAGGCCGTGGCCATTGTGCGCGGCAGCCGCTCGCTGGGTGTCAACGATCCGCGCGGTCTGTGGCTCGCAGCAGAAGAAATGGCGCATGACCTCAAGTTTGATCCCTCCACACAATCGCTGTACGAATACGGCACTCTGCCCGGTGTGGTCGGGCTGTCACGCCTCGGTGGCCTACCGATCAAAAACTACACCACCAACGTCGTCCCCGAGGGCGTCGATATGGAGCAGTGGAGCGCCTCCGGCCTGCGCAACGGCTTTGACCACCGTGGCCATCAGTGCAACGCCTGCGGCATGCACCACTGCCACACCCAGGTGCTCAGCTCTGGGCCGCATAAGGGCCAGATTGTTGATGAACCGGAATACGAAGGCTGGTCCGGGGCCGGCTGGGCCACGGGCTGCACCGACCCGGTGGCGGTGTCCTGGCTCAATACGCAGCTTGACCGTGCCTGCGTGGACGTCAATGAGTTCGGCTGGCTCATGGGCTGGGTCATGGAATGCCAGGAAAAAGGTTATATAACCACAGAGCAACTGGGTGGGCTGGAAGTCAAATGGGGTGATGCCGAAGCGGCCAATACGCTGTTGCAGATGATCATCCGGCGCCAGGGCTTTGGCAACATTCTGGCCGAGGGTGTCAAGCGTGCCTCAGAGATTGTTGGTGGTCCGGCGGCTGACTGCGCCATCTACACCCTTAAAGGCGACAGCCCACGTGGCCACGACCACCGCGCCCGCTGGGAAGAAATGCTCGACACCTGCACCGGCAGCGGCGGTACCATTGACAGTGGTCCGCCCGTACGCCAGACCGAGATGGGCCAACCGGCGCGCATCAATCCCTTTGACCCCGAGGCGGTGGCTAAAATGGTCGGCGGCACCCGTGGGCGGCGGCATTTTGAGGACTCGCTGGGCACCTGTATTTTCACCACGCGCTCGTCGATTGCCATGCTGTGCCGCATTCTCAGTGCCGCCACGGGTTGGGAGTTTAGCAAAGACGAGGCCGTGACCTTTGGGCGGCGCACGGCGGCGTTGATGCGGGCTTTTAACGTGCGCTGCGGCATCACCCCTGATCTAGAAAGACCCTCGAAGCGTTACGGCTCGATCCCAGTGGATGGCCCCGCCAAAGGCCAGGACATTGGCAAAAACTGGGACCACATGGTGGCCGTGTGGTATGAGATGGTGGGCTATGACCGTCAGAGCGGCAACCCTCTCCCGGGCACGCTGCAAGAGCTGGGCCTGGAGGCGCTGATTCCGGTCCTGTGGGAGTAATGGCCCTGCGCCGTCTGGGAGCGTGGGTATGTCGCCCGTTCCCAGCTCCGGCGCTCTCCCTCTCCGAGCTTATGCGAAGAGGGGCGACGAGTCAGTCGCCCCTACGACGCGGCCTAACACCTCCCACGAATCACGAACCACGAACCACTACCTCAAGGAGTGCCCCATGCCCGAAGCCGACATCCTCGCCGCGACAACGACAGTGCAGATTGAGATTGAAGTCGTGGCCTGGATCACCAAGTTCGTGGGTGGCGATGGCAGTACCCGCAAGGTGTTCTACGAACCGCTGAGCCATGGGGCGACCGTCCGTACCATCTTGCGCCGTCTGAGTGGGCGCTTCCCGCAACTCCACAAAGCCCTCTGGGCTCCCGAGACCGGCGAGCTGGCCGAACACATCGAAGTGCTAGTCAACGATGCCGTGCTGGATATCACACATACCCTGGATAGCCCGTTGCACAGCGGCGACCGGCTGGCGCTGATTGGACAGTATCTCGGGGGGTAGCGCTGCGTGCGTGGCCATAGTTGGCGGAGCACGATTCTGGAGCAACGGTGGCGTGTGGGGCGGCGGCGCGATAACCCCAGTCTGCACCCCACGCTCCCAGGACTGCTCGCGGACATCTATCCGTATATGCGTCAGCGTACCAGTATCGAAACGCCTCTTCCCGAGATAACCCTACCTGTCTTGTGCCCATGGAGCATCGTCCAGGGACTGGATGAGCAATGCTGGCCAGACGCCAGCACCTTTGGTCTCCCTGGAGCGCTTGTGTCCAGGAGAGGATATGACAACACGCGCTTGAGCCCGACATCTCAGGGCGCTGCGGATGAGCAATGACGGTATGAGCACACTTTTTGTGGGCCGCAAGATTCCCGAAGCATTGCATGGGTTGCAAGAGTCCGGTAAAAAGAGCTACGAAGCGCTTATGGCGGATTTACAGCACTGTTCTCCGCCTCCCCCACATCTCATGAGGCGGCCCTGGGACACAGGAGTTCCCAGGAGGGTCCCATGCTGCCAGGGCGAGCCGCGTCGCGCACCCGCCAACCGCAGGAGACGTAGTGCGGCGCCTTGCGGCAGCCACGGGCGAGCGACATCTGGCTGGCGTTCGTCAAGTCTAGGACTGCCCCTGTCGTGGTAGGGGCGCGTCTTGTCACCCCGGTGAAAGTCGGCTACACTGGTCGGACATGTACCCTCGATGTCCCTTGTATCCGTCCGACAAGAAAGTTCGTTGCCATGTTGCCTACTGACCAGGCCCTGCGTGCACTCGCCGCCATTGTTGGGCCACAGAATCTGCTCTCGTCGCGGGCCGAGCGCACTGTCTATGGCTACGATGCCTCCGTGTTCCGTGGGCAAGACCTCCTCGCCGTGGTGTTCCCAGAGACCACGCAGCACGTAGCGCGCCTGGTCACCTGGTGCCAACAGCAGCACATCCCCTACGTGGCCCGAGGCACGGGCACGGGCATTAGTGGCGCCGCCATTCCGACGCACGGTGGGGTGGTCATAGCCATGGCGCGTATGAACCGCATCCTCGAGATTGATTTGGCCAACCGCGTCGCCGTGGTCGAGCCTGGGGTGATTAACCAGGACTTGAAACAGGCCCTGCTGGTGCACGGCTATAGCTACACCTATGTCCCCGACCCTGGCAGCCAGGTGGTCTCGACCATTGGCGGCAATGTCTCCACCAATGCCGGGGGCATGCACTGCCTGAAGTACGGCATTACCAGCAATCACATCCTCGGCCTCGAAGTCGTGCTGCCCAATGGCGAGATTATCGAGGTCGGGGGCAAAGTGGTTGATCAGCCGGGAGCGGATCTCACCGGCCTGTTGGTCGGGGCCGAGGGCACGCTGGGGATTGTCACCAAAATCATCGTGCGTCTGCTGCGCGTGCCGGAAGCGGTCGTGACGCAACTGGCGCTGTTCAAGAGCGTCGATGATGCGGCCAATGCGGTGTCGGATATTATCGGCGCCGGCTTGCTACCGGCGGCCCTGGAATTGCTCGACAAAGCCTCTATGCAGGCGGTGGACCAGGCCGTGCACGTGGGCTACCCGCCCGAGGCCGGGGCGGCGTTGCTTCTGGAATGCGATGGGCTGCGGGAGGATATGCCGCGCAGCCTGGAGCTGATTGCGGCGTTGTGTCGCGAGCACGAGGTCTTGAGCATCGAGACCGCCGAGACCGCCGAGGCGGCGGCACGGCTGTGGTTGAGCCGCCGCGCCGCGTTTGGCGCTATGGCGCGGCTGGCCTCGCATTGCTACATCGTCGATGGCTGCGTGCCGCGCACCCGGCTCCCCGAGGCCCTGCGCCAAGTCACCGCCATTGGCGAGCGCTATGGCCTGCGTATTGCCAACATCGCGCATGCCGGGGACGGCAATCTGCATCCGGCCATTCCGTTTAACAAGCGCGACCCGGAGGCCATGCAACGGGTTGTGCAGGCCGGCCGGGAGATTCTGGAAGTCTGTGTCGCCCTCGGCGGCAGCATTACCGGCGAGCATGGGGTGGGCATGGAGAAGCAAAACGACATGCCCTTGATGTTCTCACCCACCGATCTGGAGGTCATGCGCCGTATCAAGCTGGCGCATGACCCAGCGGATCTGTGCAATCCGCAGAAGATCTTTCCCCTCAGTATGTATGCGAGTCCGACCGCATGATGACCTACGACGGCCTCCGCCGGCACCTCGAAACCCTGGTGGGCAGCGCGCACGTTGGCGTGGATGACACGGCCCGCGCCCAGTATGCCGTGCAGCAGCGGCAACCGCGCCTCGTGGTGCAGCCCGAGACCGTGGAACAGGCGGCGGCAATCGTCGCCTTGGCGGGGCGCGAGCGCTGTGCCGTCGTGCCGTGGGGCCAGGGCACGCAGATGCACCTGGGGCAGACGCCGACGCGCTACGACGTGGCGCTGTCGCTGGCCAGACTGACGCGCATCATTGACTACGATAGCGCCAATCTGACCCTAAGCGCCGAGGCGGGGCTGCCGCTTAGCGCCGTGTACACGCTGACAGCACCGCGGCGGCAGTTTTTGCCTCTGGGCTTTGCGCACACAGCAGCGAGTCTGGGCGGACTGGTCGTCACCAATACCAGTGGGGTGAAGCGTCTACGCTACGGCGGGGTACGTGATCTGCTCCTCGGCCTGCGCGTGGCCCTGCCAGATGGCGCCCTGGCCCAGTTTGGCGGGCGTGTGGTGAAAAATGTCGCGGGCTATGACATGAATAAGCTGTTCATTGGCTCGCTGGGCGCCTTTGGGGTGGTACTCGAAACGACCTATCGCCTGGCGGCCTGGCCCGAGGATGATCGGGTCATGGTCGCCCTGTTTCCCACCCTGGAGCACGCCAGCGCGGCGCTGGCGGCCCTACGCGTCACCCCGTTGTTGCCCTCCGCGGTCCTCCTGTTGCATGCCGATGTGGTCACGGCCTGGGACCAGGCGTTGTCCCTTACCGGGCATGCTCCGCAGGTGGGCCTGTTGCTCAATTATGATGGCACCCGCGTCGGGGTAACGCGCCAGCTCCACGACAGTCGGGCCCTGTGCCGCGCCCATGGCAGCCTGGCGGAGACCATGCTGGGGCCAGAGACCCTGTCGGCCTTGTGGGCCCGGCGCGAGGTGTGGTGTCAGACGCCGTCTGCTGCCGCCGCGTCACCAACGGTGCATCTCCGGCTGGGCGTAGAACCGGCGTATCTCGCAGCGACCGTGACCACTCTTCTGCAGACGCCAGAGTTTGCGCACCCGCCGATTGCCTGGGTGGCCGATGCCAGCCATGGGCAGCTCTGGGCGCATGTCAGCCTCGCCGCGCCGCTCACGGAAGAGGTGGGCCGCGCGTTCCAGGGCTGGCTCAGCACGCTCCGCGCCCAGGTACGGGCGCACCACGGCTCTGTCGTGGTCGAGTCGGTGCCTGACGCGCTCCGCCAGCAGGTGGATGTATGGGGCCAGTCGTCAGGCGGTGCGCTCCTGGCCCTGTACAAGCAACGTTTTGATCCGTATGCCGTTTTGAACCCAGGGCGCTATGTGGCCGGGCTCTGAACGCCTCTCCCCATGGGCCATGCCACGGCCCGCATTGAGAAACGAGCGTGGTGTATGCAGCATGCCCCTCAGCCCACAGCAGCCTTGTCCCCGTTGCAGCACGCCTTCCAACACGCCGAAACGAGCTGTATTCAATGCGGTTTTTGTCTGCCAACCTGCCCGACCTATCGCCTGACTGGCCAGGAAGCGGCCTCACCGCGTGGCCGTATTGACCTCATGCAGGCCGTGGCGGATGGCGACCTGCCAGTGCATGAGATCGCGGCACAGCTCGATTTTTGCCTCGGCTGCCGGGCCTGCGAAACCGCCTGCCCCGCTGGGGTCGAGTTCGGCAAGCTCCTCGAAGCCGGGCGGGCTGAGGTGCGGGACAGCCAATCGGGCTTCCATCTCGGGGCCTGGTTGCAACGCTGGTGTCTGGAGGAACTGTTACCGAGCCCAGCCCTAGTGCAGCAAGGCGCTGGTTTCCTGCACGGCTACCAGGCCAGTGGTCTGCAGCACATGCTGCGGGCCAGTGGGCTCCTACGCCTCCTGCCGCCGCGCCTGGCCGCCATGGAGGCGTTGTTGCCGCCTGTGCCGGCCCTTGCGGCGCGTCGTCCCGTGGCGGCGGACACCGCGCCCGCGCCCCCAGAACAAGGCCAGGTGGCGCTGCTGACCGGGTGCATCATGCCGGCCTTCTTACCAGAAGTGAACCAGGCCACGGTACAGGTGCTGGCCGCCAACGGCTATCGCGTGCACGTGCCCACTAGCCAGCGCTGCTGCGGGGCCTTACAAGCGCACACTGGCGCCCTGGAGAGTGCCCGGCATCTGGCGCGCCAGACGATCACCGCCTTTGCGGCCACGGACGCCGAGTGGATCGTGGTCAACTCCGCCGGCTGCGGTGCCATGCTGAAAGCCTACGGCCACTTGCTACAGGATGACCAGGCCTTTGCCAGCCGCGCTGCGGCGTTCAGCCAGCGGGTACGCGATGTCAGCGAGGTGCTCACTGAGGCGCCCCTGCGCCAGCCGCTGCTCCCCGTGCCACTGCGTGTGGCCTATGACGACCCATGTCACCTTATGCACGGCCAGCAGATTCGTCAGCCACCGCGTGCGCTGTTACAGCAGATCCCGGGGCTTACCCTGCTCACGGTGCCGGAAAGCGACTGGTGTTGTGGCAGTGCCGGCATTTACAATCTGCTGCACCCGGACACAGCCCAGACGCTGTTAGCACGCAAGCTGGCGCATCTGGCCAGCGTCGCGCCGCAGCTCATTGTGACGGGGAATCCGGGCTGCATGCTACAGCTGCGCCAGGGTGTGGCCCAGCAGGGGCTCGCGGTCGAGGTGCGGCATCCGGTGGAAGTGCTGGCCTGGGCCTATGGGGCAGGCGCGGGCGTGCGGGAGCAGTTCCCAGCAGCGACGTGAGGTAGCTTATCTGCAACGTGCGCGCGGCCCAGCACCATGAGGCGTGCTGAGGGCGTAGAGGGTATAGAGAAAGGCACTATATTCGTATGCCCTCTCTATTGTATTTCTTCCGAGAGAGCCCCTACTATACGCAGACCATTGCCAGCGTCGTGCTCGTCACCTTTGTCTGGCTGCTAGTCCATCCCACGCTCCTAGCGGCGCAAGCCTTGCCCATGTCGCTGTGGCGCCGACAGAGGACGTGCAGCTGACCGACGAGATCCGGGCGCTGGCGACGGCGCTTGGGAACCACCCGGTGCAGATCTTCAACTGGGTGTATGACCATATCGAGTTCTTGCCCACCTATGGCTCCGTCCAGGGGTCACACCTGACCTGGCTGACCAAGCGCGGCAACGCCTGTGACACGGCGAGTCTGCTGGTGGCTCTGTTGCGAGCGGCCAACATCCCGGCGCGCTATGTCTATGGCACGGTGCAGATGCCGATTGACCAGGTGATCACCTGGGTGGGCGCGGCCACCCCCGA
>SXND01000044.1 GCA_005777235.1 Pseudomonadota bacterium
TCGGGGGTGGCCGCGCCCACCCAGGTGATCACCTGGTCAATCGGCATCTGCACCGTGCCATAGACATAGCGCGCCGGGATGTTGGCCGCTCGCAACAGAGCCACCAGCAGACTCGCCGTGTCACAGGCGTTGCCGCGCTTGCTCAGCCAGGTCAGGTATGACCCCTGGACGGAGCCATAGGTGGGCAAGAACTCGATATGGTCATACACCCAGTTGAAGATCTGCACCGGGTGGTTCCCAAGCGCCGTCGCCAGCGCCCGGATCTCGTCGGTCAGCTGCACGTCCTCGGTGGGCGCCAGATCGTCGGGCGTTGGCGTCGCCGATAGCGTCGCCGCTGCTGTCAGCAGGCCGGGTAGCACCTCCGCCGCGGCCCGCTTGGCTGGCAGCGGTGTGAGCGCCGACTCAAACTCTTGCGTCGTCTCTTTGGGCGGACGGACTTTTTCGTCCGGCACGCGGAAGGGCAGCGTGTGCGGGTCCACACGCCGATGCGGCCGTCGCGTCTGCGTGGCCTTGAGGTGCTGCTGCGCCTGTAGGGCCACTGCGTTCCGGGCGTGCGCATCGGGCGCCGCGACGAGGGCGTCCAGATACCGCTGCAGCGTCGCCACCTCCGCCTCATAGGTGGCGACCATGGCCTGGTGCCGCGGGAGAAATCGGGGGGCAAGGGCTGCGCAGCAAGGTGCTGGGCCGTCTGCTCGAAGGACTGCCGGAGCTGCTGGTCGACGGCTTGCAGGCGCTGCTGCAACGGTACGAGGGCGTCGTGCGCCGTCCGGGCCTCCACAGCGCTGGCGCGCTGGGGCTGGAAGCGGGACAGGTGCTCCTCCAAGGCCGTGAGCATGTCCGCTAGGACGGCCTCCGCAGGCGGCGTGGCGGGCGCAGGCGTAGTCTGCCGCCCGGGCCCAGCTTGCGCCGCCAGTATCGTGGGGTACATCAGGAGCCAGGTGAAGGTAACAAGGACCACACTGGCAATACTCTGCATGGCATAGGGGCGATGACGGAACAGGTGCAGCACAGGAGACGACATACGGAGTCTTTCTCGCGGGAGCCTGGGAAGCCCCAACACGCCTCATGGTGTGGGGCGATAGGACGATCGTTGCGGTCTACGTATTTTTCTTTCTATGCACTCTTGCGCTCTAAGAATATGTGCGTCTAGTATTATTTACAGGGCAACATAGAACGAAGGAGGTGACACCCGTTGTAAGCATAGGAGACAAGGCCTATAGTGACACGTTTTTCTGCTATGATACAGTATCTTTTCATAAAAAGTCTATCACAGAGAACCCCGTAACGATGGAGTCATCTATGTCTCATACGCAACACTCCCTGTGGTTATGGTGGGTTGTGGGGCTCGGTTGCAGCCTCAGTCTCGCCACGCTGCCAGTTGGACACAAATATTCATTTAGGGAGAATCACGGCGCATCATGCCGTACATCGTTGTCAGGTCGCCGAGATGCTGCAAGCCCCGCCACATCACTTCCGCGCCGGGGCGGTCGCGCCGGCGGCGCCCCACAAACCCGCCGAGCTGGGCGATCCAATTAACCGCTTGGCCCAGTGTCGGCGGCTCTGCAGGCGGCGTCGGGACCCAGTGAATGGCATAATACAGCGCGTGCCATTCTTTAGGATCTAACAGGACGCCACGCGGCACATCAGGCACCGCGCGCGCCAGCATGGTGGCGTAAAAAATCCGCCAGGCCAGGACGCTGTAAAGCGCCAAGGCGCGGCGTAAGCGCTCAGCCTTTGGGAATTGCCGCGCTTCCAGGCGACACCCGCTTTTCACAATACGGTGCCAGACTTCGATACCCCATCGACAGGAGTACCACTGGACGCGTTCGATAGCCTCGTCAACGGTCTCCACCGCTACGGTGGTCAACAACAGCCAGGCGATAGGCTCCGCCTCGGCGGGCGGCTCGACTTCGCCCACCTGCACGACCCACAGAGCCACGCCTGGCAAGCGTTCCGCTTTCCGAGGCTTCGGGGGACACAAGGTCAAGGGACAAAAGCGCAGTGCCAACGTCGCGTGCCGGGCGGGTTGTGGGCCACGACGCGGGACGTGCAGGACGAGCTGGGCCGCCACGGGCTGGGCCGCGACCGTGTCCCCCACATACCGTTGCGGCGCGTTGACGCAGCGATTCCACGCGGCGCGTATCAGCAGAGCGACGCCGACGGGACGGGGAGCCACCAGGACGTCATACACATCAGCTTCCCGATCACCGACGCTGATCATGTGAGTCGTGGGACAGCAGTCGCGTGCGGTGTACACCGCATCGAGACTGTGGAGCCACTTTTGACTTTCCTTCTGGCTGATGGGGAGCTGTTTGCGCCGGGCCCGTTTCCCGATGTCGTCCGGGTCCCGGGCCCAGACCTGTTGGGCCAAAAGGCCTCAGGGGACTCGCTCTGGTGTGATGGCTAAGGTGGTATGGACCAGCACGCCGTGACCGGCGGAGTGTCCCAGCGGCCCTCAGCCTTCGGTCACGCGCAAGTTCGTCCAGTTAGCTTCGGTCGTATCTTGTACGGCCAAGACAAGCGGCGCCGCGTTGAGGCGACTATAGGGCGCCTCTATATGACTTTGGAGCACATCGTCGGGCGCAATGTCATCGTTGGTAAAAAAGCGATAGGCGGCTTTGAGCATGGCGCCGCGGCCACAGGCTTCGGGCAGAGCGGCCCCAGGACGCTGGGCGAGCGCATGGGCGAGTTCAACCAAACGCTGGGTCCGCCGCAGGGCGCCGAGGTCCGCATCGGCAAACTCCGTGACGGCCCAACTCGTGGTATCGAGGAGGTGGCTCATGTCTGCTTCTTCGCGCAACAGGTTGAACCGGAAGTCAAGAAGGTGGAGAATCCATGCCCATCATCGCTCAAGTCCCTCTAAAACAAAAAATGTGTCCAACTGGCAGCGCCCGCACAGGGCTCCGCGTAAGGTGAGTTAGCACGTTTTGGCGAAGGTATTGGAAAAACCTGAGCCAATTTTCTTCGCCAAGATTCTCAACCGAGTCGCTGGCTTGGGCCGTATGCACGTCTCTCCACCCTCCTTCAGCTTTTCGTAATTGGCGAAGGTATTGTTATACAGTAATGTCATAAACTTGAAAATCCTCTGTGGAGAATCATCATAGCCTGATCTTCTTCAATTTAGAATATTCTTTACAATGAGCCAGGAGGGCCTGTTGCCATACCTCTCCACTGGGCGCGCGACCCTTAGTAGTCCTGCAAAAACTTCTGGTGCCGGACTGATCCTATAGACATCGAGTCAACTTGCGCGCTCGCCTGTCTTCTTGCCTCGCGGGCTGCCGTGAGTCATCTGGACGGTATACGCTACGTCCAACACCTCCTCCCAACTCAGGGACAGGGCTGGAAGACGGCGGTTGCGTGCGCTTTCATCCTCGTCTCGGGCATCCAGCAGCACCTCGTCCCACAGGCTTTCGAGCATCCGTCGGTTCAAGGAGCGGTGCGACGCCCCTTCTGGCCACGTTCGATCTTGGCCCAGGTATCGCGCAACGTCACGGTACGATTGAACACTGGGGCGCCAGGACGGGAGTCCAGATCCACGCAGAAATAGCCCTGGCGCTCAAATTGATAGCGGCTGCCAGACGCCGCCTCGGCCAGGCTGGGTTCAACCTGACACGTGGTCAAAACGTCGAGAGAGGCGGGGTTGAGCTCCGTGGTCCAATCCTGGCCCTCCTCATCGGCACCGGGCGTAGGCGTGCGAAACAGCGTATCGTACAGGCGCACCTCGGCTGGCACTGCATGCGCCGCCGAGACCCAGTGGATGGTGCTCTTCACCTGGCGGCCATCCGGGGCCCAGCCGCCCCGTGTCGCCGGGTCGTAGGTGCAGCGCAGTTCGATGATCTCCCCCGTGTGCTCGTCCTTCACCACGCCAGTACAGGTCACATAGTAGGCATAGCGCAAGCGCACCTCACGGCCGGGGGTCAGGCGGAAAAACTGCCGTGGCGGATCTTCGCGAAAATCGTCACGCTCAATGTAGAAGACCCGGGAGAACGGTACCTGGCGCGTGCCCATACTGGCGTCCTCCGGGTTGTTCACCGCCTCCATCATTTCCACCTGATCTTCGGGATAGTTGTCAATGACGACGCGCAAGGGGTGTAACACCGCCATGACCCGCGGGGCGCGTTTATTCAAATCCTCACGGATACAGTATTCCAACAAGGCCAGATCAACCACACTGTCGCGTTTGGCCACGCCAATACGCTCGCAGAAGGTGCGGATGGCTTCCGGGGTGTAGCCGCGCCGCCGCAGACCGGAGAGCGTTGGCATGCGTGGATCATCCCAGCCACGCACGTGGCGCTGGGTGACCAGTTGCAGGAGTTTGCGTTTGCTCAGCAGGGTATAGCTCAGGTTGAGCCGCGCAAATTCAATCTGCTGCGGGTGACACGGGGTCTGCAAGGCGTCGAGAAACCAGTCGTACAACGGGCGATGCGCCTCAAATTCCAGGGTGCAGATGGAATGCGTAATGCCCTCAATGGCATCCGATACACCATGCGCGTAGTCGTACATGGGATAGAGACACCACTGATCGCCAGTACGGTGATGCGTGGCATGTAGGATGCGAAACATCACGGGATCGCGCATGTTGAGATTGCCCGAGGTCATGTCAATTTTGGCACGCAGCGTGTGCGCGCCGGCCGGAAATTCCCCGGCCCGCATGCGCGCGAACAACGCACGGTTCTCGGCCACCGAGCGCGTACGATATGGGCTGTCCTGTCCCGGTTCGGTGAGCGTACCCCGGTAGGCGCGCATGGCGTCGGGACTCAGGCTACAGACATAGGCTTTGCCGGCGTCAATGAGCTGCACGGCGTAAGCGTACAGGGCCTCAAAATAATCGGAGGCATAGAAGAGCTTGTCATGCCAGTCAAAGCCGAGCCAGCGTACGTCCGTTTGGATGGACTCGACGTACTCCACCTCCTCTTTGGTCGGATTGGTGTCGTCAAAGCGCAGATGGCACACCCCGGCATTTTCGGCGGCAAGCCCAAAATTGAGGCAGATAGCTTTGGCGTGCCCGATATGCAAATAACCGTTGGGCTCTGGGGGAAAGCGGGTTACCACGCGGCCACCATGCTTGTGCCGGCGCTGATCGTCGGCGATAATTTCCCGGATAAAATGGCGAGGCGGAGGCGCATCGGGTTCGGCCATGATTACAACTCCTTCGGTCAGCTCGGGTTCTCATGTCGGTGCAGGCCAGCGAGTATAGCATGTGCGCCGTGGCTCACAACGTCTGCACCAGCGTACGAAAATGTTCGCCGCGGGCTTCGTAGTGCTGATACTGATCATAGCTCGCGCAGGCCGGGGAGAGCAGCACCACCTCGCCAGGCTGTGCCAGGTCTGCCGCCTGGTGCAACGCCACGGCCAGATCCGGGAGTTGCCGCACCAGGGGGGCGGGGTGATCGGGCTGGGCCGCCGCCGCCTGCTCAATCGCCAGGGCCAGCTGTGGGGCCGTCTTCCCATAGACGAGCGCCACGCGTGCCTTGGTATGGATCACCTGGCCCAGTTCATCGAACGGCGTGCCTTTATCGTAGCCACCGGCCAGCAGGATGAGCGGTTGCGTAAAGGCGTGCAGAGCCCGCATGGTCGAGACCGGGGTGGTGGCTTTGGAGTCGTTGTAGTATGCCACCCCATGCTTGGTTGCCACCAATTCCAGACGATGTGGCAGGGCCTGGAAGCGCCGCAAGCCCTGGGCAATAGTCGACGGCGCCACACCCAGGGTCGTCGCGGCAGCGGCAGCGGCAGCCGCATTGCCGAAGTTATGCGCGCCACGCAGCTGCAAGTCGGCTTGATCGCACAGCACGGTACGGACCCCACCCTGCGCGAGCACCAGCGCCGTGCCCTGTCGTGACACCCCGTTGTCGAGCGGCTCCTCAACACTATAGTACAGGCGCTGCCCCTGGCCACATGCCGCCATCAGGCGCACTGTGGGGTCATCCCAGTTGAGCACGGCCATATCCGCCGGGGTTTGATGCGCCAGGATCACCTCTTTCGCCGTTTGATAGGCCGCCATGGTGCCATGGCGGTCCAGGTGGTTGGGCGTCAGATTGAGCACAATCGCCAGGGGGGGGCTATAGTGTAACCAGTCCAGATGTTCCAGCTGGAAGCTCGACAGTTCGAGCACCACATACGTCTCAGGGGTAATGTCTGGCAGGCGATCTAGCAGTGAGCCACCGATGTTGCCGCCGACGAGGGTGCGTGCGTCGTGCAGGTGTAATATGCTGCCCAGAAGGGAGGTGGTGGTGGTCTTGCCCACGCTGCCGGTCAGGCCAATGATTGTGCCGCGGCACTGGCGCACAAACAGGTTGATCTCGCTGTCCAGTGGGACGTGATGCGCCTGCGCTGCCTGCACATACGGCGAGGTGAAGGGCACTGCTGGATTGACGAACACGGTGTCAGTCGCAGTAAAATCACGCATGTCATGGCGCCCCAAGACCAGGCGCAGGGGTAAGCCACGCAGGGCTGCCAAGGAGTCCGCTAAGGCCTCCGCGGGCTGCAAGTCGGTGACCGTGACGTGGGCACCCTGCTGCACGAGATAGCGCGTCAGTCCTACCCCACCGCCGAACGTTCCGAGCCCCATGACCGTGACGCGTTGCTGTTGCCATGTCGTTGGCATATGTCCCCTTTGTCTGCCCACCGTTAGACGTGCGATCCCGACTGCTTGAGGGCCTCGACAAGGCGGACCGTTTGCGCCACGGGGGCCACGTCGTGCACCCGCACCATGGCGGCGCCGTGCAGGACGGCGTACATGACGGTGGCCAGCGTGCCTTCCAGGCGATCCCCAACGTGGCGCTGTAACAGGTGCCCCAGGAAGGATTTCCGCGAGGTGCCCACCAACAGTGGTTGTCCTAGGGCGGCAAACTGCTCCAACCCGTGCAGTAGCGCGAGATTGTGTTGCACGGTTTTGCCAAACCCGAAGCCGGGATCGAGGAGAATTTTGTGCCGAGGAATGCCGTGTTGCATGGCACAGTGCAGACGCTCGGCCAAGAAACGGTAGACCTCATCCAGCACATGGCGGTATGACGGCGTGCGTTGCATGGTCTGCGGTGTGCCTTGCATGTGCATGAGCACCACTGCGGCACCACGGCGCGCAATGAGCGGGGCCATCTGGGCATCAAACGTCATGGCGCTGATGTCATTGACCAGCACAGCTCCCGCATCAAGGGCGGCGGCAGCCACACTGGCGCGGTAGGTATCAATCGACACCACGGCCCCAGAGCGTTGCACCAGGTCACGAATCACCGGCACCACCCGCGCTTGCTCCAGCGCTGCCGGGATGGGGGCCGCCCCAGGACGTGAGGATTGCCCGCCTACGTCGATGAGATCCGCCCCAGCCGTGAGCATGGTTTCGGCGTGCTTCAGGGCCTGCGCAGGTTGCAGGTACAGGCCGCCATCGGAAAAGGAATCCGGGGTGACATTCAAAATACCCATGAGGGCGGTGCGCTGCTGCACATCGTAGACGTGCGTGCCGAGGGCCAGCGACCATGGTGCCTGGGCCTGCAAGCGCCGGGCGGCATCAAGCGCCGCCACGATGGGTTGCAAGCCTGGCGCCTGCTCCCCGCGTACGCGGTTGAAGAGCGCGGCAGAACCGCCGACCAGCAGCTCGCAGGTGTCTCCGGTGGCGCCTCCAGTACAATAGTTCCAGGCTTCTGGGCCGTACTGCTGCCACCAGGTCAGGAACAGTCGTGCGGTGGAGAAGGGCACGTCGAGTAATTTATAGACCACACGTTGGTCACTGGCCGCCAGGACGGCTTCTGGAGCCTGGCACCCCATGCGGGTGAGTTCATGCGTAATGTGGGACGAGTCCCCCTGCGGTAGCAGGCGGGCGAGCAGCGTGTCGCGTATTAGCATGGGACGTCTTGCGGAACCTCGAGCGCCCGGCTATCCTTGCCAGAGGCAACGCTCTGTCCCTCTATCCTTCTCTACACAAGGGCAACGGGGAAAAGTAACCGTGCATTGTACGCAATCCCCACGTCCCCAGCAAGCGCTTCCCCGGCACCATCCAGTCCTGCATGCCGACGTCACCGTGATCGGCGCCGGGCCTGCAGGCGCCTTACTGGCGTACCTGCTCGCAGCCCACGGCTTGCAGGTGGTCCTCGTGGAGAAAGCCTCCTTGCCACGGGTCAAACCCTGTGGCGGGGGGCTGAACTGGAAAACCGTCACGCTGCTGCCCTTTGCCATTGATGCCGTGGTCGAGCGTGTCGTCTCCCGTGTGCTGTTCACGCAGCACTTGCGGCAGCCGTTTACCCGCACCGCGTCCCAGCCCCTCGTCACCCTGGTGACACGCAGCATCTTTGATCATCTGCTGGTGCAGAAAGCCGCCGCCGCGGGCGCACACGTCTATGATGCCTGCCACATCACGCGCCTGGAGGCGCACCCACACGGGATTGCCATCCAGGGCACTGGCCTGTCCTGGCACAGTCGCTATGTCGCCTTTGCCGATGGCGCCAAGGGTATCCTGCGGCGGCAGTTGGGCTTTGCCGCCAGCGCACCGCACGATATGGGCTTGGATATGGACGTTGAGGCGGATCCGGCGTGTCCGTGGACGCCCGAGACTCTCTACCTGGACTGGGGCACCACGGCGCAGACCTATGCCTGGGCTTTTCCGAAAGCCGATCACTAGTCCATCGGGGTGAAAGGGCCCGCCGCACACGGGCCGCTGTTAGCGCAGTACCTACGACAGTTCATGCAGCATTGGCGGCTCCCCGTGCCGCCGGGCAAGCTGCGCTACCTGGCGCACATGCTCCCCACGCGGGTACCCGACACGCCCCTGGTACATGGTCGGGCCTGCGTCGTGGGCGATGCGGCGGGGCTCCTGGAACCGTTTACCGGTGAGGGCATCTACTATGCCCTGCGTAGTGCCCACTTGGCCGCTGAGGCCCTCATCGCGGCCAGCGTCCATGATACCTCACCGGTGGCGTATGGCACCGCTGTAGACGCCGAGATCATGCCGGATCTCCTCGGCGCACGGGACTTACAGCAAGTGTTCGATGCCTGGCCCGGACTCTTCCACCTCCTGGTCCGGCGGCATGGGCGTTCCTGGCACGCGCTCGCCAAGTTGCTGCGTGGGGAACGGGGGTTTCGGGAGGTGGCGCAGGTCTTACGACGCCATCCGTTTCTCGTGCGTGCCATACTGGCGACCGGGCACCACCCCGCTCCGTCCCCCGTGCAACGCAGCCACCAGCACAAGCCGGGCGCCCTCAACGGCTAGGCGGGCTCCTGGCGCCGCCCATACACCAGGCCCAGCGCTGCGCTCCACCCTGCGCCGCATGCCGCCCTCTCGGGTGTGTATCGGGTGTAGCCCGACACGCCTACACGCTTAGGGGGTCCGCACAAACAAGAAATCTCCCCCATCATGTCCGGCGTAGCGGATGTCCGAATACTCCGGCGTCTGTGGGGAATTGACCACCACCAAGCGCTTAATGTGATTGGACAGTTGCTGGCCATCAAGAAGAGAGCGATTGTCCTGTAGTACCGATAAAAAGGCCTTGGCGAACACGGAATGATTGCCGCCACCACTGTCCAACACGGGTTCCAAGCCCCCGGAGGTCAGCGCCGTCCTGGAACGTTTCTCGGCCACACGTGTATAGAAGGTCTCTGGGTCGATCCCACTGCGCAACCCCTCCCCAGCATCGCGTAGCAGGGTGCCGGAGTAACACGAATCCGCCACCAGTAACACATGCTTGGCAGTCATCGCTTTCAGGGTGTCCGTCAGCTCGGTGGTGGATAACCAGTTGACGCGCGTATCGGGTTGGGCGTTGACTGGCAGCCAGTAGCCACGTTCCGCCTCTTTATCCAGTGTCCCGTGTCCCGCATAGTAGATCATCAGGTTATCGTGTTCGCTCAAGGTCGTGCGCAATTTGTCCAAGGCACGAATCATGTGGTCACGTGTAGCTTCCAAGAGGAGCGTCACCTCGAAGCCATACTGCTCGCGCACGAGTTTGGCCACGGCTTCGGCATCGTGCACCGCCGTTGCCAACTTCGGCAGATACTCATAGGCGTTGTTGCCAATGATCAACGCATGGTAACGTCCAAAGCCTTTGGCTGGTGCCGCTTTCACCGAGGTCGTGCCTGGCGTTGACGCACTCGCATTGCGGACGGTCAGCGTAGACTCCACGTTGCGTCCCTGCGCATCCATGGCATTGAGTACGACCGTGTTCGTCCCTGGATCGAGGCGCACCTTATGACTAAAACTTCCCTGGGTATCCAGGCTGACGGGCCTGCCATTAATAAACAATTTGAGCGTTCCCGTGCCTTCAGACACCGTGCCCTCGACGCGGAAATCGGTATCGGTGACGACCAGACCGCGGGTATTCTGGGCCGATGCAGGCTGGCGCAGGGTAATTCGTGGTGGCGGCGTATTGTGCGCCAGCCGGATGGTGCCTTGCCCCTGAGCCCGCTGTGTTTCCGCCGTTTGCGCCCGTTGCTCGGCTTCCCGGGCGCGTTTCTCCGCGTCGTAGAGGAGGGACGCCACTGCACCAGATGCCTGCGGTTTGGTGGGCTCTGCCTGTTCCAGCAGGTGAGAGGATCCACGGGCCTGGGCGAAGGTGACCGCCGTCTGGCCCGCACGATTTTGCAGGGCGGTATCGGCTCCTTTTGCCAGCAAAGCCTGGGAGATATTGGCGTGGCCTCCCACCACGGCCAGCATCAGCGCTGTTTGTCCAGCGCGATTTTGGGCGTTGACCTCAGCCCCTTTGGCGAGGAGGGCCTGCGCCACATCAATGTGTCCCTGCGCCGCGGCTAACATCAAGGCCGTCGCCCCGTCGCGATCCGGTGTGTTGACCTGCACGCCGTTGGCCAGCAAGAGCTGCACCGTGGCGGTGTGTCCTTCGAACGCGGCCAGCATTAAGGCCGTTTTGCCGTCACGATCAATGGCGTTGGCATCCGTGCCCTTGGTCAGCAGTGTTTGGACGGTGGCGGTATGCCCCCGGGCGGCTTCACGCACGAGGTCAAAATCCGTCGCACAGCCTGTCGACAATATCTGCACGCCCATGTAGCTCAGGAAGAGTGCAGCAGATATCACACGCATGGAACCCCCTTTGCCTCGCAGTGAGGCTTGCATCACCCAGGATCCTCTCATACCAATGGTCTCGGGAGAGTGTAGCGTACGCCACACTGACTCTCATTATTGTAGAATCATTTCACAACGCGAACCATGTGGGGTTGCTCACAAGGACGCCGGCGGCATCTCGCCAGCCCGCCTGTCACGTATCCTTTCTGCCAACGCGGTGCCAGGCGAGGCTAATCAACACCCCTAAGAGCAAGCCTGGTAAGGTCAGATCCCGCTCCGCACCTGGAGCCAAGGTACACCCGCCGCCGCTGCTGTGCCCACCACCCTCTCCACCACCATCGTCCGTCGCAATAGAGCGCTGCAAGGCCAGGGTGCCCACGGCGACAATGCGGCCATCCGCCGTCACATCATTATCGCCCTCACGGCCATCCATCAGATGTAACTCCACGATTCCTTGGCCGATGACAAGGCCCACCGTGTCGCTAAACGTCAAACGATACCAATGCGGCAAGGCAAGTGTCGGGGTGGGGCCGAAGCTGAGATAGGTATTGACTTGAACGCCTGGCGGTAGCACGAGCGTCACCGTGGTGACCTCGCGAACGGCAAGCCCCTGCACGGTAAAGGTCAAGAAGTTCAGAGGCAGCGTCACGCCGGGTGGGACGTCGCGGGGCGAAGGATTGTCGATAAAACGTACATTGACTAACTGCGTGTCGGTGGGCGAGAACAGCGTGAGGGTGTGCCCACGCACGCTATCACGTAGCGATACGACATTGGCTTGCTGCACATCGGGTATGCCATCCTGGTTGACGTCGCTATCATCCGGTGTCCCGTCACCTGGTCTCTCGCCGCCGTCACCCCCATCTTGCCCCGGCGCTGTGTCGCTTGGAAGCACCTGCACGACTGCAGTCGCGGTGCCAATAAGTCCCTGACTATCGGTGATGCGTAGTTCGAAGGTCAGGAGTTCCCCAAGAGCTGACACCGCAGGCGCCAGAAACGTGGGTTGTGCCACCATCACATCTGAGAGGGTTACCGGGGGGCCGCTGAGCTGGCGCCACAGAAAGCGAGTCACAGGATGCCCTTGCCCGTCACGAGAGCGCGCACCATCCAGCGTCACTACGGTACCCGCCACCACGGTTTGCGCTGCCCCGGCGTCTGCCATCAGCGTATTGCGACTGACGTTGACCACGGTCATGGCCGTGGCCGTGAGTCCCCCGGCATCCGTGACGCGTAAGGTAAACGTGAGCCGGACGGTGCCCTCCCCTACAGCCGGGGCGACAAACGTCGGACGTATCGCTGTCGGGTCCGACAGGGTGACAGGCGGCCCTTCACCCTGACTCCAGGCGAAGAGCAGGGGGGTGCCTTGAGGATCCAACGACTGGGAGCCATCCAGGGTCACCACGGTTCCCGTGCTCACCGTCTGCTCGGGGCCCGTGCGCGCCACTGGGGGCGCGTCATCTTGCACTTGCACGGTGGTCAGCGTGGTCGACGTGAGTCCTTGCCCATCGGTGATACGCAGCTCGAAAGTCAACACCTCACTAGGCGAGGAGACGGCGGGTGCAATAAACGTCGGACGCACTGCAGTCACATCGGACAAGGTCACCGGGGGGCCGCTGAGTTGGCGCCACAGAAAGCGGGTGACGGAATTCCCCTGACTGTCACGCGACCGGGAGCCATCCAGGGTCACCAGGGCGCCTTCCACGACGATTTGCGACGGCCCCGCATCGGCCATAGACAGATTGGTGCTGACGTTGACCAAGGCTAAGGCCGTCGCGGTTAAGCCTCCGGCATCGGTCACACGTAGTTCGAACGCCAGGGCGGCACTGCCCTCGCCAATCGCTGGCGCCACAAACGTCGGCCGCACCGCCGTGGCGTCGGAGAGGGGCACCGACGGCCCGGCGGTCTGGCGCCAGCTGAAGGTCAGTGGCGTCTCTTCGGGATCCGAAGACTGGGACGCATCGAGGGTCACCGTCTGGCCTGCGATGACGGTCTGCGTGGGACCGGCATTGGCCACCGGCGGGCTATTGAGCACGTTGACTACTGCCGTAGCCGTGGCCATGAGGCCGCCCGTGTCTGTCACTAATAGTTCAAAAGTAAGCGCTGTACTCGTGCCTCCTACCACCGGGGCGATGAACGTTGGACGCGCCCCGGTCGCCCCGGTGAGGGTCACAGCAGGTCCAAGAGTCTGGCGCCAGCTGAAGGTCAGTGGGGTGCCTTCGGGATCCACCGACTGGGAACCATCGAGGGTGACCACGGCTCTGGCACGGACGGTCTGTGCCGGGCCCGTCGCAGCTATCGGGGGCAGATTGACCGGGGAAATCGTTACCAGCGCCGCCGAAAGAGCCTCGGCAAACGAGCCTTCGTTGTCGGTGACGCGGAGGGCAAAAATCAACGTTGTCCCCAGGTCAACAGGCGGGGCGACAAACGTCGGTCGAGCCGCGGTGGGACTGGAGAGGGCCACGGTTGGCCCACCAGTCTGACGCCAAGCGAAGGTCACCGTCTGGGGCCCCTGCGTATCGACATCCCGCGAATTGGCACCGTTCAGTGTCACCAGTGCCCTGGCATTCACCTGTTGCGCCGGCCCGGCATCGGCGATGGGTGGTTCATCGTTGGCGTCGCCTGGAAAAGACAGCGCGCGGATTTCTTGGATGTTGGACGTCAGTACCCCCCCCACCCCGTTATCCGCATTCAGCGCCTCAATGGCCTGCAGGGCTTGATCGCTTTGCGTCGCGTGTCCCGCCTGGGCCTGGAAGGCCAGGCCATAGGGATTGCGCTGTCCATCGGCAGGCCCAGAGGGTGGGTTATTGATGTGGCATACCTTACAGCTATCGAGGCGTGACGCCGCCGTGCCATAACGCGCATGAAACGCGGCCAGATAATTGGGAAAGGCCTCGGCACTAGAAATGCCCCAGCAGAGACTGGCACACAGCGTCAGGAGGCAGAGCCGCTGTCTTGACAGCTGGCAGGGGTACCACTGGCGCATGCTCATCTCTCACTAGAAAGTATATTCAGCACCGAAAGTGGTGACCAGATTTGCGCGTAAACCTGCATCATTCAAGGGCACCTGCGCATTCAGAAAGAGAACGAACTGTCGAAAAGGGTTCCACTTGGCGCCGAGCGACCCATTGATCACATGGCGTCCATTATCGTCACGTGGTCGATACGTCCCCAGCACATCAAAAGCCACGGTGAACTGTTCTGAGCCAACATCAAAGCCCGCCGCATACTCCAGCGAATCGCGCAACCCGCGGTCGAGGTTGAACTCATAGCCTAGATTGAGGTGGGGCGTGAACACCCCGGCGAAGGTGCGGGACAGGATCACCACAGGCCGCAACGAGGTCGTCCCAGTGCCCAGGAAATTGGACGCGTCTCCCGTGCTGAATTTGGCCAGGAGCCCAGCCGCGACGTCAGCAAACTCACTATCAAAGAGATGATATTTGGCCCGCAAGATGACGTCCCCGATGCCTGTGGCGCTGCGTTGTTGTTCGTCGACCGGGCTCGTGGGCGCGCCGGTAAACGTGTGCACTTCTGGAATGGGATTTTCGGGAGACGTGAGCACCCGGGCATTGGCCTTGACACTCATGTTCACGTGCACGATGGGCACGAGGATGCCAATGTCCAGGCGGTCGGTCACCCCATAGGTCGCGGCCAGGGAGAGCAGCCGCACGCGAATGCTCAGATCGAGCGCGATCAGGATGGTATCCTGCTCGAACGATTCGCGGGTCTCTGGCTCCCCCAAAACATCCGGTTGGTGCTGGGCCGTCACCCGGAGATTGTCCAGACTCTCCCCGTTGAAGCGGTTGAAGGTGTAAAACGCGTATGCCGTGTTGACACTGAGTTTCCCCCGTCCCAGCGTGGCAGCTTTTTCGGCAAACAATGGTCCGAGGGTCTATGTGGTGCGCGCGAACGTCCCCTGCTTGGCATCGAAGGCATACGTAAACCCGCCTTGCGAGGACGTGAAGGGAAAGACCCCGATTTCGCTGGCAATTTGCTTATTGAGCTGGTTAATCGCCGCGGTAGAGGACACGGTAAAATGCGGGGCGTGCCCACTGGCCACCGCCAGGGAGATGCCATTGCCGCCATAGAGGCTGGAGAGTAGCGTATTTAACGTCCGTGGACGCCAGGCTTGCAACAAAGACGAGCGTCCGCCAAAGCGGCCTTCTTCACCCAGGGATGTCGAACCGAGCAGGGACTGCGCCCTACTGTTATGCACCACGCAGAGGATGAGGAGCAGTATCAGGCAGAGAGCATGGCACAGGCGCCTCCGCATGGGTGCAGAGGGAGGCAAGCGTCTGCACCCGTATGAGTTACGGCTTTGTGGGTGTGCAAGGACACAAAAACGCATACAGGCTCCCAATCTTGATACTGTCGCACCACGTATCTCTGACCTTTACGCGGCAAAGACGGTCGCGAGTTGCTGCAACAGGGCTTCTTCTGCCGACGATATCCGACTGCCAAAGCCCAAAAAGCCTCCGGCAGCCTCCGCCACAGCCCGCGCCCGCCCCAGTACGCTCTCGCGGAGATGCACGCGCTCCTCTGGCGTGAGTTGTGCTGCTAGGTCAGCCGTATACGACGACCACGCCGCGAGCAGAGAGGCAGGCGGGGGAGCGGACAGCCAGCTGTGCACGAGCTGCGCCGCGGGACTGTCCGCCGCCAGGCCAGCTGCGCTCAGGCCGGAGACAATGGCCTGACGTTCCCGGGCATCGAGAGCTCCATCCGCCCAGGCCACGACCACGAGCGGTACCAGTCCCAGGGCCAGAAGCGTGTCTGGCGTGATCCCCAGAGTGCTCAGCGTGTGGAGTACCGCACTATCACTGAGCCCCGTGGCGCTCGCCAGGGCTGCCTGCCCCGAGGTTTCCTCCTGGGTACTGCGTAATTGCTGCAACAGTTCCCGTTCCTGTCTCCGAAAAAACTCGTCTTCCAGAGCACGACGACGATCACCAAGAAATTCTTCAGCCATAATGCATTCCTTCTATCACTTGGAGGTCAACCATGGCGCAGTCTACCACACTCTTTGTTGGAATGGATGTCCATCAGGAGACGATTGCGGTCGCGGAGGTGGCCCAAGAGCCTGATGCTGCGGTCACCTCCTTGAGGACGATCGGCACACACCAGCGTGATATCGCTACCCGAATCCGCATGATGCCATCAAAAGCCCAGCCCCTCATCTGTCTCTACGCAGCGGGGCTTTGGGGCTAGAGCATTTTCATAATTTACGCACTGTGTAGGAAATATTGATGGAAGGCCTGTGATGTAGGCGGACAGACCACGGCATCGCCCAGCGGTTTGCGGAGCGTGGGTTCTGTGGGCGCGCCTTGCAACCGCGGCGGCGCACGACGGGTGCGGAGGACGCCTGGTGCTGTTTGACGAACGTCCAGTCGCTCTCCACGCCAAAACCGGGCCTCGCGTTGAAACGCAGCATGCCGTCATGCATGGCGGGAGCGTACACATACAACCCGTGGTGGATCGGGTGCCGTGCATGATCGCCATGGGATGCCGCCGCACACGCGCTCGCCCCACAGGCCGAGACACGGTGGCCATGCAGAGGCGGCGCGGTATGGGGGGCAATCACCACGCCATGCTGTGCCGCCAGCGTGGCAATGCGGATCGCCGCGGTGAAGCTCGCAGGCCGGGTGGCCTCACACGGCACCAAGCGCGCGGCACCAGAGACCAGGCAATCCCGGATGGTCAAGCGAGGCCACTCACGTTCCCCGTGCACCAAGGGCAGAGAGATGGCCTCGGCAAGACGCACGGAATCCGGCGGTTGCAGGTACCAGTGCGTAGGTGAAGACCTCGTGGCGTGAGCCACCTGATACCTCGCTGGGATGGAGTGGCATCTGTGACACGTGGCCATTATAGCGCCAGGGGACTGTGCAAGAAAGGGCGCCCATACCTTACGCCTACTAGCTCATACGATGCTCATGGGCAGAGAAGGGAGGAGGAGCGTCGGCTGGGCGTGACCCACGAACCAGCCGACGTCTCTGGATGGCGACCCTACGTTATCGGGTCGGCAGTAAGGGACACCGCGCATCAAAATTGCACCGTACGAGTTGGGAGATCTGCCCTGTGTCCGGCTTCACTTCGAGGAAGAGACCAATGCCCCGCGCGTAATACTTCCGTCCGAAGATCCCTGGCTCCAGGAGCGAGAAGTTCTTGGTTACCACGCAGTCGTCAGTGCAGAGGAGTCGCGCCAGCGGCTGCGGCACGAATCGGTCGAGTTCCGTGTTCTTGCCGAAGCCATAGGTCGTGGACAGGATTTCGGTCACGTCTTCGGCGTTACCCAGGGAAAACTCCTCAAGGTACACCTGGCCAACGGTCGGGGAGTCCTGGAAGATAATGCCCGGCTTGTCGCCGTCACGCCCTGCCTTGAAGGAGCCATTGATGGTGACCAGTTCTGGCCTGACCGGCCTGTCTTCTAGGAAATTTTCGTAGTTCTTCACCTCCTCGCCGCAATACCACACATTCCCATCTTTGGCCTGGGCATACCAGTCGTCGGTCCCCTCCTTGAGACGACCATTCTCCTTGACCAGATCCCTGACGACGATGCACCGTACCTCATCGATCAGCTTCGTCTGGTTCAGGACTTCTAACGTATTGGTCTCCGTGCCGCCACGGTATTCCCAGCGGTTGCCGATCGTCAGTGGAAAATAGCGGTTCGGCTTCGTGAGATGCGTGAAATCACTGTCGAAGGCGGCTGGCTCGAACTCAGGGTCGTACCGTCCTTCCCCAAGGGAAGTGCAAGCCTGACGACGCCCCGCCAGTTGGGCGTAGCAAAGTTGCGCGCTCTCATCGCTGGCGGTCCGAGCGTCGACGCGACATTGCTCACGCTCCGCGTGCTCCGAGACGTTGGTGCAGATCGCGATGGCCTTCCAGTAGTCGTCCTTGAACTCATGCAGGCAGGCGCGTGAGAGCGCGGTCGCGGTCGCGGTACAATAGTGTCCTCGCCTGCTGAGGGCCTCGTCTTCTTGTCCTCGCCTGCTGAGAGCCTCGTCTTCTTGTCCAGTAGCGACACTGAGGAGAGCCCCCAGCCCAACCACGCCAGCCAGCACGAGCACGCTGGCGCGCTTGCCGTGTTGTGTCGTACAAGCCGTCGCCAGTCCGAGTGCTGTCTCTTGCGTTCCAAGTATCATCGTACCTCTCCTGATAAAACTTCCACCGTTTGCGATGGCGTCGTGCGCCAGCGTTTGGCTCTACTGCAGATCGCGAGACGCCATCCTCCGTCACGATAGAGGCCGCGTCTCACAGACATGCATGCCATGCGGCCGGCACACAACGTCTTCTTGCATATTTGGGAAATACATCCCAATTAATTTGGGATATTATTCCCAAAAAAATGACCTTGTCAAGAGGGATATCGAGAATTTGGGAAAAAAATCCCTATTTTTGTTATAGTGTGATCGTTACGCTTTCCCCATGGTCGTACTGCAGTGATACGAGACGTATGGAAACACCTCTACACAATGCCTTGCTCAGCGCGATTGGGCGTCTTCTACGGCCCCTAGTCCGTCTTTTGTTACGCCATGGAATTCCTTTTGGGGTGATGGCTGACGTGATGCGGCAGGTCTATGTTGACGTCGCCTTTGAGGAATTTGACCTGCCGCGTCGCAAACAGACCGCGTCACGCGTAGCGATTCTCACGGGTTTGTCGCGTAAGGATGTGGCGCGGCTGCGCCAGACGCCGCCACAGGATGATCGTGAAGGGCAACAACAATACAACCGCGCCGCTCGTGTGATCAGTGCTTGGGTACGTGAACCCGCGTTTCACGACGCCAGTGGCCAACCAGCCGTGCTGCCGGTGGAAGGCGACGTCCCATCGCTCAGTGGTCTGGTCAGGCAGTACAGTGGCGACATGCCGGTGCGCGCCATCCTGGACGAGCTCTTACGTGTGCGCGCCGTCGAACAGCTTGCGGACGGTCGTATTCGCCTCCTCGCCAGGTTCTATGTGCCGACAGCCGGCGAGGTGGAGAAAGTGCGTATCTTAGGTACTGACGTGGCGGATCTCATTGCGGCCATTGACTGGAATCTCCGTGCTCCACCAGCCGAAGCCTATGTGCAGCGGAAGGTGCAATACGACAACCTCCCTGCCGAGGCCCTGCCAGAGTTACATGCCCTGACTCGGGAACACGCCCAGGCTCTCCTGGAGCAGCTAGACCACTGGATGGCGGCCCGCGACCGGGATGTGACGCCCACGGTGCAGGGCACCGGGCGCACGCGCGCTATGGTGGGGATCTATTATTTTGCCGAAGATTTTCGAGAGGATAATCAGGTATGACGAGGCCCGTCTCTCTCGCGCGCTGGGCGCTCTTAGGGCTCCTCCTGGGATTGATGTCGTGTGGCGGCGGTATCGGTGGCACGGGCATCACCGATCAGCCGGGGACGTCAGCGGTCGTTGTCGGGGCCGTGACGCGTGTGGACAGCCTCGTGGTGGACGGGATCACGTTCGATACCACCGACGCAGCGATTACCCTCAACGGGCAGCGTGGTGTCCTCGCGGAGCTGCAAGTAGGGCAGGTGGTGACCGTGCGTGGGACGCTTGCTCCCAGTCGTGTGGTCGGCACCGCAGCGACGGTGGCTTTTGCCAGCATCGCCCAGGGCCCTATCGCACGTCTTGATCCCGCCACGAATCGTCTGCTGGTCCTCGGACACCTCGTGCGTGTGGACGACACGACGCAATTTGGTGCCACCCCATTTGGTGCGCTCGTTGTCGGCAATATCGTTGAGTTGAGTGGTTTTACGGATGCGGCTGGTGTGTTAAGAGCCACGCGGGTGGCCAAGATACAAGAGGCCTTCGCGCCGGGCACAGTGCTCAAGAGCACCGGGACCATCACGCATCTCGATGTTGCGCAGCGCACCTTTACGCTCCAGATGTTACGGATCGATTTCTCGGCAGCCAAACTCCTCAACCTGCCTGGCAATCAACTCCGCAATGGGCAGATGGTGTCAGTCACGAGTGGACGCGATATCGCGGATGGTGTCCTGGTCGCCGAGAGCGTCACAGGCGAGGCCGCTGACGTCCAGGGTACCCCTGGCCAGGCCGTCGAGCTCCAGGGCATCGTCACGCGGGTCACCGCGGCGGACACCTTTGAGGTCAATGGCCAGCTCGTGCGGCTCACTCCGGCCACCGTGTTCACCGGGGGCACAGCTGGCAATATCGAGGTCAATGTACGCCTGGAGGTGGAAGGGCTTTTGACGGCAGATGGCAGCATCGTTGCCGAGGAAGTCGACTTGGGCGCTGGCGTCGAACGCCAGGGCATCATCACTCGGATCCTTGCTGCGGACACTTTTGAGGTCAATGGCCAGCCCGTGCGGCTCACCCCGACCACGGTGTTCACCGGGGGCACGCGTGCCAACATCGCGCTCAACGCGCCTGTCGAAGTGGAAGGGCTCTTTGCGGCGGATGGTGTCCTCGTCGCAACGGAGATCAACTTCCGTGTTGAGATTCAGGGCCGCATCAGCCGGATCATGACGGTAGACCTCATCGAGGTCGATGGCCAGGCCGTGCAGCTGACACTGGGCACCACGTTTGAGGGAGGGACGGTCGACGATCTTGTGGTCAACGTGTCTATCGAGGTGGAAGGGAGCTTCACGGCAGATGGTGTTCTGGTTGCGGCAGAAGTGAAGGTTCTCAAATAAGCGCTCGACGTGTACGCGCTATGTGTTCTGGCCATGGTCCTGCCAACTCCTCTGCCGTATCTGCAGTCGTAGTCGTCTTGGGCTCGCTGGCTTGGCAGCATGCGGTCTGCTGGATGAGCAGGGCTAAAGGGGCGAAGGAAGAAGAGGGATATCTTGCGGCTATGACTCGTTCCTACGGGGGAACCCCTGGTAGGAGCGAGTCATAGTGACACGGATGCGGACTACGCTCCGCCTCCAAGAGCCGGGATAAAGTGAATCTCACACGCCTCCGGGACGTGCTCCAAGAGGCCGAGTTGACTGGTCTCACCATCAATCACGACCGCAATGCCGGGCATGATGATGTCCTCTTCTTCATCGTAGAGTTCCATCTTCAGACCCGGAAACCGGCGGTCCAGATTGTCGACAATCTGGCGGATCGTGCGACCCACCACTTGCACCTGTTGTTGTCCCCCAGTAAAACGCTGCATCTGAGGGGAGAGCCACACGTCTGGCATACGTACGCCTGCTAGTTAGTGTGCGCCGTTGGCGCCGCCGTTTTTCGACCACAGGGCTTCCAAGACGCGCCCTGGCGACATGGGTAGGTGATTCATGCGCACCCCAATGGCCCGATACACCGCATTGGCCACGGCGGCCAGCGGCGGAATGACCGACGTCTCACCGACCCCGCGCACCCCGTACGGATGGTTGGGATTCGCCACTTCGACAATTACCGTATCCAGCATCGGTAAATCTAAACACGTCGGCATGCGGTAATCCAGGAAGCTGGAATTGGCCATCTGGCCCTTCTCATTGAAGAAATACTCTTCGTTGAGCGCCCAGCCAATCCCCTGCGCCGCGCCACCCTGGATCTGGCCCTCGACGTAGCTCGGATGGATGGCCTTGCCAGCATCCTGCACCGCCGTGTAACGCAGAATCGTCACTTTCCCGGTATCCGGGTCCACTTCCACATCGACAATGTGCGTGCCCATCGACGCCCCAGCCCCGGGCGGGTTGACGCCCGCGCGGCCCACAATGGCCCCACCCGTGGCGACCTGACGGGCGGCAATCTGCTTGAAGGTGAGGCGGCGTTCGGCATCCGCACTGTCCTGCAGCATTCCACCTTCGTACGTCACCTGTTCCACTGGCACATTCCAGGTTTTGGCCGCACGTTCGCGCATCTGTTGCTTGATATCCTGGGCCGCATGATACACCGCCCAGCCGGTCTTAAAGGTCACGCCACTCCCGCCAGTGACCGAGGTAAAGCCAATCGCATCGGTATGACCGACTTCCGGGTGAATGTCTTCGAACGGAATCCCCAACGTCTCGGAAAACTGCTGCGTCAAGGAGGCGCGGGTGCCGCCGATGTCTGGCGAGCCTTCGGTCAGATGCACCGACCCATCACTCTGCACCACGGCCACGGCGCTGGAGGGGCCAGTATTGTTGCGCCACAAGCCGCTGGCGACGCCACGGCCACGATAGGGGCCAGTCAGCGGGGCGCTGTAATGCGGGTGATCCTTGGCGGCTTGCAGCACTTCCACAAAGCCAATGCGCGGCCACACCGGCCCTGTGGGGGCGCGGGAGCCTTCGACGGCGCTGTTGTTGAGGCGGAATTGGAGCGGATCCACGCCGAGCTTTTCGCACAGCATGTCAACAGCTGTTTCCATGGCATAAGCCGCCGCTGGGACGCCAGGGGCGCGATACGCCGCGGATTTGGGCTTGTTGACGACTACGTCAAAGCCTTCAATCCAGCTATTGGGGATCTGATAGGGGCCCATCATACCCTGGCAGGCCGGAGACACCGGGGAGCCGGGGTAGGCGCCTGCTTCATAGTACAGGTGCGCTTCACCGGCCACGAGCTTGCCGTCTTTGGTCGCCCCGATTTTGACGCGCACATGCGTCCCGGAGGTCGGGCCGGTGGCCTCAAACACTTCCGTACGGGTCATCACCACTTTGACGGGCTTACCGGCTTTGCGCGCCAGAAGGGCGGCGACGGGTTCCAGGTACACTAAAGTCTTGCCACCAAAACCGCCGCCGATTTCCATGGGAATGGCGCGCACTTTGGAGACCGGCATGCCGATGAGACGTGCCGTTTGATCGCGCACATTAAAGTGGCCCTGGCTGCTCGACCATAGGGTCAGCGTGCCATCGCTGTTCCACATGGCGGTGCCGGCGTGCGGCTCAATGTAGCCTTGATGAATCGGCACGGTGTGGGTTTCGTGTTCGATGATGACGTCCGCGTCCTTAAATCCTTGCTCAATATCGCCCAGCCGAAACTCAAAACGATTCGCCAGGTTCGAGCCCGGGGTGGGATCGTCGTCGTTCAACGTGCCACCGGGGCGCAGGTTGGGATTGGAGAGGGTGCCTAGGCGCTCGTGCAACAGGGGTGCACCGGGCTTCATGGCCTCTGCGGCACTCATCACCGGAGGCAACTCTTCGTAGTCGACTTTGATGAGCGCCAGGGCTTCCTCGGCCACGTGGGCATTGACGGCGGCCACGGCGGCCACGGCATGCCCTTTGTAGAGCACTTTATCGGCGGCCATAATGTTGTTGCTCAGAAAGCGCATGTTATGCATGGCGCCTTCGGCCAGATCCACCAGACGTCCCGATACCTGCGGAAAATCCGCCGAGGTGATCACGGCATGCACCCCGGGCAGGGCTTCTGCCGCACTGGTGTCGATGGATTTGATGCGGGCGTGCACATGGGGGCTACGCAGCACTTTGCCGTACAGCATGCCCGGGATGCGGATATCCGCGCCATAGGTGGCGTGGCCGGTGACCTTCTCCGCGCCGTCCGGGCGGATGGGGCGTTTCCCGACCACTTCGTATTCTTTCGTCGAGAGGACGATATTGGGTTCGTATGTCAGCATTACTTTCCTCCGCAGAGCTGCGCTTGTTACGCGTTATGCCACTTCAAACAACCCGGCAGCACCCATGCCGCCGCCAATACACATGGTCACCACCACATATTTGACCCCACGCCGCTTACCCTCGATCAGCGCATGGCCGACCAGACGGGCACCCGTCATGCCGTAGGGGTGACCAATCGCAATTGAGCCGCCGTTGACATTCAGCCGTTCCATCGGCAGTCCCAGCTTATCACGGCAGTAGATCGTCTGCACGGCAAAAGCCTCGTTGAGTTCCCATAGGCCAATGTCATCCACTTTCAGACCTTTGCGGGCCAGCAGCCGGGGCACGGCGTAGATCGGCCCAATACCCATTTCATCCGGCTCGCATCCGGCCACCGCCAGCCCGCGGTAGAAGCCCAGAGGCTGCAGACCGCGCTGCTCCGCCAGCTTGGCGTCCATCACCACGACCGCCGCGGCGCCGTCGGACAGCTGACTGGCATTGCCTGCCGTGATGCACCCACCGTCCCGCACCGGTTTCAGACCCGCCAGACCCTCTAAGGTGGTCTCAGGCCGGTTACATTCGTCGGCACGAATCGTGACTTCACGGTAGGAGATATCGTTGGTCTGCCGATCCTGCACGCCCATTTTCGCTGTCACCGGGATGATTTCCGCATCGAACTTGCCAGCAGCCTGGGCTGCCGCGGTGCGCTGCTGGCTGATCAGGGCGTATTCGTCTTGGGCTTCGCGGCTGATGTGATAGCGCCTGGCCACCACCTCCGCCGTGTCGATCATGGCCATGTAGGCCTCCGGCTTGTGCTCCATGATCCAGGGGTCACGCTGGCGGAAGCGGTTGGCATGTTCGTTCTGTATCAGACTGATGGACTCGACACCCCCGGCGACCACGATGGGCACATCATCGACCATGACGCACTTGGCGGCAGTGGCAATGGCCATCATGCCCGAGGAACACTGGCGGTCCACACTCATACCCGCGGTGCTCATCGGCAACCCAGCGGCAATGGCGCATTGCCGTGCCATGTTATACCCCTGTGTGCCCTGTTGGAGGGCCGCCCCCATGATGACGTCCTCGACCTCACCAGGCTCGACTCCAGCACGCTCCAGCACGGCTTGAATCACCGGCGCCACCATGCTGGGCGTTTCGAGATTATTGAACGAACCACGATAGGATTTGGCCAATCCCGTGCGTGCGGTGGCGACAATAGCCGCTTCTTTCATCACCGTGTTACTTCCTCATTCTAGGCGCCCCAAGGCGCGTTCATCGTTCCTGCCTCGACTGCGACTGCTGGCGCCACCCGTCTGACGGTGGCGGTGCCATGCGCTCATCTCCGACTGTTTGTCGGCGAGACGGCGCAACCATGGGGAGACTAGCCGTTGGCAAACACGTCGTTGGCAATGTCCATGGCACCCCGCGCAAAGGGGATCCCGCCATACAAAGTCAGGTGCATAAACACTTCGATCACCTGATCGGGGGTAAAGCCGATGTGCAGCGCCCCGCGGATGTGGCTGCGTAACGGGCCTTCGCGGCCGAGGGCCGCCAGGCAGGTCAGCGTGCACAGACAGCGGCTGGGCAAGTCAAGGCCAGGACGCGTCCAGGTAGCACCCCAGTAGTATTCGCCGGTGATGCGATTAAAGGCCCGTTCGGCCTCAGTCGGCGGCGCGGACCGCGCGCCCGACTGGGGGCCCATATACTGCATCCGCAGTTGGTTGCCCCGCTCGAACAGGCTATCGGGGTCTTCGGTGGTATTGTGGATTCGGGGCGGCGTAAACGCGATGCCGCGTTCGTCGAACACGTCTTTGCACAGGGCCAGCGCGTTCAGGCCGGCTGGCGCGCCGCCGTACCAGGTGTCGTGGATAATCAGTTCGACAAGCTGTTCGGGGGTCAAGCCGACATGCAGCGCGTTGCCTAAGTGCCGGCGCAGCTGGGTCTCGCGCGCCAGCACAATAAGGGTCGACAACGTAATCATCTCCCGCTGCACCGGGCTGAGCGCGTCGCGACGCCAGATGGTGCCAAAGAGCGCTTCCCCGAGTATACGCTCGAGATCCGGGGCGACTTCCCAGGCGCCAGGTGCTGACCCAGCGCTGGTGATAGTGCCGCCGCCAAACATCCGCCGTGTTTCCTGCCCACGTGCATAGCGGGCATCCAGTTCGCTCATTGTTCGCCTCCGGTCAAAGTGGGGGAGGATGGCGGCCATGTCCGGCATCAGGCCGACTGGCGTCCTCGGGCATGTGTGCACGACCCATCATGCGGCACCGTGGCATCATTGGGTCGTCCTGTGTATCATGCCACGTGTCCCTGGGTTTGTCCATCCCTAGCCTGCGTGCCCACTCTGCAGGATTGGCGCCATACTATCCGGCGCTCCACTGCCCCATAATGTCTTCAACGACCCGCCGTGACAGGCTATGATACGTGTCTCGCCCTGTCGCATAAATCTCGCGCCCTAGCGACCGGGTGTCGGCGTGTTGACCGAGGGCGCGAAACAGCGGCCGCAGGAACTTCATGCGCCCCACCCGCAGCAGCACGGTACGGATGCGCTCGAAGACGGGCGCATAATTCGACCCACCGGCAATGCTCAACCACTCCACCAGGATCTCATAATTGCCCCGTCCCGTGAGCTGCAAATGCTCATCCAGCCAGGCCAGCGCAGCGTGGTCAAGCTGGCGCGGCAGCTGTTGTAGAAAGACTAACGTTGCTTGTGCATTCCAGAGCTGCATTTGGGCCGCCGTCGGACGCTGCCCACTGGGCCACGCCTGCGCCAGGGCCGTGAGTTCCTCCAGTGTGGCCGAGTGGAACACCGGCGCCTGCGGCGGCATGCCCGGCTGGTAGAGCCACGATTGTACATCCACTTGCACAGACGTGCCCGGCAGTTGCTCCTCCAGAAATGCTAAAAACTCCTCGGTGGTGATGGACTGAAATTGGAAGTGCTGCATGTAGGTCCGCATAAAGTCATCAAAGCGCGCCCGCCCCACGGCCCGCTCCAGGGCGACCACAAAGCGTGCGCCCTTCTCGTAGGGAATGGACGAAAAGGCGTCATCAGGATCAATGTCCTGGAGCTGCAAGCGCAACTGTGTCAAGGCCGGTTGCTCACGAAAACGCGCCAGGGAATCATCCAGCGCATGTTGTCCAATGGCCCAGGCCAGCACCCCGGCCTCTTCGCCGTGCAGGGCACTGAGAATGCGGCGCTCGGCCCAGGTAGTAAACCCTTCATTGAGCCAAAAATGCTCCATGGTGGCATTGGTCACCAGATTCCCAGTCCAGGAATGCGCCAGCTCGTGCGCCACCACATCCACCAGCGAGCGGTCACCAGCCAGCACCGTAGGCGTTAAAAAGGTCATGCGCGGATTTTCCATGCCACCGTAGGGGAAGGACGGCGGCAGCACCAGCATGTCGTAGCGCTCCCAGACATACGGCCCAAACAGCGACTCGGCACAGCCAATCATCGCCTCCACCTCCGCAAACTCATAGGCTGCCGCCTCCACCGTTTCCGGCTCGGCCCAGATACGCGCCCGTGGCCCCAGCTCACGCGACTCCAGCCGACCCACGGCCAGGGCCAGGAGATACGGCGGGATGGGCTGCGGCATGGCAAAAGCAAAGGTGCGGCTGGTACTTCCCAGCACCTGGCCGCGCGGCCCGGCGGACATCACCGCCGTGAGCGGCGCCGGCACGGTGACCTCAGCGTCATACGTCACACGCGCCCGTGGGGTATCCTGGATTGGCACAATGCTGCGGGCGTGAATCGCCTGGCACTGGCTGAACAGGAACGGCGCCTGCTTGCCCTCGGTCTGCGCCGGGTCGAGCCATTGCAGCGCGATGGAGTCGGGTGATGTCCGGTAGGTAATAGTCACCTCACGGGTCTGCTCCGGCAGTTGCAGCCGCAGGCGCTGTCCCAGGATGGGCTCAGCAGGCTCCAGGCGATACGGCACGTGCAGCCCACCGGGTGTCTGCACCGCGGCAATCAGCAAACCCTTGGTGTCGAGATCCAGCGGCCCGGCGCACGCCTGCCCGAACATGAGCGTGACCTCACCGATGAGCTGGCGGGCCTGAAAATCCACCTGCCAGCGCAGGCGCACGTGCTGCACGCGGGGCTGGGCGGTGTCGAAGTAGGAATGGGGGTCAATTCTGGCCATGACAGATCTCCTGTGTGCGAGGTGCATCTGTGTGCATGGTTTACATACCACAGACCGCCCGCTAGGCAATGAGCGTGAGGGGGTGGACCCTGGGAGGGGGCGAGGATAACCTGGGTGCCGCGCAGGCGTCAACCGGGGCTACTTGAGGGGCTTGACCCCGCCCTTGCGTCCCAGACCGAAGGCTATGCGGTAGACGTCGGGCATCTGGATGCGCCTGTCTGACAAACGTTGGATGACGCCAAGCGCCTCTAAATCCCGCAGGAGTCCTGCCGGTCCTTCCTCTATATGCTGTGGCGGTAGCTTCACCGTCGTATCCTTCAGGTTGCCGACATGGCGTTGTAAGCCTTCAATGGTCTTGGCGCTGTGCCATAATTGGAGGATGTCCGCGTCGCTACACGGCACGGTCACCTGGCCACGCAGCGGGGCCATCAGGATCCCAACCCAGGGATAGTCTTCTACGGTCAGCTCATCCACACGGATGCGCGAGGCATTCTGTACGCCTGTCTGGATGGATTTATAGTCGATGGCATATTCCCATTGCTCCGGCGGTTCTGTGGCGGCAGCATGCCACAGCGCCGCACAGAAACTGCGTGGGCTGACCTGATCACGCCCGTCCAGTAAATGATTGGGGAGCCAGGTATACGGAAAACCCCGCTTATGTCCACTTGGACCGCTGGCCATCGTAGGGCCAGCGATCGCATGAAACACGCGTTTCTGCGTCTCTTCGTCAGTGCGCAACGCTTGGGGCACGACCCAGGCCGTACTGACACTGTCCTGGCGCCACTCCAGCTGAAAAGCGCTGCGACAGTGCTCACGGAACATCTCACCCGTTGTCGGCGCATTGCCCAAGCACTGAAACACGAGCGCGTAGAGATCCGCGCGCTGCCACACCAACGAGACTTTGCGGGCCAGCAGCTTGGAGGCATCGGGAAAGGCACAGATTTCTCGGTCTTCCAGCATATCTGGACGTACAAACAGCTTGGCCCGAATGCTACTGAAAGATCGTAGATCCAGCGCCACCTGCAATAGAGCACGGGCCAGCGGACGGATGCCCTGCCAATCATCAGCGAGACGATCGAGCGCATCGAACAAGATCAGGCGTCTTCTCCCAGCCTCGGCCAATGCCTTGTCTGTTTGATAGAATATGCTCTCGTAGTCTTCTGGATGCTGTTGCACCCACACAACCTTGTCCCTCCAGGTTCCCGTGTCGGGAAAAGGCTTGGGGCACTGCACATGCACAGCCATAACTGCCTGCCAAATGTGGCGCGGTTCACACGATTCGGTCAATTGCCGCAGCGCATCTTTCCCAGGAGCAAGCTCCGGCGCTAAGCCCACGCCGAAACCCTGTGAGGTCTCGACGTTCGTACCGAGTCTGGCCTCGGGGAATGCCGAGGCCACAAAGCGGCGGTGCTGAGCAGAGTGTAGCGCCGCCCACCAGAAGCTCTTGCCGGCGCCCCGTATCCCTTCCACCAGTATGTTCTCAGGGTCAAGTGCCCGCGCATGACTTGGGGGCACATACGTGAAGGCCGCTGCCGCCGATGGGGAGGATGAGGCTTGGTCGTTCTCCGGCAAGCCGTCACGTAATGCTTGTCGTATGGCCTTCGGAAAAGCTTGACTCATGCTCCATCTCCATCGATAAGCCGTCGTGCACCATCAAGAAAATCGCCGAAAGTTGCGGCAATATCAGCCTCGGTGAGAATGTGTTGCGGCAGCAACAAGGGATCGAACTCCTGAAACCGGTTATTCCACTTGATACGTAAAGGATAGTGTGGAGCTGAGGTATCATGCACATCAAAGTTGAACACATCAGGAACTGGGTCTGTTCCAGGTTCGATTTGTTCATAAATCGTCTCAGAAAAAAGGGTGTACGCATGATGCAGGAACCGACTCGCTCGCACCGCCTGCTCGCTTTCGGGAAATAAGGCTTCGACCATCACGAGCTTCTCTCTGATGGCCCGTAGCACCGAGGGATGCGATTGCCAGTGGGAAAAGAGCAGGCGGTAACCCTGCCAGGTTTGCGCGGTATCGGCAGCAAACAGGAACGCAGACGTCGCCAGGCTGACGATGCTCACGGCGGCCAGGTCATGCAGACCAGCACGGCTGTCAATGAGGACGACATCTGGCTTCTCTTGTGCTTCCAATGTGCGTACGAGGCGCTGGACCCGTGGCGCAAACCGCTCCACATGGCCGTTCTGCGCCACGTCGGTATAGATGCGGGACAGTTTTGCTAAATAAAATTTTTCCTCAATCCCTGCAGCCGCAGCGACTCGAATGTCGCCCTGCGTGTGCTCAGCCAGCGGGCTCGCAGAAATCATGCGTTCGAGCACTGCCTCACCTTGGCCAACGGCATCTTCAATAAACCAATCGACCATGCCATGCTCCGCGAGGCGCTCAGGAGGCAGCAGAAGGCCTGACAACCCTGGAGATTCCAGGTCAAAATCTACCAGAAGAATGTTCTTGCCGGAACGCGCTAAGGTATAAGCCAGCATCGCGAGTGCCGTCGAGCGCCCCACTCCCCCTTTGAGCCCATAGAACACCAGGCGAGGAGGACTGGGCTGCACGCTCGGGCTCTCACCGGGGCGTAACCAGTCTTGCCCAATGATCTGACGGTCCAGAAGCTGCAGAGGTGTCTCTGCATCCGCTGCAGAGACTTCGGCAATATCGGGGTCGTCGAAGAGGGCTTCCGGGTTGAATAAGTCATCATGAAACAGGAGACCGCCATTGAAGACGCCGAGCTTGGTGAATGCCTGCGTAAGAGATGCAATCATGTCGGGTGGATATTGGGCCCGCAATGTGTTGATGGCAAGTCGGATACGTCCATGAATATCTCGTACCAGTAGCATACGGATACCGGAAGGGAAGGGTAGAGCATTGACCGTCTGGCATGCCAGCTTCAGGGCATCGTTAAAAAAAATGTGCTGACCATTCATCACATCACCCCATCCAGTTTCGCCTGATCAAGCATCTGCATGACTTGTGTCGCTGCACTGCGCCACTTGGCCGTTGAGGAGGGGAGCGCACCGTCATCATAGTATCTGTGGTCGGTACTCCAATCAGAGAAATCTGCTATATGTGACACGTGTGCGAAATATTTCGCCCCTGGTCTGCCTTGAATAAATGTTTGAATCTGTGTGACTTGATTGGCAAACCGGTTGGCATGTTGCCTGAATGGATTTCCCCACGGTATGTCACCACCAGCCTCCACTGCAAGACCGCTGGCGACTAAGAGCGCTTTTATACCACACTCCGCCACAAAACCATACAAATGCCCAGCATTCGCCTCCCTCGTATTCCCCAATAGCAGTTCGGCATCGTGGAAATGACGTCGCGCGGCGCGATGAAAATTGATCGGCGGTACCGTGCTTGCCATCTGGACAGTCCCTATGTAAAGTTTTTCGTCTCTCAGCACCGTACTGTATCTCGCCCGGCCATATGTGTCCAGTCTACCCTGCTTCGCTCTCTAGCGGCCCCGCGTCATCTGCCTCTTGGGGGATATGTTCTGCTCTCGTCGTCCGCGATACTCAACCCATGCCCATGTAGCGCAAGGAACCGGCCATGCTGCCTAGTCCGCAGTGGAGCTTTCCGCCTTTTCGTCTCGCCCCCGACAACGCCTGCCTGTGGCGTGATGCCGAGCGCCTAGGGCTGCGCCCGAAAACGCTGGGTGTCTTACTGCATCTCGTGCGCCATGGGATTTTCGTATGTCGGGTTTATAGGGGCATCGAACGCCTATCGGTTGTTGTCTCTCCGGCAGGTAGCAAAGCCTCACGGCAACACAGGTAAGCGCCCAAGTGGTGTGCCCTCCCGTCCATGGTGGAGGTGAGGACAGAGTCAAGGCAGGAACGCCTAACAGCAGCGAGCGGCTGAGAACCTCTCCGGTAGGGGTGACCGGCCGGTCGCCCCTACGAAGCAGATGGGGCTGTAGATGGCCTACGGGCATAGGCTCTTAAGGCAAGGCGTCAGGCGGTAAGTCTAGCGCTTGCAAACGCTGTTGCTGCTCTGGCAGTAACCCTTCTGCCTGCCGGGCCGCCTGGGCATAGGTCACTGCCTCGCGCACCCAGGGCAGAAAGACCTCACGGCCAAAGGCTTCGGCGGTCGCAAAATGGGCCTTGTCGACTAAGTGACGAATCTCCGCCCGTCCAATCAGCACATCTTGGACGGCGGGAATGTTACCAGAGACGACGATTGTATGCATATCTCGATCACGCAGTGTGGTTAACAGTTGCAAGCCGGCATACTCCTGCTCCAGGGCCGAACTCTGTAACTTTAAGTCAACAATGGCCAGGATGGGACGCGACACGCTGCTGTCAATCTGATGACAGGCAGCCTGCGCGTCAAACGCCTGCACCACCTGAAACCCAGCGCTGCGGCAGAGATCCGTGAGCATCGTTTGCCAGGAGAGATCATCTTCCACCACAAGAATGGTCTGAGTGTCCGAGGATGTCATGGGTGTCTCCTATACGCCGGCTGGCTTATGCTGAGGCTGGCTCGTATGCCCTACCATGATTGACAAGAACCAGGAGTGTTTCCTCCATCCTGTCGTCCATTTTGTCGAGGATATCAACCTGGTCCCAACCAGTAAAACGCGTGCGGGCTTGCTCCAAGGCTGTCTCAAAGCCGCTGAGGACCAAGACTGGCCCAGCAAGGCCACGATCACGAATGTACTGCACCAGCTTGAGCCCATCGGCATTGCGGATGTCGTATTCGACCAGACACACATCAATGATAAAAGCGGCAAAGGTGTGCTGCTCTAGCAGGCGTAGTGCTTCTGCGTAGCTGCGGGCCATGACGACCTCACAGCCATGCTCAGTCAGTGGCAGCGCTAAGCGCCCCTGCCAGTTCACCTGATCCTCGACTAGGAGGATTTTTATCGAAGTGAGCAAGCAAGAATTTTCCTCAACTTTTTGAGGCTCGACGATGGGCGCGATGGTGCTCTGGGAATTACTATGTGCCTCGAACGCCTGTGGCAGAGAAATCGTCAAAGTCGTTCCGGCAGAAGACGTCGCCGTGATGGCAATGTCACCGCCGACACTTTGCAAGTAGAGCCGCGACAGCCAGAGGCTAAAACCTAGACGGCTCGTATCTGTCTTCGTGGTAAAGAACGGGGTGGTGAACAGATGCGGCTGATGTTCTGGGGCTATGCCAGGCCCGGTATCCTTAATATGCAGCCGTATGACCTTGGCGTTGAAATCACCGCTAATATGCAGAGTCCCCCCGTCAGACATGGCATCAAAGGCATTCTGCAGCACCCCTTCTACCACTTCACTAGAGCATTTTCATAATTTACGCACTGCATATCCGGCTTTATAGAAGAAGTTGTTGCAATGGGATGGGGTGACCGCATCATAGATCTTACCAATGGCGCTCCAGAGGGCTTCGACGGTGCGTTCGGCGAGAGTGCGCA
>SXND01000045.1 GCA_005777235.1 Pseudomonadota bacterium
CGGCGATCTCGGCCTTCGAGAACCGCCGGGTCCGCGACACCTTCAGCGGATAGGCCGCGTTCTCGAACACCGTCATGTGCGGCCAGATGGCGTAGGATTGAAACACCATGGAGACGCCACGCTTTTCCGTGGGCACGTTGACGTGCTGCACAGAGGAAAAGACCGCCTGCCCATCAATGTAAATCTCGCCCGCACTGGGCTGTTCGAGCCCGGCAATCGAGCGCAGCGTGGTGGTCTTGCCACAGCCCGAGGGGCCGAGCAGCGTTAAATGTTCCCCACGGCGCACCGTAAAACTGACCTGCTTGACGGCCATCACGTCGCCGTAGTGCACCACGAGATCCCGTATTTCAATGTGACTCTCACCTGTTTGAGCTGCCATCGCGTGTGTTCACTCCCCTTCGATCCGTGCCATGCGTCCGGCCACGATGAGTAAGATCAGCAACGCGGCAAACACGATGGACACCTGGATGATGGCCATGGCCGCGGTGAGCTGTAAGCCGGAGGACTCCCAGCTCGAGATAATCGCCGGACCAATGACTTTGGTCTGCGGGCCAATGAGCAACACGGACGCCCCCACTTCGCGCACGCTGGCAATGAACAACAACATCCAGGCGGCAATCAGGCCCGGACGCAGCAAGGGCATGGTCACCGTCCAGAGCTGGTACAACCACGAAGCGCCGCACACACGGGCGCATTCTTCAACACTTTTATCGAGCTGCACCATGACGCCGGAGATGGTGCGGATGCCCAGTGGCATAAACACCGTCAGATAGGCCAGTAAGAGCAGCCAGATGGTACCATACACCGGAATCGGCATGACCACCCAGGCCAGCAACAGGCCGAGGCCGAACACCAGGCGTGGCACGGACTGCGGAAACATGACGATATATTCCAGCACGCCAGAGCCGCGTGTCTGCGAACGGTTGATGATCCACGACAGCAGGCCCATGAGGATCATGCCGACGGTGGCAGTCATCAGGCCCAGCAGCAGACTGGTGCCCAGGGCGGCGCGGATCGGGCCGAGGTTGAACGCCGTGCGGTAATTCTCCAGGGTCCAGAAGATATCCTTAGGGATCACCGTGGCGAATTTGAGCAGCGACACATAGATCAGCGCCAGCATGGGCAAAAACACTGACACGCTCAGATACGCTAAGCAGATGCCGCACAGGGGCCAGCGGATCCAGCCCATCTGCATCAGGCGGGGGCGAAAGGCCTTGCCGGTGATGGTGACATAGCTGGCCGCGCGCATGACACGCCGGTAGAGGTACATCATGCCCAGCATGACGCCAAACAGCGACAGCCCCATGGCCGAGGCCAGGGGGAAATCCGGGGGGAAACGCACCACCAGGGTCCAGATCGCCGTGGTGATCACAAAAAAGCGCTCTGGCATGCCTAAAATGGCCGCGGCGGAGAATGAGCCGATCATTTCGGCAAAGACAAACAGCGTGGCGCCCACAACCGCCGGCGCCACCATCGGCAGGGTGACGCGCAGCATCGTTTCAAATTTGCCAGCGCCGAGGATTTGCGAGCTTTCTTCTAGGGCCGGGTCCATCGACTTCATGGCCGCCGAGATCATCACAAAGGCGACGCTGCCTTCAAACAGCGCCATGACCCAGGCAATGCCGCCCGGCGAGTTGATGTTGATCAGTGCCTGGGTGCCTCCCAGGGCCCGCCAGAGTTGATTGAGAATGCCGCTCTTAGGCGACGCCAGGGCACTCCAGGCTAGGGCGCCAACCAGCGGTGTGACGTAATACGGCAGACTCATCAGCGATTCGAGGGTGCGGCGCCCTGGCACGTCGGTACGCGACAAGATCCAGGCCATGCTAAAACCAATAAGCGCCGCCATGCCAGTGGCCAGGGCGGCGACGTGCAAGGTGTTGAGCAACACCTTGGGACTGCGAAAGAGGCCGTCAAAATTGTCGAAACCGTACTGCACCGGCGGCCAGACCTGGGAGTCGCCGGTATTCAGTGCCACCTGAATCAGAAAGGCCAGCGGATACAGCACGAGGCCAGCACAAAACACCATAACCCCCCAGGTGATGAGGGTCTGGGCATTGAAGCGTGATTGCATGTCAGCGTGTCCTTCTCAAACGCCTGCAGTGATTACATGCCAGCGAGCGCATTCCACTCACGGACATATTTGCTTTGTAGGGCAATGTATTCTTTCCAGTCAGGCTTGAGGATATTCATCTCGCTGAGCGGCACCGCTCCGGCCGGTGGGGGGACATCTGTGCGCGGTGAGTAGGCAAAGGTGAGCTGGGTTTGCACCGCTTGTCCTAAAGGGGAGAGGAACCAGTCGATGAACAGCTTGGCCGCTTCCGGGTGCGGTGCTTTCTCCAGCATGCCCACAATGGCCGGCGTGGAAACCACCCCTTCCGTGGGCACCACAAAGGTCAGGGGCGCGCCCTTCGCTTTGAATTCGAGATAGGTCGAGTACTGCCCCAGGCCAATGATGGTGTCTTCACGATTGATCACGCGTTCGTACTGTTGCACGGTCGAGGGTAGGATGCGCGGCTTCTGCTCCATCATCTGCTTCCAGAACGTGTCACCGTAGAGCTGGCGCAGCACAAACCATTGGACGCCCTGTAAACCCGAGGCCGAGTCCTTAAAATTAATGACATTGCGCCATTTGGGGTTGAGCAGATCTTTCCAGGTCTTCGGTGCATCGGCGGGCGCGACCGCATCCGTGTTGTAGGTGATGCCGGCGACTCCCAGGCTGTACCAGGTAAACAGGCCAGGGGTCTCGCTGCGGAAATAGGCATCATAGGCGGCGGTCTGGGGCGAGACATAGACGGCATAGCCGTTCTTCTTGATCAAATCCAGGGCCGGGGCATAGTCTGAGAGGGATAAGACATCCGCCAGATACGTCCCGGCTTGCCGTTCGGCATTGAGCTTGGCGTACAGTCGTCCGGTTTGCTCGCGCAAATACTGGCTGGTGTTAATAGCCGGGAACAGCTCGTGGAACTTGCTCAGGAGCGCGACCATCTGCTGCTCCACCATCGGGGCGTAATACACCAGGGCGCCTTCTTTTTCGGCTTTCTCGACATCGGCGCAGGTCAAAAAACCTTTGACTTCTTTCGGAGTGGCGCAGGAGGGCTGGAGCGCCTGGGCCCGCGCGGCTCCACTGGCCCACAGCAGTATTCCCCCTATCAGGAGGCATGTGAGAGTTAACATCGGTCTTGGCATACGCATCGGCTTTCCTCTTTCGCTGGTATGGGTGTACGTCGTCACTGGCCCATGTGTCTGGGCGGCTGATCCTAGCAGGCAGGCGGGGGCAGGTCAATGCAGGACTGGCACCAGTAAACGCACGTAGCCGGCCATCGCGATGCGGTAGCACGGTTGGGTCGGCAGCACCTCGCCGTCCATTTCCATCCCACAAGGCGCTTCCGGGAAGAGTTCCACCTGCGCGGTGCGGAAGGTGGTGGTATGGCGTGACAGGTGATAGCGGCCCGTGAGGATCATGGCAAACACCAGGGGATAGCATAGGCGCGGCATGGCCCGGATGAGCTTGACGTCAAAGAGCCCGTCGTCGCTCACGACATCGGGGGCCATGCGCAGGATCGAGCCGTAATGCGACGTATTGAGCATGGCCCCGACAATATAGCGCTGCGCCGGTAGGGTGATGGTCTGGCCAGCAGCATCGGTGTAGCGCAGACGCACGGGCCAGGGTTGAAAGCCAATGTGGCGCAGGGCTTCGTAGAGATAGCCGGGTAGGGAATTGGTGACGCGTTGCGCCAGCAGGTGGTGAAACAGGCCAAAACTGGCATTGACGCAGTAATACTGCTGATTCACCAGCCCGATGTCCAGCCGGATGCTGTGGCCCTGTTGAATGGTCTCCAGCGCCTTGCTGACGTTTCGTGCCAGTCCAAAGGAGCGCACCAGATTGTTCCCGGTGCCATAGGGGATGACCCCCAGCGGTACCTGCGGCAGCAGCCCATGCCGGGCCATGGCCGCGATGACAATGTTCACCGTGCCGTCGCCACCCACGGCAATAATGCAATCGCTGCTGTCGCGGTAGCGGGCAAAATCGGCAATGGTATACCTGGCCTCCGGGCTCTGCGTGTCGGGCGTGGTGTAGGTCACGACCACTTGGCGGCCCAGACAGTGCCTGGCCTGCTGTACCAGCCGGGCCTCGCTGGCCTGGCTGTAGCGTTTGGCCTTGCGGTTGAACACCAGCACATAGCGCCGTGCTGCCTGGCTAAGCTGCTCAGGGAATCTGCCACCCTCGGCGCTCACGCCAGGCTCACCCGGCTGGGACATAGCCATGTGCCTGTAACCAGTGTGGCACCTCGGCTACGGACGGCAGCACTGCCGTGGGGCCGGCCGCAGCCAGGGTGGCGGCAGACTGCGTCCCGGACGTGACGGCAATGGTCAGGGCTCCGACATTGCAGCCTTCCGCCACATCTTGCACGGTATCGCCGACTTTGAGCACCTGGCGATAATCCACGCCTGGCAACGCCTGATCCACCGGGCTGTCAGTCGCCAGTAAGCCCGCGGCCTGCATGGCGCGGTGCAGCATGTGCGGCTGCGGACGCCCCCCGCCTGCGGCTTCGCCGCAGGTGACGTAATCGACCAGGCCGGCGCTGCTCCATCCCAGATGCTGCGCAATGGCCTGCGTCACTTCTAACGGAAAGCCACTTCCCAGGGCCGTAAAGATGCCATGCTGCTTGAGAAACCGTAAGGTGGTGGTGGCCCCCGGCATCTCACGGAGCCGAGAGACGTTCTGCAACAGCTGTGCCGTAAAATGTGCCAGGAGACGTTGCGTCGTCTCCTCTAACTGCGTGCCGGACGACAGCCCACCGTGGCTTGTTAAAAGCGTCTGAAACACCTCACGCTTGTCCTTGCCGCGCTGGGCGTTTAGCACCTCCCACGGCACCACCACACCAGCCACGGCAAAACTGTCCGCAAAACTCTGTAACACCAATGGACGCCCATCAATGGTGTCATCCACGGTGGTTGCTGCCATATCGAGCAAAGCCAGCCTCAGGGTCATGCCAGTTTTTCTCCCCCAAACACCCCCTGCGGGCGTGCCAAGCATACCCACACCAGGAGCCCCAGCGTCACCGCCGTGTTGTAGGCCGTGAGCATGCACGGCATCGAGAATGCCCCAGCACCCGAGAGGTCCATGGCAGACGTCCTGCACCAGTCGGGGCAACCAGCCAGGCGTCCCGACGTTGACTGGCGGTGCCTGGACGCCATGACTCTCTCGGCGGAGTATAGGCGATGAGGTGCGTCATGGACAAGGCGCAACAGCCGTCGTGGGTCACCCTGATAGGCGTGGCTGGGCAGGTCGTGCGGCAGAGCCCCGAGTGCTCGTGACGGCAGCCCCGACGCACATTGCCACCCGGTCCCTTGCCATGCGCCACGCGCCCAGCCGAGAAGGCTATCGTGTGCACAGCAAGTGTAGTACCAGACTGCCCATGCCGTACGCGCGGCCCTCGCAGCGCACGGGTCATGCTCCCGGGCTCGTTGAGCACTGCGTCAACCCCAAGCCCTTGCACCAGCTCGCCCCAGGCGTGCAGGAGATGTCCAGGTAGCCATGCTGGACAAGATCGCTTGATCATCCTCCCTCATCCGTGGGTGGTAGAGAGACTATGGACCAGGATGTGCCGCGTCCCGATGTCGGGGTTGCATGGTACAACTCTGCGTCTCCTGGTCGTAGACGATGACCGCGGTCCCGGCCTCAAGCTGTTGGCGGACCTGCCAGACTTTGGTGGCGAGCGGGATATCCTCGGTACCGTAGTCGGTACCCTCGCGGGTGATAAAGGCTTCAATGACACCATCTAAGGCTGCGGGACTGAGCATCTGGTGCGGAATGAGCATCGCCAAACATCTCCCGGTAGTGCAGGCACGCCCGCTCTCATGGGCGTGCCGAGTTTGTCCAGATTGGGGTGCTATGGCAGCCCGAACCGTCACGGCGCCAGTGCGGGCAAGACCAGAAGAGGTGTCCTGCACTGGTTGGACCACGCTGCACCGTCGGTGTCCCACACGTCGGGCAGGGTGGTCCCGTCTCAGGTGCTATCCGCACCTTCTCCAGGGTGCCCTTGCTGGTAAACCAACGGAGACCCTGGCAGGCCGGGTAGGCACAGCAGGAGAGCGAGGCCTGCCGGCCGTGCTCTGTGGGCAGGCGCAGTCGCATGGCACCCTGGCAGCTGGGGCAGCGGGTTTCCAGCAAGGCTTTGCGCTGTGTGGCATTTTTGGGTGTATCGCTGCTGAAGCCGCAGACGTCTCGGCCGGTGGCGCAGACGAGGAATGGGCCCTTGGCCCCGGTGCGCTCGCTGAGAAAGCCCTCAGGGCGCCCCTCCGTCACGCATTTCGGGCAAGAGAGTGCCCCCGCTGGGCGTTGTCTCGCTGTCCTCGGGAAGCCCTCGCCCTGGGTGGGTGGTGCCAGTGTGCTGCAGGCAATCTGGCGGACTAGATCGTCCACCATGCCCCGGACCTCATGCATGAAGGCCTCGCAGGCATACTCGCCGCGGGCCATGCGGGCGAGCTTCTGCTCCCATTGTCCCGTCAGCTCGGCCGACGTGAGCAGCGGCGTGCGCAGGGTGTTGACGAGCGCCAGGCCCTTCGGGGTGGCCACCAGGGCTTTCTTATCGCGTACCACATACTCGCGGCTGAGCAACGTTTCGATGATGGCGGCTCGTGTGGCGGGAGTCCCCAACCCGGCGTCCTGCATCGCCAGGCGCAGCTCTTCGTCGTCGATCGTCTTCCCAGCCGTTTCCATGGCACCGAGCAAGCTGGCGTCCGAATAGCGTGGCGGGGCCTTGGTGTGCTTGCTGAGGGTTGCGGCCTGACGGGTCTCCACGGCGTCGTGTCTCCGCACCAGAGGGAGGTGCTCGACGTCCTCCGTGACGTCGTCAGTCACCTGCCTGACCTGCCTGGGCGGCTCCACCTCCTGCCAGCCGGCCACCAACACCACGGTGCCACGCGTGGTAAAGCGCTCACCCTCGACCTCGGTGTGAATCGTCGTGCGTTCGCTCTCGGCGTCTGGGTAAAAAGCGGCCAGGAAGCGGCGCGCGATGAGGTCATAGAGGCGTTTTTCGTCCGGTGAGAGCGCGGCCGGGTCCACGCGCTGCGTCGCAGGAATGATGGCGTGGTGGTCCGTCACCTTCTTGTCATCGACGTGACGCGCGCTCAGGCTCACCGTCCCTCGTGCCAGGATCGTGCGGATAAAGGGCAGATATGGGCCAACACTCGCGGCCTCGACATGGCCCCGGAGCTCCCGGTTGACGCTACTGGAGAGATGACGCGACGCCGTGCGCGGGTAAGTAATGAAGGTCTTGTCGTAGAGGGATTGGGCGATAGAGAGCGTGTGCGCTGCGGAGAAGCCGTAGCGCGTGTTGGCGGCTTGCTGTAAGGAGGTCAAATCATAGAGCAGCGGTGGCCGTTCCCGCCTGGCCTGCTTTTCGACCTGGATGACCGTGCCGCGGCGGCCTTGCACGGTGGCGGTGATGATGTCGGCCGCGGCCCTGGTCGTGATCCGGCTGCCTTGGGCATTGCGCCAAAGTCCCTGGTAGGAGCCCGCACTGGCTTGGAACGTGGCGACGACCTCAAAATACTCGACAGGCACAAAGGTGGCGATTTCCTGGTCTCGCGCCACAATCAGGGCGAGCGTCGGCGTTTGCACGCGCCCCAGGGAATAGACCCCGTCGGCACCGGCACTGCGAGCGCGGAGCGTCTGGGCGCGGGTGGCGTTGAGTCCGACGAGCCAATCGGCCTGCTGCCGGCAGCGGGCGGCATCGCGCAGGCCGTGATAGGCCGCGGCTGGCTGCAAGTTGCGAAAACCGGCCAGGATGGCTTCTCGCGTCAGCGACGAGATCCACAGTCGTTCGACTGGCTTGCGGCAGTGCGCCAGGGTGTAGACGAGATCGAAGATCAGCTCGCCCTCCCGCCCGGCGTCGGCGGCGTTGACAATCGTGCTCACGTCGGCACGCCCCAAGAGCTGTGTGATGACCTGAAACTGGTCGCGGGTCGGTGCGGCGGGGTGATAGGTAAACGTGGCCGGGCAGAGCGGCAGATCCGCCAGGCGCCACTGCTTCCAGGCCGGATTGTAGGCCTCTGGCGCGTCGAGTTCCACCAGGTGGCCGATGCACCACGTCACGATGTCGCTGCTCCCCTCAAGGTAGCCGGTGCGGCGTATGGTGACTCCGAGTGCTACGGCTACCGCGCGTCCCATCGACGGCTTCTCCGTGATGATGAGCCGCTTGCCAGGCGTGCTGCCCGTGCCGGCGCGCTGGCGCCTGGGAGCGCGAACCGGCTTTGGCTGACGGTGTGGTAACGATGGCGCTGTCATGTGTTGTCCCGCCCGCAGTAGATATCCCCTGATGCCCGACGACAACCCACCTGTCCAGAGGCGTACGTGTGCAGACAGTACTGCGCGTGTGGGCAGTCTTCAAGACTTTTTTCCCAGCGGGGGTTTGACGGGCCTGGAAGCACGGCCCTCGTTCCACAGCGTGGAGAGTCTCGATCAGGCGCCGGACGTGGCCCCCAGCGTCGCGCGGCGCGCCAGCCAGTAACCGCCAGAGACTGTTCTCGCGCTCGGGGCGATCCACCGGTCGCCCCGACCACTCCCACCCCAGCAAGCGCTGGAGTACTAGCGCCTGCATGACGCGAGCACGTGCCGTTACTGTCCGCCAGAGCCATGCTACAATCCACACACCGATGCGCTGCCTTGAGCAAGAAGGAACACTGCGATGCCGGTCTCAGTGCCATCCCGTGCCCGGGTCTTCATCAGCTACAAGCGCCATGTACAGCCCGATGAGTCCCTGGCCCTGGCGTTGTATCAGGTGCTCAGCGTGCAGCACGACGTGTTTCTGGATCAAAAAACGCCCGTGGGCACACGCTGGGGCCAGCGTATTGATACGGCTCTGGAGCAGACCGATGTCCTGCTCGTGCTGCTGTCGGCAGAAGCGGTGTGCAGCGAAATGGTGCTAGAGGAGGTCAAAAAAGTCCACTACCGCGCCAAAGCCCAGGCTGGGCAGCCGACCATCCTGCCGGTACGCCTGGCTTATGATGATGCCCTGCCCTATCCCCTCAGTGCCTATCTGGATTGCATCACCACGGCCTTTTGGAGCGGCCCGGACGATACGCCGCGTCTTATTGCCGAACTCCTGCAAGCTATTGCCGGCACCCCACTGCACCCCGGCCCGCTGTCCCCCCCTGTCCGCCCAGCAGCCGAAGAGCCCGCCCTGCAGCCGCCCCTGACGGGGAACGAACCGGCCTCACCCGTATTCGGCGCCTTCAGCCTGGCTGCCGCCCAGCCGCCCAACGTGCTGGCAACCACACTACGCCGCCTGCGGCAGCGCCTGGCGCGCTCCTGGCGCCGCCTAGGCTCTGGGCTGGCCGTGCTGGTGTTCGGCGCATACGGTGTGCAGGCCCTGGATCTCGCCGAGATGCCGATACCAGGCGGGACAGGGCGGGCCTGGAGTCTTGGCCTGGCGCTGCTACTGTTTGGTCTGACACGTTTTCCGCACCTCGCCCGACGGATCACGCGCCTGATTCTCGGGCCCGTGCCACCACCCTCGGGCCTGCCTCGGCTGTTTCGTGGGCCACGGCCGTATGACGCGGATGAAGTGCTGCCCGGTCGCCAGCAGGAGTGCGACGACTGCTGGCAGATGCTGCGTTTGGCGCCGTTTTTCATCCTGGAAGGCGAGTCCGGCTGCGGTAAATCTTCGCTGCTCAACGCCGCCTTGCTGCCGCGCGCGCAACGTGTCATGCGCGTCATCGCGTGCCGACTGGCCGATGATCCGTTTGGCCGACTGTGTGCCGCGCTGCGTCAGGAAGCCTATCGCACGGCGTCCACACCGCCGAGCGCGGCGACCCTCACTGCGGTGATCGCCCAGGCCGCCAGCGCGGCCGCGCGCCGCGAACCGCGTCAGGTTCGGGCCCGCCGACCGCAACGTCAACATCGGCTTCCGGTGTGCGGCCCCTTCCCCCAGGTAGTTTCGTCATGCTTTTGCAAGCCTCACTTACCAGAGGCTTGGGATATCGTACAGGGACAAACGGATGCTCTACTAGGACGGGCGCTACGGCGGGGGATGCCTGCCAGCAAAGACCCAAAAACGTCGCGCCTCTACAACATAGCGGTTATTCATCTGGAGAGCTTCTATTGTGGCACGGCCACACGGTGTGCGTCCTACAATACAGGTGCTATCTCGACTCCACTGAAAGTGCTCGCGCCAGACCTGTAAGCGTGGGTGAAAAAGTGCTGTTATCTCTTGTGTGTCTGGAGCGGTAGCTGCGATGCGATTCCCCTTGAACTTATTGCATCGATGGCATGCCAGCCAGAGATTCTCCCGGATCGTCGGGCCTCCAAGAGACTCAGGGAGAATATGTTCGATTTCTAGCAGAATCCCGGTGATGGTTTCTGCACTGCGGCAATATCCGCAATAGGGGCCAGCATCGTGCCGGACTTGCTCCTGAAGCGCGACAGAGATGTACGACGCCATTACGAGATAGACTGGTAGGCAGGCAAGGGCGGGAGAGTATATCCATACCATTGGAGGAGTGCGTTGGCATAAGCTTTCCGCAGCATGTGCCGATTCGCATCCTCGTAGAGCATTTCCAGGGTAGTACGCTCGGCGGGCGTGAGCGTCCCTGCACGCTCCTGCGCCAGCAGGGCGGTGTATTGCTGATGCTGCTCTGCATCCCATCCTGCCTGGGCTACCTGCCACAAGGCAGGGACATCAAGGGTTTCGAGAGCGCTCAAGTCCTCCTGCATAGCCGCCGGCATATCCTCAAGCAGCGGTGGGACATGCGCCTCGACCGCCTGTAAGACGAGCTGTTCCAGGGGACGATGGGTCACCGTCGCGAGCCGTTGCAGGCGTTCATACAACGGCTGGGGTATATGAATCGCCATGGTATGTTCAGGCATCAAGAAACCTCTCAAGACACGACCCTCTCTGGGATCACGCTCTTCATCTGCACCGTCGTACGTAGGGCTGACTGGATTGCAATGCTGTACCACAGAGCATATGGCATCGTCCCAGCGCCGTCAAAGGCACACCAGATCCAGGCTCTCGGTACAGATGGGCCACCTGCTTGTCCATTTTTTGCTCAGGGGAGAACACCCAATGGCCGAACTCTCTGTCACAACCATCCTCCAGCATCTCCAGCAACCCCAGGTCAACCTCGTGGCGCTCCTGGAAGCCTACAACACTGAGGTCCACCGCCCCCTCTGGCACTAGAGTAACCAGCTCTAGCGCGTGGGGGGAATGACACCAAGGCCATGGAACAGATCAGCGCCCTACTGGCGGTGTCCGATCTAGAGGTTTCTCTGCAAGTGGAAAGTCTCAGCCTGGCAGGTCGCATCAGCAAGGATCGTTACGCCGAGACGCGCACCCCGGCGCTACCCACGCAGTACGCCACAGAGTCCGCCGCCTGGTATACGCACGCGCATGCCCTGATCAGCGCCTCGTTTCCCAGTATTAATGCGGCCACCATGGCGCTGCTCGCCGGTCAGCCCCAGCAAGCTGTGGACCTGGCAACCCAAGCGGCCCAGCGCGCCACCGCAGAGCAGCAGCAGCCAGACCGAGCGCAGGATTACTGGTTGCTGGCCACCCTGGGAGAAGCCTGCCTGCACCTGGGGCAGTATGACGCAGCAGCAGAGTGGTATCCCCAGGCTGTGGCCCAGGCCCATGGGCGTCTGGGCGACATTGCCACCATGCGGCGGCAGTTGCAACGGCTCGCCGAGCCCCTGGCCCTCGATCCCACGCTGCTGGCGCTTGTCAACGTCGGGCATGTAGTGGTGTTCTCGGGTCATATGATCGATCACCCGTCACGCCAGACCCCACGCTTTCCTCCCGATGCGGCACGAGAAGCCAGCGTGCGGGCGGCGCTTACCCAGGCCCTCACGGACCTGGATGCCGCCGTGGGCTATAGCGCGGTGGCGTGTGGCGCTGATATCCTCTTTGCCGAGGCCATGCTAGAACGTGGCAAAGAGTTACACATTGTGCTGCCGTTCCGCTATGACGATTTTTACGCCACCAGCGTCGATTTTGGCCTGGAGTCCATGGCTGGCTGGTGTCAGCGCTGCGACTATGTGTTGGCACACGCCGAAGTGCATTATGCCACCACGCAGCCTTTTCTGGGGGAGGAGAGCCTGTACGACTTTGTCAATACGCTCACCCCGGGCTTAGTGATCACCCGCGCCGCCCATCTGGGCGTGCCGCCGTATGCCCTGGTGGTGCGTGATCCGACCTCCCCGGAACGGCCAGGCGGCACGGCCTATTTCGTGCGTAGTTGGCAAGACAGCGGCCAGCGCCTGGCACCCGAGATTAACCTGGCCGCCCTGCGGGCCGCCCTCCCAGCCCTGCCACCGGTGGCCACCAGGCCAGTGCCCAGCCCTCTGCCAACACCGCTGCCACGGGTGGTCAAGGTGATGCTGTTTGGCGATGTAAAGAATTGTAGTAAGCTCGGCGATGAGCAGATGCCCAATTTTCTGACCCACATCTTTGACCAGGTCGCCGACATGGTGGCCCAGACCCAGCCGCGCCCGGCGTTCGCCAATACCTGGGGCGATGGCCTGTTCCTGGTCTTCGACAGCGTGCGCGACTGTGCCCGCTTTGCCCTCCCCTGCTGCACTGGCTGGAGACTGTGCCCTGGAAAGCCCTGGGGCTACCGGCAGATACCACGGCGCGTCTGGGCTTGCATGCCGGGCCGGTGTATCCGTACCTGGACAAAATTCTCGGGCGTCAGAACTTTTTCGGCAGCCACGTCAACCGCGCCGCCCGGATTGAGCCCGTGACCACGCCAGGCTGCGCCTATGTGACCGAGCAGTGTGCCGCGCTGGTGGCGGTCGAGTGTGGCGAGGAGTTTGCGTGTGAGTATGTCGGCGTGGAGAAGTTGGCCAAGGGGTATGATGACCACTTTCCCCTGTATCGTCTCCGGTCACACGAGTAAAGAGCGGGGGACACCGGGACAGTGAGTCGATGCGCCCCTGTGTCCCCACTCTCCAGGCGCTACAGGAGCTTCAGGAAGGCGATAATATCCGCCATATCCTGATCTGTCAGGACAATCGGCGGGGCACCAGGGAAGACCGCTGGCGTTGCGATGATAAAGAAGAGCCGGTAATGGGCGAGCACGTCTTCCAGGGTTTTCGCACCGTTGTTGTGGAAATAAGGTGCTGTATGGCGCACATTGCGCAGCGACGAAATCTTGAACTGTCCCAGGTTGCCGAAGGGAAAGCCACGGAAGTCGCCGGTTGTGAGGGCGCGTCCTGGATCAGAGATGATCACCTCGAACGTGCTGCTGTCAGGGTTGGTCACGGTGTAAGTACGGAGCGGGTCGCCGTTGGGGAGCAGCTCGGCGCTCAGAATGGACTGGAAGCGCTCGCCTTTGGGAACGAAGCCCAGCGGTGGGGGCAGCGGGTTGAAGCCATTGCTCTCGTTGAGCAGCGGTCCGCTATGACAGATGGCACAGAGTCCTTCTGTCGAGGTCGGGCTGATCGGCACGTCGTTGAAGAAGCGCCTCCCGCGCTTTTCCGCCGCCGTGTGCCCTGTGGGCAGAGGCGGCGGGGGACCACCAGCCGCAAAGCGTTCGAGCGCTTTGGAGGAAAAGAAGGATTTGGTCTGCTGGAACGCCGCGATGAGCGCCAGTTGTTTGTCGGTCGGCGCAATCGTCGCTGCCGCGTGGGTGACAATGGCGTCACGGGCCTGCTCAACCAGATCGGGGGCCCGGCCATCGTACATCAGCACGGGATCAAGGGCCGGCGTATTCAGCGTTGTGGGGATGCCGCGCCGCAGCGTCACCGTGCCTGCGGTCGGGTCGTCCGTGAGCTGGACATGCGCCGGCAGCGGCAGGGTAATCAGGATGGTGCCGTCGGCCCGGATGCGCGTGGTGCCGTTGCCCGCGCCGTCATCGGTGCCGTCGCCGCGAAAGAGCGGGCCGGTGGGATCTTCGGCAAAACGCTCGGCGATCTGCTCCAGGGTCAGGGTACCATTGGCGACGCTATGGCAGGTGCCGCAAGTACGGCCATTACCGCCGAAGGTCTCGTGCCGAAAGAGGCGCCGCCCTTCGCGTATGCCCTTAGCCTCGTCATCGGGTCCAACGTTGTTGGCCGCGCCTGGAGAGGCGCTGAGCACCCCCACCAGGACGGCGCTGAACATCAAAGAGTGTACGAGGTGTTTTATGGCCTTCCTCTCGGTGTCCTGGGCCTTCCGAGGGGCCCAGAGGCCGTGTGCTTGGCCCACGCCATGGCCACACGCGCTGATGCTCATGACGAAAACTGTTTATGGGGGGCGTAGTATATGCATCGGTTTGCACATTGTAAAGGGGCATGTGTTGTGGCCATGCGGGCGCCTGTACACGGGCCAGCATGGCACCGCGGCGGCGTTTTTCGATCCCTTTGCTGGCTCATGGCGCACTCGTCGTTGTGGGGAACGTGCGCCGTCGGCGCCTCTCCGTCATGGCACAAATGTTATACTACAATGAACATGTCACTGTGGTCCTCTGCGTGCGAAGGACCACTGCGATGCCTGTCCCCGTGCCATCCCGTGCCCGCGTCTTCATTAGCTACAAGCGCCATGTACAACCCGATGAGTTCCTGGCCCTGGCGTTGTATCAGGGACTCAGCCATCTCTCCGGCGTGGTGCGGCGAGAGCAAGGCGTATTACGAGTGCGCGACCGTATCTACCACGCCGTGCTACTCTTACTCGGGCTGCCGGTCGCGAGCCAGCGGCAGCGTATACAAAAGTAATAAAATAATCTTTATTGTAATAACATAGACTTACAAGAAGCCCAAACGCGCCAGAAAGAAGCTGAGGAGGCACGCGCCGTGGCAAAGCGCCTGCGTCTGGTGTCATTGGCGCAAGCCTTCGCCGCCTAGGCGCCGCGCCAGCAGGAGATTGAGTATGATGACGAGCGCGCCGCCCTGCTAGCCCGGCAGGCGTATCTCTTTCACCAGCGTAGCCAGGGCGAGATGCTGGCACAGATGGATGATGCCCTGCGTGCGGTGTTGAGCCGACCGCATTTCCAGCGTGTGCTGCGCGGCCATGAGGACTGGGTGGGGGCGCTAGCCTGGCACCCCGACGGTTCTACCCTGGCTTCTGCTAGCACAGATGGCACTGTACACCTGTGGAACCTACGCAGCGTGGAGGTCGCCCCTCGGGTGCTGCGCGGCCATGAAGGCGCAGTCTGGGCCCTGGCCTGGCACTCCGACGGTTCTCCCCTGCCCTCCGCCGGGGGTGACCGTACCATACGCCTATGGGATCTGCAGAGCCCCGAGGCTGCCCATCGGATGTTGCCCGGCCATGAGGACTGGGTGTTCGCGCTAGCCTGGCACCCTGACGGTTCTACCCTCGCCTCTGCCGGAAATGACTTCACAGGACGCTTGTGGATAGCGCGTACTGTGGACTTGGCAACGATGATTGGTACAATTAGCTAGCGCAATTTCATGCTCTCCGAATGGCGCCAGTTCCTCGGTCGTGGTCTGCCCTACGAGCGGACTTGTCCACAGTTGCCTCTGCATCCAAGCGTTCTGGAAGAAGCCCAGAGGCTCGCCCGCTCTGGAGAGCTGGAGGCTGCGGTCAGCCTCTTCCGCCATGTGCTCACCCTTGATGCACGTCTCTCCTTCCAACCGGAGGCTGAGGCCAGCAAGTGGGCGGCGCAAGGTTTGTTGGATAAAGGGGCGACGTTGGCGTATCAGCGCCAGGTGTGAGAAGCCCTGGCCGTTTATGCGGAGGCGCAGCAGCGCGACCCAACCGTGGAGCTCTCCGTAGAACCGTTGCTTTATCTCTGCTGGGTTGGTCACGCGCAGAGCCTGGCTACAGACGTGCAGCATGCCTGCGAGCGGGCCGTGACCCTCATACCCGATGACGATGACAAGAGACGTGAGATCCGGGGGATGATCCGGGCTCTCTCTGGCGACTACCACGGGGCTATCGCTGAATCGGCAGAATCATTGCGTTATTTTTGTTGGCTTGGTCACATGAAGAGCCTGGCCGCCACTGTGCAGCACGCCTGCGAGTGGGCCGTGACCCTCATACCCGATGACGATGACAAGAGACGTGAGATCCGGGGGATAACTCGGGCCCTCGCAGGCGACTCCCATGGGGCCATTGCCGACCTGGAGTCCGCCCTCACTGGGGGGTATCCACTTCAGCCGGGACAGGCGAGTGTCAGTCCTGTACCCTGAGGGGCTGCATGCCGCCACGAGTGCAGGCACCCTGCACAGGACAGACCGCCACCAGGGGCTTGTGGGCCACAAGCGGACGCCTCTGCAAGGCAAGGCGTCCACACGGGCCGCCGCGCAGCCGGGGCCTTGCCGCGCGCACGGGCCTGGCCACAAGCAGCGTGCAGCGCCACCTCC
>SXND01000046.1 GCA_005777235.1 Pseudomonadota bacterium
CTTGCAGCGTTGTTTTCATAATGAGAGATTATATCAATAAGAGAATCTCGTGGCAACCCCTAGGGCTCAAGCCAGGGAAAGCGTTTCCTCCACTGCCGTTCACACGGCGTGGCTTCCACGGGCTCAAGCCCTATTCTGTGAAAAACCAGGTCATACCATCCGTCGTCGAGGCGCGGGCCTCTGGTCGGTGCGGGTCTCAGGCCAGGCTGGAAACCGTGCCGGTGAGGTCTGTTGGGGCGACACGCCGGTAAATCAGCGCATCTGCTAAACGCACGGACTGGACACCGGGGAGCTGCAACCCCACGACCTCCGCGGGTCCGAGGAGCAGATAGCCGCCTACCCGTAAATGCTGGCAGAGGCGTTGCACAATCTCCACGCGGCTCTCACGCGAAAAATAAATCAGCACATTCTGACAAAAAATCACATCCATCCCCCCCACGAGACCGTGCAGCCCAGGGAGTGGGGGCAGCGGAAAGGTCGTCGGATCACAGAGGTTGATGTAGCGAAACTCCACGAGGGCCCGGACCCGCGCGTTGACCTCGTACATGACCGTGCTTTCATCGTACATCACCGTAAAGTACTGTTGGCGATAGTAGTCCGGCAGCTGACGTAACTCATGCCGTTTGTACTGCCCACAACGCGCCTTGGCCAGGGCCTGTTGGCTAATATCAGACCCCAGGACTTTGACGTGAAAGTCCTGCGCCTGCGTCCGCTGCGATTCCAGAAATGTCATGGCGAGCGAATAGGCCTCCTGACCGGTGGCACACCCGGCACTCCACATGCAGAGCGTCCGCGCACGTTTGGGCTCACCGAGCAACGCAGGCAGCACGTGCGTCACCAAGGCGTGATAGGAGGGTTGATGCCGAAAAAAGCTGGTCTCATGGTTCAGTAAGAGTTCGAGCAACACCTTCCACTCACGGTCACCGCCTGGATGGAACAGCACATAGTTGTAATACTCGCCGTAACTCCGCATGTGATGCAGCCGTAGGCGTTCCCACAAGCTCTGGCGCAACAGGCGCAAGCGACTTTCCGAGAAGAATAAGCCGCACCGTTGCTGGATAAGCGCCTGCCAGAGCTCATACTCCAGCGCAGACAGCTCTAGTGGAGGTATCGGCGGCGAGGTCGAAGACATGCGGCTCCTACTCACGCACCTACGCGGTGCCCATGGCGCGTTCTGGCGAGCTGAAACATACTCACAGACATGCGAAGCTCATCGGCGAGAAGCGCTAAGTTATTAATCGACGCGGCCGCCTGGATGGTCCCCGCCGCCATCTGTTGGGTCACCTCGGCAATGTCTCCCATCGCTTTGGAGAGACTCTCGGAGCCACGGGCCTGTTGCCGCGACGCCTGAGAAATGGACTGAATGATCTCCGCCAGGCGCTCGGAGACCCCTTCGATTTCGCTCAGCGCCTGCCCCGCCTCATCGGCCAGGTGGGAGCCGAACACGACTTCATGGGTGCTTTGCTCCATGGCCGTCACGGCCGCGGTCGTCTCGCTTTGGATCGCCGTCACGAGGTGGGTAATTTGTCGCGTTGCCGTGGTGGCACGCTGGGCGAGCCGTTCGACTTCCTGCGCCACCACGGCGAAGCCCTGCCCCGCCTCGCCGGCGAGCGCCGCTTCGATCGAAGCATTGAGGGCCAACACGCTGGTACGGTCGGCAATGTCACCAATCACTTGCACAATCTCATTAATCTCCTGCGACCGTTCCCCCAGACTCTTGATGCGTGCGGCAGTTTCCTGCACCTGGATGCGAATACGGTGCATGCCCTCAATGGTATTCTGGACCGCCCGTGCCCCCTGTTTGGCATTGCTCAGGGCCTGCTCGGCCACCGTCGCCGACAGGGTGGCGTGCTCGGAGACGTCTTGGATCGAGACCACCATCTCGTCGAGCGCGGCGGAACTCTCCACAATTTGTGTGGACTGCGCGGTGCTGCCGTCGGCCAGATGATCCGCGTTGGCCTGGATTTCGTGCGCTGCCGAACTCAATTGTAACACCGCCTCTTGCACATGCCCGACGATATTACGTAACTGCTCCACCATCGTATTGAAGGCTGCGGCAATGGATTCGGTGGCAGGAATAGTCGTGAGCACTTCGACCGAGAGATTGCCGCGGGCCACTTCAGACACCTCGGCCAACAAGACGCGCAGGGCATCAGCCACTTGTTCGGAGTCGGCGCGTGCTGCCGCGTTTTGCTGCAGCAAGCTGGTGCATATGCGATCATACCCCGCTACGAGCATGTGGATGTCGTCAACCTCTTGCATCGATTCGTTGGCAGGACGCAGCTGTTCATAGGCCGTCTGCAACGCCGTGAGCGGTTGGGCCAGCGTATAGTGGCTGCTGAGCGCTGTGACGCCAGCCAAAGCGGTGGCTCCCACCAGAATGACCACCAGACTGACAGGTATGCTCGGCCTATAGGCCATGCACACGGCACTGAGTCCAAGGATAGCCACGGCACTCAGAGCGACAGACCAGACTATCTTTGCCTGCATGGATCGTATCATGGTTCCATCCCTTGGGCTCTCGCTCTGGTATCTCGACCGACATGGATTAGAGCCTTTGATTCTCTAGGCAGTACTTGTGTCACGGCAAGCGGGGTATCGCCCTGCCTGCACCTGTCTGGGTGGCACGTGAGGCCCGCGGCCAGACCCCTCACTTACCGTAGGGCACGTGCACCAAGCAACAAGCGCTGTGCAATGCTACTGGGAGTGCCAATGTAATCCACTGCGCCCGTGGCGACGGCTTGGTGCGGCATCCCATCCACCACACAACTGGCAGCATCCTGCGCACAGGTCATGCCCCCCTGGGTCCGGATAGCCAGCAGGCCCATGGCGCCGTCTGCACCCATGCCGGTGAGGATAATACCCTCGCTCCGTGCCCCATAGCGCTGCGCCACCGATTGCATCGTCACATCAATCGCTGGCCGATGCCCCCCCACCTCTGGTTCCTGGGTGAGTTGGATCCGTCCGTCAGGACCGACGAGGAGATGCAGGCCTCCAGGGGCCACCAGGACTGTGCCATGCGCCAGACGGTCCCCGTCGACCGCTTCACGCACGTGCAAAGGCACCGTCCGATCTAATTGGGCTGCGAGCACGGTGGTAAAGGCCTCCGGCATGTGCTGGACAACGATCACGGCTGCGGCAAAATCCGCCGGTAAACCGCTCAGCAGCTCGCGTAGCGCGGTAGGACCCCCTGTAGAAGCCCCGATCACAATCACACGGGTGATCGTACTGGGCCCGTCTTCGCTGGGAGGCACGGTCTTGACGATCGCGGTGGGGGTGAGGCGCTGCCCCGGGGTGCGGCTCGGTGTACGGCGCACGTGGAGCGAGCGAATCACGCGGATACGGGACGCAGCGCGTATCTTGGCGACCAGCCCATGGTCGAGCGCGTCCGGTACGGTTCCAGGCGGGTGTTTCTGGACAAAATCCACGGCCCCCAGGCTGAGCCCTTGGAGGGTCAGGGCTGCCGCCTCTCGACTGCTCCCGCTCAGGAGCACGACCGGGGTGGGGCACTCATGCATGATCTTGTCCAACACGTCGAGACCACTCATGTCCGGCAATTCGAGGCCTAAGGTAATCACATTGGGACGCAGTGTATGCACCATGGCGAGCACGCGGGCTCCATGGTGCGCTGTGCCAACGACGTGGAAATCCAGCGCATCGGTGAGATACGAGGCGAGGAGACGGCACACATACGGCGAATCATCGACAACAAGCACGCGAATAGGAACTTCCATACTACTCTTGAGTCCTCACCTGAGAGGACGTGATACGTGATGCCACGTCTCTGACGGTCAACACTGGCGGAGGAGAGAGCCGAGGCGCCGCACGTCGCACCAACAGCTGGAGGGGAGGGCACGCCGCCATCATGACGCTCCTGTGCAAGGCTCCACCACGGAGGCGCAGGGTGCCCCTGCCATGACTCGTAAACGTATATGGGCGCATTGCAAGAAAAGAAATGTGCAAGATCGAATAGGCCTCAGACCTGAACATGCTATGTGGTGCCATAAAGCGACATGGTACCACGGGCTTGGGGTACGGCGCCTGTAAAAAGTGACGCGGTGCGGTGGGCCGTGGTTGACAGCCCATCCTGGGCTCCAGACAGCGCACGGTTGTCTCGCTGTCTCCACGCCCCTGTTCAGCTCGCTTCGGATGCTGGAGTCGTCTGCAGCCTCTGCAAGGCGTGCACCAGATTGACGAAGAAACCCGTATACACCGTGCGCCATTGCTGTTGGAATCCGGGCGCATGAAACGCTTTGACACACACATTGAGACAGATGTTGATAATCCGCACGAGATCCTGACTGAGGTGTTCAAAGGTTGCGGGAGGGATGACCGCACCACGCCGCAGGTGCAACTGCTCGAAAATGGCCATGGAGAGCCGCCCATCACGCACGTGGCCCAGGCCCAGACACACATAATGCGTGCGGCCGCGGGTCAGCAGAACGTTGAGCGTACAATGGCGCGCCTGGGCTATAGCGAGTTTCTCGGTAAAGTCCACAATGCAGTTGACCACCTGCACCAGATACTCCAAGGCCAAGGCCTGTGACGCGCGCATCATCGTATCCGTCAAGCGAATGCTAAATTGCTCCAGCTGCGATAAGAGCACCATCGAGTCATACTCCAGGGCCATATCGTCCTCGCTCTCCTCTGCAGCACGTAGTCCTGTGGGCACTTCACGCGTTGCCATGGCCTGAGGCGAGCCAGTGGTGTCGCTTTGGGGGGACGTGGCCGATGGATACGCACGCAGAACCTCTGCGACTCTACTTACCGGCGATGTTTCTGCCATAAGCCCTCTCGCACATACAGGCCACTGCCGCAGTACTTTGCAACGCATTGGCGGATCGTTTCTGGCTCAAACGGTTTCGTGATATACTCTTCGGCACCTGCAAGGCGTCCCATAACACGGTCAAAGACATGATGACTGCCTGAGAGCATGGCCACGGGGACACGCCGGAGATAGCGATGCTCTTTAATGATTTTGCATACGTCCAAGCCATCCATGCCTGGCAGCGTAATATCCAGGAAGATCAACGCTGGCACGAACTCGCGCAAAACATGCAGTGCCTCAAGGGCACTCCGTACACGCACGGAGTCATACCCCAGGCGATGCAAGATCAAAGCCATGAGATTCCGCACCGTCTGGCTATCGTCCACCACCATGACGATTTGGGGTGTTGAGGTCTCTGCCATGCTCTTCATTCTCAGTGGTGGAGCGCCCTAGCGCTCTATCGAGCCTCCGCGGCGCTGCGTGTGTCCCTCGCGCGCGGGACAATCGCGGGAAATCTCTGAGGAGTCGTGTCGTCTCCTCCACAAAACGGCCTGGTCAACCCTGTCGAGGCTTGACGTCAATCATCAACGCCACGGGCACGTCCATCCTCCACACGTCGTCCCCGCCATTTAGAGCAGCGCCAGAATGTCAGGCACCTGATTGCGTAGCATAGCAAAACCCAGGCCTTGATTGGCATCTTTCTGGGTCACCAAGACTGCCAGCACTTGCTTGTCGCGAATCAGCTTCATGAAATGAAACACTACCACCGATGAGATAAAAATCTCTTCAAAGCTCTCCTGGAGCGGCGCTCCTCGCTGCCGGCCTAACAATTCTTCCACCCGTTTGACTGTACGTCCACGAAACATTTCGACAGAGGCAGCGGCTACAGCCTCGAGATACTCCGGCGTGAAGTGCGGTACAAGGTGATACACCCCCAATAGCATGCCAGTATGCACATCGACTACGGCACTGGCGAGCCCGCCGTAGACGCCTTCCACCATACTGCGACAGACATCCGTCAGTGTGGCCATGCCATCTCCCTTCCACAGGTGTCGCTGCCCACGGTGTCACTCCCACGCGACGCGGCGAGCCGTCAGGCAGGGTGCCTCAAACATGCAAGCCAGTGCGTGTCCATGCTGCGCCGATGGGAGCAGCTAGCGTACAGAAGCTCACCAATATCGTCAAGGTGAGGTAACAGGCGCGGCCCAGACGCGCACAGCGCTTACTGCGCCTCAGGGACGAAGGCCGTGCCCAGCACTTCGTCGATCATCTCCACCGGCACAAACGTTAACGCCTGGCGCACCTCCTCGGGCAGCGCCTCCAAGTCACGCTCGTTGCGTTTGGGCAAAATCACCGTGGTCAGCCCGGCCCGATGCGCTGCCAGGACTTTCATTTTCACGCCACCGACAGGCAGCACGCGCCCGCGCAGGGTGATTTCCCCCGTCATGCCGACATCATGCCGTACGGGTCGATTGGTCAACAGACTGGTGAGCGCGGTGACCATGGCGACCCCTGCGGAGGGCCCATCTTTTGGAATCGCCCCGGCAGGGACATGCACATGGATGTCGGTGTGGGCGAATACCTCCGGATCGACGCCCAGTTCCAGCGCCTTGGCGCGTACGTAGCTATGGGCAATCTGGGCGCTCTCGCGCATCACATCCCCGAGTTGGCCGGTGAGCGTCAGCGTGCCCTTGCCCTGCATGCGGGTCACTTCAATGTAGAGAATGTCCCCGCCGGTGGCCGTGACCGCCAGACCTGTGGCAATACCGGGCAAAATGAGGTGCTCGTGCATTTCCGAGAGAAACTGCTCATGCTTCAGGTAGTCCACGACCCGTGCTGGGGTTACCTCCACCTGCGCCGTCTCCTGCGCCGTCTCCTGCGCCGTAATCTGCACCGCGACTTTCCGGCACACGGTGCCCAGGCGGCGTTCGAGATGACGCACCCCGGCTTCGCGGGTGTACTCGCGGATCACTTTCCCCAGCGCCTCATCCGTAAAGGTGACTTCCTCGGGCCGTAAGCCATTGGCCTGGCGTTGCCGCGGCACCAAGTACGTCTGGGCAATACGCAGTTTCTCGTACTCCGTATAGCCGTCAAGCTGGATGATCTCCATACGGTCGCGCAAGGGTTCTGGGATAGTTTCTAATTGATTAGCGGTGGTAATGAACATGACATCGCTGAGGTCGAAATCGACGTCGAGATAATGATCGCGAAAGGCTTTATTTTGGGCCGGGTCGAGCACTTCGAGCAGGGCGCTACTCGGATCACCGCGCCAATCCTGACCGACTTTGTCGATCTCGTCCAGCATAAAGACCGGGTTGCGCGTGCCGGCGCGCTTAAGAGCCTGGATGACGCGACCGGGCATGGCGCCAATATACGTGCGGCGATGGACGCGGATCTCCGCTTCGTCGCGCATACCCCCCAGGCTCATGCGCGAGAATTTGCGCCCCAAAGCCCGCGCAATGCTCTGCCCCAGGCTGGTCTTGCCGACGCCCGGCGGCCCAGCAAAGCACAAGATGGCCCCCATGGCTGCGTGGGTGGGGCTTGCAGCCGCCGTGCCATTGCTGGCCTCGGCGGGCTCCTGGCGGTCGGCGTGCAATTTGCGCACCGCTAAAAATTCCAGGATGCGATCTTTCACCTCTTGCAGGTCGTAGTGGTCCTCATCCAGCACCACGCGGGCCTGCGGAATATCGAGCTGGTCGGTGCTCAGCACCTGCCACGGCAGGGTCACCAGCCAGTCGAGATACGACTTGATGATGCCATACTCTGCCGCCTGTGGCGGCAGGCTCTCCAGGCGTTGTAATTCGCGTAGGGCTTCTTTCCTGGCTTCGTCGGGGAGTTGCGCAGCGTCGATTTTCTGACGGTAGTCGTCGGCGGTGACATGACTTTCGTCGGTGTTCCCCAGTTCTTTCTGGATAGCTCTGAGCTGCTGGCGCAGGTAGTACTCGCGCTGCGCTTTATCCATTTCTTCACGGGCTTCAGTCTGGATTTTGTGGCGCAGCCCTAACACTTCCTTTTCATGGCTGAGATGCGTGATCAGGCGGCGAAACTTGTCCTTGACGCTGTCCATGGCGAGAATTTGCTGGCCCTCAGAGACCGCGAGGCGCGCCATGGCGGCCACCATATAGGCCAGGAGGCGCGGGTCGTGCACCTGCCCCAGGAAGTCGCGCAGCTCGCGTGGTACGTGTGGCGACAGTGCGACCACGTGCTGCGCCAGGTCGCGCAAGGTGCCCTGCAGGGCTTCCATCTCAACATCCGTCTCGACCACATCCGAGGCGACCTCAATGCGGGCGCGTAAGTAGGGTAGCGTTTGCACCCACTCGGTGACGCGAAAGCGTTCGATGCCCTGCACCACCACCTGCAAGGTATTATCCTGGGCACGTGAGACGTTCTGGATATTGGCCATGGTGCCAATGTCGTAGGTCTGCCCTGGCCCTGGCTCTTCGACTGTATTGTCTGGCATGCCCACCAGCCCGATGAGGCGATCGCCTTGCAGGGCTTCTTCAATCAAGCGAATAGAGCGTGGGATGCCAATGGCCAGTGGCATGACGGAAAAGGGATAGGCCATCGTACTGCGCAGCGGCAGAATCGGCAGCTCGCTGGGGATGGTGGTCAGGCGGGTGGTTTGCGCATCCGGTTGCATAAAATTCGCCATGGGGCTCCCCCTTTCTCTACTCCCAGTCACTGGCCTCAGCCATATAGTCACAGGTGTCGCACAATGGCATAGCGCGATTTTTGTGCTGCAGCTTGCGGCGATATTGCTGATACTTGTCATTCATCCAGATATCTCCCAGGGTGGCGTGGGCGGTATCGCCCATAATGACTGTCGCACGCCAATCATTGCAACACAGGAGGGCCTCACCGCGATAATTGACATACATCTGTTGCGAGGGACGCTGACAGCCTAAGGCCAGGGGGGCAGCCACGTGTCGCGCCCCAGGGATGTTTCCAGAACGATTTTGTAAATCCGGCGTGGCGATTTTCGCGACAAAACGTGGTTCCCAGAAGGACATATCGCGGCAATTGAGCAGTCGCATGCGGCGCGGCAGGTCGGTACCCTGGAAGAAAGGATTGCTATAGCCGGTGCGCAGGGTGATGTCGGGACGCCGGGTCACCAGGCGCGTGGCCAAGGCGACATGCGCGGCGTGTTGGGCTGGGCTGTCATAGGCGTTGAGGTCGAGGCTGTTCAAGCCCGCGTCATAGAGGCGCTCCAGCAGGTGTTCCGAGACGGCATCGCCGTTGGTATTGATGGCAATCCACGCCGCTGGGCACTGCGCCCGGGTATACGCCAGCAGGTCGGGCAGGCGTTTATCGAGCAGGGATTCGTTCATTAAATAGGGCGAAATACGTCCGGTGTAGTGCAGCGCCTGCAACTGGTCAATGACGCGGTGATAGACGGCCAGTGGCATCAAGGCCTTCTCAAGGGGAAATTTCCCGGATGGACAGAAGGCGCAGCTCCGGTTGCACCAGGAGACAGTCTGGATCTGAATGCGGCTGAACAGGGGTACAGGGTCCAGCCCCTGCTCCTGCCCAGACACTGCAGTAGAGGATTGTATAAGCGTTGGCATGGTGGGCTGTCTCCTCTGGCAAGCCTCAAGTCACATGATGCGTGGTGGATCCTATCACATACGAGCGGGTTCGCCCAATTTCTCCGCCTGCGGTATGGAGGACGCCCATGCGTATCTGTGTGCTCAGCGATCACCCGGCGAGCCATCGCGCTGTTGTGGCCCTCGGGCAGCAGGGGCATGACGTCTCCTGGCTCGTGCCGATGGTGTTCTTGCCCACGTTGTCTGTCGAGGCCGAGCGGCTCGCCGTGGCGTCTGACATTCTGCCGGCGACCTGCCAGCATGTGGTCCCACTCCAGGCGTATCACTATCACGGCGTACACCTGCTGGTCGTCAGTCAGACGCTCTGGCAGCAGCCAGAGTTGCACACGCGCCTCTTTACGTTGCTGGGTCTGTTGCATCGCGCCGCGCCGTATCAGGTCTTCCATACCTGGGGGCCTGTGCCGCTGGCCTACCTCACGGTGTATACCGCCCGCTTTGTCGCCGTGCCGGCGGTGGTGTCATGCGACGCAGCCATGCTGGCGGCGCGGGAGCACCAGCCGTTTCTCTGGGACTGGATGCTGCGCCAGGCCGCGGCCATGGTCGTTCCCAGCCGTGCCGAGCGCGCGCAGCTTGTGAGCCACAACGCTGGCCTGCCCGTGTCGGTCCTGGACACCACACACCCGGCCCTGGGGCAGAGGCTGACGGCGCTCTACGCGGGTCTTGGTGTGTGTTAGTCGGAGGTTTGCCTGGGAGCGCGGGCATCCTGCCCGCTCCGGCAGCAGGCGAGACGCCTGCGCTCCCAGGAGACGGATGCCATCTCGCGTCTAATGGAGGCCCGTATGCACATTGGCCTGCTGACCCCAAGTTTTCCCCCCATGGTCGATGGCGGGGTGGCCATTGCCACCGGGCGGCTGGCGCAGGCCTTGCTCCGACGTGGGCATACCCTGACAGTGGTGACGAGCCTGCCGCCGGCGCAGCAGAAGGCCGAGGTCGTCCATGACCGGCTGCTGCTCTCGTCGCAACTCGTGGCCGACCCGGCCCACGCCCCGTCCGCGGTCGCGGCGTTACAGCAGTGGCTGCAGGCCCGGCATCAGGCCTGCCCGATTGACCTACTCCTGGCGTACTTTCTCTATCCGGCTGGCTACCTGGCCACCATCCTGGGCGAGAGCTTAGGCGTGCCCGTAGTGTGTAGCTGCCGAGGCAATGACGTGACCAAAGACCTGTTTATCACCCCGGAGCTGATCGCCACCGTGCTGGAGCGCAGTACGCGCCTGATCTTTGTCAGTGCCTCACTCCTGCACATGGCGGACACGTTGGTGCCGTGCCGCGCCAAAGCCACCGTCGTGGCCAACGCCGTGGATAGCACCGTGTTTACCCCTGCCCTGTCCCGACCGCTGACCCCAGTGGTCGTGGGCACCAGTGGCCTGATGCGCTGGAAAAAGGGCGTCGATGTGTTTCTGCCGCTCGTGCAGAGGCTGTGCACCACGCCCAGCGTGCGCATCCTGCTGGCGGGCTATGGGCTTGATGCCGCCATGGAGGCACACATAGCCGATTTCCTGGCAGCCCACGACCTACACCGGCAGGTCGAGATCACCGGGCCGCTTCTGCATCCCCAGATGGTGCACGCCTTGCAGCGCATGCATCTCTACGTCAGTACCTCGTATCAGGAGGGGATGCCGAACGGCGTACTGGAAGCCATGGCCTGTGGCCTACCGGTCGTGGCAACGGACGCGGATGGCACCCCAGAGCTGGTGCAGGATGGGGTGACCGGCTATCTCTGTCCCATGGGGGATCTCGCCATGCTCGCCACGCGCTGTCGGGCATTAATCGCGCACCCCGCACTGCGCCAGCGTATGGGGCAAGCAGGGCGGCAACGGGTGCAGCAACTGTTTCGCCCTGAGCAGGAAGCCGCGGCGCTGGAGGCGGTCTTACATCAAGCGTGGGCCGACAGGAGGACCGTATGCTAGGCGACGACGCGACCCCTGACGATACACGACCACTCATCCTCTGGGATGGTGGGTGAAGCTTTTGACGACGGTGTGTCGCTTGGGTCAAGCGGCAGGATCAGCAGGGACGCCTACGGGCGATGCCTTTCCAGGAGGTGCCAACACCCCCGATGACACCAGCATGGTATCAACGTTGTCAGCAGGCGGTGCATGTGCAACTGGCAGATGGGCAGGTGTTACGGGCGGGACGGGCGTGTATCCATATTCTCGCCGTGTTGGGCTATGGTCGCCTGGCGACCGTGCTGCTTCTGCCCCCATGCCTCTGGGCGGTGGAGGGCGTGTATAGCCTGGTCGCCAGACATCGGCCCTTCTTTGCACGCTGGTTTTTTACCCGCGAGTGAAGTACTGGCACCCTGTGCCATGTGTGTTGGATCAATTGCAATGATGTGCCCTCGTGCCCCAGCGATAGGTGGCATGACCCGCGCGTAACAGATGCATCACCGTGGCGACAATCAGTTCATCGTTCTCAGGGCCAACTTCATTCTGGACCGCCTCGACTAAGGCGTACAAATTGGTAGTCACAGTGGTGGATTGGGGCACGGTACAAGACGGAGATTGCAGGACGGTAGACATCGTCGGGCTCCTTTGAGGTGCGAAAGCGTAAACGTGTGGAGAATATACCCCTATCAGCGGTGTCACTCTGTGAGCCCCCTTACATCTTTGCTGTGCAGTGTCTCACAGTTGCATCCCAGCATGTGTCAACGTGCCGGGAGATAGGTGTGATACCAGTCGAGAGTAGCGCGCATCACTTCACTGAACGCCGGTTCGGCATACACTTCATAGTGGCCATAGCCGTGCAACACCACCAGCTTCTTGGGCTCACCAGCCCGGGCATAGAGATGTTCAGACTCGGCCGGTGGCACGAGGCGATCATTATCTGAAGTGATAAACAGAATCGGGCGTGGCGCGATCTTATCCACCACCCATTCAGGGTGAAAACCCAGCGTATCGTCAACGTATTCCAGCGGAATGGTATTCACCGCCGCCGGATTCAAGCGCCGTGCCGCCGCGGCCAGCTCTGCAGATTGCCGGTCCGGGAGCAGGATCTCGCTCCGTTCTACGAACGTCGAGGCCCCTTTGAGGGCGCGCTGCTCACGATCGTTCCGCGCACGTTCGAGGAGGTCATACCACTCGTCAGGTCGCCGGACACTGCGCATCCAACGGTACCCATGGCCGATGCCCACCACACTCACAATACATTTGACGCGTGGGTCAATCGCCCCGACCCACACCACCGTGGCGCCGCCATAACTGGTGCCATAGATACCGACACGTTCGGGGTCTACTTCCGGTACGGTGCTGAGAAACGTCACCGCGGCCTGCACATCCGCCACGCGGCTGTACGGTGCCAGGCGATTGCGTGAGCCAGCGCTTTCTCCCCAGCCTTTATAATCAAACGTCATGACCATATATCCGGCGGCGTTTAAGACGCGCGCATTGTCCGGGAGATACAGATCTTTCACCCCCGTATAGCCATGGCACAGTACGATGCCAGCCCGTTGCTCACCAGGGCGGAGGTCATCAGGAAAATAGAGGTCACCAACCAACTGGCACCCCTCGCTATAGAAGGTGACGGGTTTGTGCATGGGCCAGGCTCCTAAAAATCGTGCGAGAGACCCCTCACTTCAGTGGGGGGAGGAAAGCACGGCGCTGCAAAGCGCCAGCCGTTTCTGCCGCGAAACGCCTGGTCCCAGTGGGGACAGCCTGGCAACGACACAGCCTGGGACCAGGGAAGTTTTTGCCGGTTACCCGGCACACCGCTTGCGCGGGTGACGTGCGCCTCGACAAGGTTCGGAAGGTTTGTCGTGTCTGCCGCACGGCGTCGTACTCGCGACGGCTGTTTAACAGACAGACCACAGGGCCTGGGACTGGCACGCATCCCAGGGTGTGATGGCCAACCGAACGGAGTGGCTTACGCCACTGAGTCTGCTCGACACCAACTCTGAGTTTCCTCAGAGTCCCCCGACTTCAGTCGGGGGAGTACGTCGATTCTTCCACACGGGCTCGGGCTCGGTCAATGTCCCGCACATTCCTATCATATGTACGGCCCGAACACCATGGTTGTTTGCCAGGCCATTGCAGGCGTGCTATGGGCGATGTCCCCTGTGGTGATGGAGCTCAGCAGGCGTCCGGCCAGTATTGCGGTGGCATGTCATCCCAGACAAGTAGGCACTGTCGCGACAGATGCGCAGACGACCGGCGCTATATGGCCCCGATGGGTGGTGCCGAGGAGAGGGTACAAGTGTTATAGGCGCAGTCGTGCACCACGGGCTGGTGACCATGCAGGTGGTGACGACAGGCATCACGCCAGCGCTGACGACGGCTCAGCGCTGGCAGAGGCCGTGCCGGCGCTTGGGGTCGCACGGCGCGGCACCCGAACCGGGACCACCGCTAGGGTCCACAGCCACCGAGCCCCACTGCTCGGTATCGGGTGCACGTGAGGGGCGTGGAGCAGAGCAGTCTCCGACATCCCGACTCTGTACAGCGGGTGCTCTGCCCGCACGGCGTGTCTTAGGCCACAAGCGCACTACGGGGTTCATCATGCGACGTGAGCGTCACGGCGGTATCCTGCGTCGCCGTGGCGATTGAGCCGTAGAGGGGGCAGCGCCGCTTCCACGTCTCCACGAGGCCCTCGGCATGTTCCGAGGCGACACCCCACATCTCAAAGTGTACGCGAATGGCATCGAACACCGTGACATCACCGGCACTCTTGTCAGGATCGCGGTAGGCTTCCACGCTCACATCCATCCACTGCAGAGGCTGCTTATCTTGCTTCGCCAGCCGTTCGACCATATTGACAGCGCACGCGGACACGCCGGAGAGAAACAGTTCAGCAGCACTGACCGCATCGCCACCAACATCGTCACTGACAAAATGATGCGTGCGGGCATTACAAATGGCCCGCCCAGGCGTTCCCGTGCTATAACCATGGACTGTATAGGCCAGGGTGAGTGTCGTCGTGCTCATAGAATGCTCTCCGTAGCAGTAAGGATCAGGCAGGGATACAGCGCGCTGCTGTACCAACACCCGCACAGGGTACTCAGGACTCTCTCGGCTGTCAACCTACCTGGGCGTACGCTCTGGTGAGCCCAGGAGCGACCGTTGCAACGTAAGCGCCCCCAGGGGGGATAGGTGCTTACTGCCCCCAGCACCCTACCACCTGCGAGGCAGGTCTACACTATAGCCAACCCGAGCAGAGCACACACGAGCCACCCCTGCTTTGTCCGGGACATGCTGGCACAGCATGCGGTGTAACGTCAGAGCATTGTGGCAGGATTGTACATAAGAAAAACCCATAATACGCGGGGCAGACATGGCCCCGTGCGCTGTTGGCTGGCGCGCACGGGGGTGGGGAGACCCATCGCGCCGAAGACCCTGGTCTTTACACAGGACCCAGGGCTCCTCGCAGTGGCACGAGACACACGGGACGGTCCTGGAGCGTTACCCCATGAAGCCGATATCACTGTGCGGAAACTGCGCCAAATTCGGGAAGGCCCAGGCCAGCTCCGCGGCTGTGGCACCAAACCACCGGCCCAGGGTGGCGCCGAACTGCGACGTAGCAATCGTGGGGATCCACACCCCCCGGGTGTTGGCATCGTCCGGGCCACCTAGGGCAAACGTGGGCATCTGGCCATAGATTCCCCCACGCACCGCCCCCCCGAGCACGATCTGGTGGTTCCCCCAGGCGTGATCACTGCCACTGCCACTCGGTTGCAAGGTGCGACCGAATTCTGACTGCGTGAACGCCGTGACCTTCTGTGCCATCCCGACCTCCTGCATCGCGGTGTCAAACGCTGCTAACGCCTGGGACAGCTGGGAAAACAAAAACCATTGATTCCAATCCTGCCCACTGTGCAGATCGAAACCATCCAGGGCACAGAAAAACACCTGGCGCCCTGGCCCCATGGTGGCTCGCAGGCGTATCAGGCGCGCCACTTCCTTGAGCTGGTTGCCGATGGCGGTGCCGGGAAACGCCGTGGCCAGCGCCGGTACGCTCTGCGTCGATTGCAGAGTATCGGCTAATTGTAAGCCATTGGCAAAAGCCTGGTTGGCCGCTTGCCGCAGGGCCGTACCACCGTGCAACGACAGCATCTGCTGCACCGCTTGGCGGCGTGCATCAGCGGCGGCCTGTGGCCAAAAGCTCATGCCGGCCAGGCTCAGGTTCGTCCCCGGCGCGATCACGTCGCCCGCCACCTCATAGCCTTGTAGGAACAGCGCGGGCGAGGAAACGGAGACCGCCGCCAGGCTGTCCGCGGTGTCGAAACAATCCAGCAGCCGCCCGCCCCAGCCGGTGCCGTTGGGCGTGGGCATGCCGGTCTGCGCCTGCACGGTTTGATCGGAGTGCGAAAACAGATTGGTCGGGAGCCCCACGCCCTGGAGCACCTCGGCGCGGGTTAAGGGGCGGTGCAGCAGGCCGGTATTCAGCACCACGGCCAGGCGGCCAGCGTTGTAGAGGGGACGCAGCTCGGTCAGCCCGTAATGCAACGCATACGGGTTGCCGGTGGCGTCGGCGATCGGCGCTAACAACTCGGTCCCCGTTAGGGCCAAATCGCCACGCAGCGTCTGATAGGCGGTGTAGCGGGCCGTATCGACGGGCACCAGCAGGTTGTTGCCATCGTTGCCACCGGCGAGATAGATGCACACCAGCGCTTTGTAGTCACTGGCTTGGGCGGCGTGGGCCGGCCGCGTGGGACTCAGGCCAAGGCCCATGAGACCCAGTGTGGCCAGGCGCGCACTGAGTTTGAAGAAGCTACGACGGTCGGAGCAGTGTTGATGAGGCATAGCCATTCCTTCTCACGTCGAAGTTTAACGTTGCACCGCGTATTCGCTGGCAATCGCCGCCAAGTAGACGGCCCCCAGGGCGCGTTGCGTCGCATCGGGCGCGGCAAGGGTCGCTGTCAGGATGATCTGGCGTAACTCGTTGGACATACGCCCCTGCAACAGGGTCTGATTCACCTGCTCCACGAGGGCGGCGGGGTTCCCAGCCAGGGCCGTAAACGGGCTCAGATTCACACTAAAGGAGGAACCGAACTGTCCACTTAAGATGCCATAGATGAAATTCGCACGCTGGAGCGCCAGCGCTGGCGTGTAGAGCTGAAACTCGGGCCCGTACAGCGACGGCTGCCCAGGCAAGGCCGCCAGCGGCGAGTAGAAGCTGAACACGGTGGCCGGCGACAGTACGCGTTGTCCGAGATTGCTGAAGATGTACATGAACATGTTGGGATCGCCAAATTGGGCCCCGAGCGCCCGCCCCAGGCTCAGGATATGCAGCACGGGGTCTTTGAGATGCCCGTGTGGCCCTGTCGGTGCGGCGGTGGCTTCCACATCGGTCAGGATCGCCATTAACACCGCCCGCAAGTCCCCGCGCACGCCAGCACCGTTATTGACGAACACGTCGGCGACGCGCTTGATATAGGCGGCGCTGGGATTGCTACTCACCAGCGAGCTGATGAGCCGGAAGGCGATAAAAGGCGGGACGTTGGGATGCTGGAACACGTTGTCGATCACCGCCTCCAGATCCTGCTCGACGCTTTGGCCTGCCGGCAGAACCGTGCCATTGAGCAGGGTTTTGGCGCCCGTATCATGGTACTGGCTGCGTGGCTCCATGAGGCCGACGAAATACTCCCAGTTTTGCGAGGCGGGGGCTGTGCCTGGCCGGGTCGGATATGTCCAGCCTGTCAGGGCCCTGGCAAACTCGCGCACTGTGTGCTGGGTGTAGGTGGGAAGCGGGTTCCCCTGGGCATCGGTGCGCCGGCTCCCGTCCTGGTGCAGTTCCCACAGACCAATGCTGAACAACTGCAAGAGTTCGCGTGGATAGTTCTCGTTGGGCTCACTGGTAGCGGAGGTTTTCTGGCTGTTGGCCTGGTCAAGATACTTCCCCATGCTCGGGCTCATGGACATCTCCTTGAGCAGGGCACGGAAGTTGCCAAAGGCATGCCGTGAGAGCAAGCGGACCCAGGGGATTAACTCGTCGCCGTTCACATTCTTATTGGACGACACCACCAGCGTCTGGCTCAATGCAAACAGCATGCGCTGCCGCAACTGGTCCGCCCCACGGGCCATATTGAGGAAGAGCTGGCTGCGGACCTGCCCAGCGTTCAGACCATCTGGCATCGGGCTTTCTGGGAGTTGGTATTGCTGTGCCAACCAGACGGACGGGCCTGATTGCTGCACGGCCGCGAGGTCTGCCGCCGTCGGCCCAAATGTGGCCCGTTCGAGGAAACGTGCCGCACTGCTCACGTCTACCGGCGCAGGGGCAGGCGTCGGCGCAGGGGCAGGCGTGGGCGCAGGGGTAGGCGTGGGGGCAGGGGCAGGCGTCGGCGTGGGGGCAGGGGTAGGAGGCGGCGTGGCTTGGGCTACCGGCGTGACGACGTACCGTTTGACTTCCGTCCAGCCCTGGTACACCACGATGTCGATCTTGGTTTTGCCATCGCAGACCCAGGCATTCCGCGTGACTCCGCTGGCAGTCTCTGTGCTGGCAATATACAGCCGGTGCAGGCTAGGGTTCTCCAGCGTTGCCGTCACGGGAACCGAGCAGTTGGCCGTCTTGGGAATCGTATACTGCGTGACATCTGGCGCAAAGACTGGGCTAAGACCAGCCACTACGAGGCTGGAGACGGGACCAGTCGCCGCAGTAGTCACCGCAGGAGTAGAGCCCAGCGTCCCCAGTAGCAGCAGACTCGGCCAGAGGGCAGCGCGCCGACGGTGGCGGCACGACGGGCGGCTCATCATGAGGGATTCGTGCATAACTCAACACCTTTCATCTAGACGTTGCGTGTGTGAGGGGAAGAACCCTATGCATCTCTACAGGAATGCGTGGGTCATCCCTGGGAGCGCGGGCCTCCCGCCCGCCTTCGAAGCAGGCAAGCGGCCCGCGTTCCCAGGTAGATGTCGTGCACCAGAGGAGCTATGACAGCGCACTAAGCATAGCCAACCCTCAAGCGGTAGGCACCTCCCCCCGAAGTGCAATTTACGTGTCATTGCCTGCAATAATATGTGCGGAGCCTGAGGCCCTGCGACAATACCCTGGCACGCGTCTACTGTCTCCTTTGCACCGTCGCCAACGAGGGATGCGATACTTTCCTAGTTTCACGGCTGTACATTTGACACCAGTCTGTCTACGTTGTACCTGGCGGGACAACGGATTCCCCTGCGGCCTAAAGCGCTGCATAGAGCACGGTGCTTGCGCGCTATGCCGGCTCTATCACCCGGCAACGTGATGATGGCATGCTCCTCTATTTTGGCTATCCACAGGCGCAGGGAGAGGGCTCCTTGTGTGCTGTCCAGGGCCAGGCCGGGCTGGAGTTCCTGGAAGCCCTTAGGGCCTATAAGGCACATCTACAGGCAGAGCAGAGGCTGACGCTGGCGGTCCGCATCGGCATCCACACCGGCCTGGTGGTGATGGATACCCTGGCCCATGACGGGAGCGCGCTGCCACTGGCCGTAGACGAGGCACCCATTGTGACGACGTGGTTGCCGGAGCTGGCGGCGGCGAATACGCTGTTGCTCAGTGCGACGACCGCCCGCTTGGTGGCGGGATTCTTCCACTCCCAGGATTTCGGAGCGCACCGGCTTCCCACCGGTACCACGTCAATGGTAAGCGATCACAGGGGGGAGCCGATGATGACGGTCCACTCCATGCCAGGTCGGGCTGTTGAGCCGTCACCACACTCGTCACTAGAGAGGCGTGCACCTCCGGGGGGCTGCGCCCAGTCCTGTGGGGGCAAGGGACACGACCATGGGCGAGGGATGGGCTCCACTAGTGGTGCCAGGACGTCTCCAGGAGACCACGAACGCAGGACAACCATCTGCGCTGTGTAGAGCGGCACCCTCGGACGTCTGGGTGCTTACCCTGGGATCGCTGACGTTTCAACAGTGCTCCGGCGGCGTCCTCTCCGGCGCGGTGCTCAGGGGTAAGGCCCAGCGCAGTCGGACCACCACGGGACGTGGCCCAGCGGCGAGCGCCTCGTGCGGGACGAACGGGGTGTCCAGGGGTTGCAAGCCAGGGCCCACCAGCGTTGCACCGGACGCAGGCATTGGACGGAGACGATCACGCAGGCCCGTGGTCAGGCTCTCGAACGCTGCATCCGGGGCTGCCGTGGCGGCGGGACTGCCCCACGCCCCCATCAGCACACAGTTGGGCGTCGCGACTTGGCGCACAAACGTGAGCAACTCCTCGGTCTGGCGCTGACGTGTCGCCACCGCGTGCGCTTCCAGGTGCACATTGAGCAGGCGGATCGAGTGGGGGCCGCACTGCGCATCGACCATTTGCACGGTGTGATAGGGGGCAAAGAGCGGCGACAGCACGGGTTGCGTGGGAGCTTGCGCAAGACGTTGGCGTGTATTTTGGACCAGCGGGTAACGGCTAATGATGCCCTGGCCAGCACGCAGGCGTCCGGCATGGCGCCACGGGGGCCAGAACGGCCAGGGCAGATAGCGGCATTCCCAGGTAATCGCCCGCGCCACAAAGCCCCAGCCCAAGGCAGCGGCAATGTACTGCAGCTGGTCCACATCGTAAGTCCGGCGGCTGGCAAAATCGACCTCCTGCAGCAGCACAATGTCGGCATCACTGGCGGCAATGGTTTCGATGATCGCATCGAGGCGGTCATAGACGGCGGCGGGATCGGGGCGTGGGCTGGTCTGTAGGGTTTCTCCCAAGCCATAGGCCATGGCATAGGACAGCAGCACCAGCTCGTCCACGGGCGGTGGGGCCATCTCCGCCACGCCCGGGATGGTCTCGATAATACCGGAGCCCTGGGTGGTGTGCAGCGTCTTGCCGCCACCGGCCCACAGGAGGGCACTCACGAGCAGCAGGAGACAAGCCAGGACGATGGCCGTTTCAAGCATACAGTGTCCACGTCTTTCAGGCTGAAGGTTCGTGCGTCTCCGGGGCTGTACCGGACGCCAGTGCGGTCAGGAGAGCCTGGCGGATGCTGACCCGTACGTCTGGTAGGGCCTGCTCTTGTTGGAAGAGATGATTGATAGCGACGAGCGTCTGATTCACCACATCGAGATTATACACAGCCTGGGCGGCAATCTCTTGCAACGGCAGGTCGGTGAAATTCAGCGGGCAGCAGTCGCGCTGCAGCCCATCGGGAGGCTCGATCATCCGGCTGGTAATCGGGAAGCCGTGGATGCGACAGATCAATGGGCGGTGCGCGTACAGGCTGCAGCGGCCCGCTTCCAACAGGAGGCAAGGCTGGGGCGCGTCCAACACCTGCCAGGGGTCGTCGGCCTGCTGTACACGCGCCGCCAGATGGGCGCGGGCGGCTGGCGAGAGCGCGGCGACGGCCTGAGCCAGGTGATGCGCTTCCACGGCAAACACGCTGAGTTGCTGGTAACAGCAGCCGTCACAGCCAGCATGGCAGGTGAGCTGGGTGGGATAGCGCTGGCCAATGGTCTGTCCCAACGCCTCGACGCGGGCCACGAGTTGCTGGTAGTGCGTATAGGCGTCAGACATGCGGTGGTGCTCCTCCTCCCCAGCTCAACGCTTGCGTTGGCCTGCCAAGCAACTTAGACTGCGTTGCATCCTGACCCATCTTAACACATGTGGGGCATCATAGATGGTCGAGCCAAAGGAGCATACGATGCAGGGGAGCGTGGCAGCGGTACACAAGAGTGCGTCACATACCTTGACCAAGCCGGGGCAGGCGAGTATCCGGCTCCTGGCCGGGCTGGGCGTGGAGGGCGATGCGCATATGGGCGAGACCGTCAAGCATCGCTCACGCGTCGCCCGCGACCCCACGCAGCCGAATCTGCGGCAAGTGCATCTGATCCACGCGGAATTGCATGATGAACTCCGCACCAAAGGGTTTGGCGTGCCGGCTGGCGCCATGGGGGAAAACATCACCACCCGCGGCCTCGATCTGCTGGGCCTGCCTGTCGGGACACGGTTACATCTCGGCGCCACCGCCGTGGTCGAGATCACTGGTTTGCGCAATCCCTGCGCCCAGCTTGACAACCTGCATCCCGGGCTCATGGCCGCAGTCCTGGACCGCGATGCGCAAGGGCAGGTGATCCGCAAGGCTGGTATTATGGGCATTGTCCTGAGCGGCGGGGACGTGCGGGCTGCCGATCCCATCCGCGTGGAGTTGCCACTGGAGCCGCATCAGGCACTCGAACCAGTGTGAGGCAGGCAGGTTGTGCCATCTCGGCAGGCCTGGGAGCTTGCATCGTATGCGTCGGTGAGATCGTCAACACACAGGGGGAATTATGGCTTTCTTCAATGCGCTCACAGGTGGGCTGCGACATCCTGCTACTGGGCATGCCCCCACGGCTAGCCCGCAGGGAGACCATGCGTCACCGGCTACGGACATCGCAGCTCTGGACTCGTCCACGACGGTCGACGCGCCGGAACCCAGCACCCAGGAAAAGCAGCTGATGCTCCATCTGAGCAATGTCTCGCATGGGGTCAATCACTTCCAGAACCAGATGATGACCATGCTATACCCGGCGATCATGGCCGAGCTGGGGATGAGCTACATGCAGGTCGGCGTGCTCTCCGCCATTTGCTCGGCGCTGAACAGCATCTGCCAGGGCCTGTATGGCTTTCTCACGCCCTTTGTGTCGCGCTGTAAAATTCTCGGTGTTGGCAACATGGGCATTGCGCTGGGGACGCTGCTCAGCGGTCTCTCCGGCTCGTTCCCCATGCTGATCGTGGCCCGTGGCATTGCCTCAGCGGGCTCCAGCGCGCAGCATCCGGTGGGCTACAGTCTGCTGTCGAGCTATTTCCCTAAAAGCCGCGGCTCGGTGATCGCGCTCAATACCAGCGTTGCCAATATCGGTTCCCTGGTGGCCACGCCGGTGGCGACAGCGTTGTTGCTGGTCATGGGCTGGCGGGCGATTTTCTTTGTGATCACGTTCGCCAGCCTCATCATGGGCCTGGTGTATTTCTTCTTCCGTGATTATGGCGCCCCCAACCGTACCGGGTCGGGGAAGGCCCGCCTGACGCAGGGCTTGCACAGTTACTGGCGTGTGCTGAAGAACCGCAACATGATGCTTCTCGCTCTGGTGTTCATGGTCGGTGGCGCCGGCCGCGATGGTGGAGTGAACCAGATCTACTTTGCGCCGCACCTGGCCAACGATTTTGGCTATTCGGCACTGATGATCGGCGTGCTGATGACGGCGATCAGTCTCGGCGGCATCATCGGCCCGGTGGTCTTTGGCTGGCTGTCGGATCGCTTGAGCCGCACGGGCATGCTGCAAGTCTCCCTGGCGCTCTCGTGTGCTGGCTCGCTGTGGGTGGCACACCTGGGGCGGGGTGAAGTGATGCTGTTCATCAGCCTCCTGCTCTACAGCGCCTTCACGTCATCGCGTGGTCCGCAGACGCAGGCCATCGTGGCCGATGCCACCACCGATGCCGACCGCGATGCCGCTTTTAGTCTCTACTTCCTGCTAGGTTTTTTATCGCAGCCGCTCTGGGTGTTGGTCACAGGCTACCTCATGGATACCTCGGGCTTCGCGACGGCGCTGACCGTGCTAAGCACTACCTATATTGTGGGGATCGTCATTCTGTACTTCGTGAAAGATGAGCGGCAAGCGGCGGCAGGCTAGATGGCTGTGGCATTCATACGCGGCCAGTTTTCTGGGGTTTTCCCTGGGAGCGCCACGCTGCAGCGTGGCTTCCGGGGCCGGGCTGGAACCCGGCATTCCCAGGGGGGTACTGGCGCAGGACTGACGCCAGGCACATCAGATGTCCGGGGCATCAAGCGCGGGCGCGTTGTGCAGATCCATCAGTCCCAATCACCCAGCACCGCTGACAACAGATCTGCCGCCTGGCCTTTACTCAGGTCTGCCTGCAAGGCTACGCCGAGCTTCTGCAACAGCGCTACTTGCTTATCCGAGGCCGGCTGCCGGCGCCAGGGCGCTTCGGCATCGAGCAGCCGCTCCACGCCCAGATGCCGCGCAAAGTCCTCGGCCAAGCCCTGGGCATAGTCCAGCGGCAGCAGATCCCCCAGCAGGGCGGGCTCAACCTCCCGCCGCACGTGCATCACCTGCCAGGTATCCACCCCATCGGCCCGCAGCCGCAGGGTGCCATGCTGCGCCCCCAGCGACAGCACCCAGGCCCCCTGGCGGGTCAGCACCCAGCGCAGGGCGCGCCGCGCAAACAAATCCACCGGGGTGCTACGCAGCGTGCCTTCGATGGGCATGGCGCCCATGGACACGTCTTCGTCTTCGTCTTTCAGGATCTCCAAGACCGAGGCCTGGGCCAGCCCGTGCGGGTCGCAGGCAAACAGGGTGGCGGCGGTCTGCAGCGTATGCTGGGTGCTGACACCCACGACGTCTAGGATGAGACAGTCGGTCTTGCCGGGATAGGTGCGCGTGCCGCGCCCGAGCATCTGCTGGTAAAAGGCGCGGCTCTGGGTCGGACGGGCAACGATAACGCAATCGACTGACGGTTCGTCAAAGCCCTCGGTGAGCACGGCGCAATTGGCCACCACCCGCGTCTCCCCGCTATGCAAGCGCCGTAGAATAGCGCGGCGGGCCGCTATCGGCGTTGTCCCATCCAGCGCCTCTGCCGCAATGCCCGCGCCGGAAAAGGTGGCGGCCATGGCATAGGCCATGGCCACCGTGGGCGTAAACAGCAAAGTTTTGCGCCCGGCGGCATGCCTCTGGAAGGCCGCCAGGACTTGCGCTGGGGCGTTGGCGGCCAGCAACAGGCTTTCCAGATCGGCATCGGCAAAATCGCCGCGCTGCGTACGCAGGGCATCAAAGTTCGCCTGCAGCAGCACCTGGATGGCTCGTAGATCGACCAGGTAGCCAGCTTGCATCATCTCTAGGAGGGTCTTCTGGTATACAATACGGTCAAAGACCTGCTGCAGCGACTTCCGGTCGCCACGCTCCGGGGTGGCGGTCACCCCCAGCACCAGCGGGCCGTCCGGGCGGCCCATGCGGCAGTGCTCCAGAATGCGGCGGTAGGTTACGGCGGTGGCGTGGTGGGCTTCGTCAATGACGATGGTCTGGAAATCCGGCCTGAGCCGCGCCAGGCGGGTGCGGCGGCTGAGCGTCTGCACGCTGGCCACCACGGTGGGCGCCTCATGGTCGTCCTGCGCTGCTTGCACCACTCCGAGCTTGAGGGTAGGGTCCACGAGGTGGAACTTGTCCACCGCCTGCTGGATGAGTTCATCGCGGTGGGCCAGGATCAAGGCGCGCCCGGCACGCCGTTGCACCAGCAAGGCGAAGAGAATGGTTTTGCCGGTGCCGGTGGGTAAAACCACCAGGGGGCGTTGCACGCCGAGGGCGGCGGCGGCTAGCACCGCGGCCACCGCTTCTTGCTGGTAGGGGCGCGGCGTCAGGCGCACGCGCGGTGGAGCAACAGTCGCCATGGTTCTGTCCTCCTTACAAAGAGGCATGGTAAATGGAGAAGCGTCGTGTCGCAGGTGACATGGCGCCTCCGCTCTGGAATGGCTGTCCGGTGGCGTCTTTTGCCCTCCATTTTTGCAAAGCATCATAGCACGTGCGCCACTTGGAAAAATCAGCAGACAGCATGCGCCCTTGGCACCCGCTCTTCAGCCCATACCAAACTCCGCAGAAAATTTCATAGGCATCTATCGTTCTCGTCCGCACTTTCTTCTCCACGATTTCTCAGCTAATATCACTGAGGTCTAGACGTTGTATGGAGCCCTCCTGAGAGGACTCTTTGAATCAATGAGCCATTCAGAGATCGTGACACAGGTTCTTCCTTGCTCTGAGAGCTGCACTATGCCGCCAGATGCCCCAGCCACCCACACACCAGATGCCCTGGCCGCGTGGAAAGCGCAGCTGATCTCCCATCTCAGCACGCGCCAGCCGGAGGCCTTGCAAGCCGTGCTCCCCGCCTTGCAGGTCCATCCCACCGACCCTGACATCCTCCTGATGGCCGTGCTGGCGGGGCTGTTGGACGAACGTCCCGAGCACAGTCTGCGCTATCTGCCACGCTTCACCAAGCGCTATGCACCACACAGCGTCGAGGACCACCTGCTCCACGCCATTGCCCTGGCGCAGCGTGGCATGTGGCCCCAGGCCGCCCGCCTGGTCGAGCAGCATGGTGCCTTCCAACTCAACAGCGCTATCCAGCATATCCCCTGCGGCTTACAGCTCATGACGTGGTTCCACGGCTGGGTCAGAAAGATTGAACGCTCCGCCCCGCGCCCTGCCACCCAGACAGCACGCGCCCCAGGCGCCGCCCCGAGCAAGACGCGTGGCCAGGCTCAAGCGCACCAAGCTCCTGTCGCCCAGAAGGCACCGCGGACACCAGCGCCGCCGCCCGCCACCCCGCCAGTAGTAGCCACCGAGGCCAGCCCACCGCCCTTGCCGCGCTCGCACGTGCAGATCGCGCTGGCGATCCAGCTGCCCACCGCACTCGATATCGCCCTGGCACAGGCCATCCAGCCTGCCCCCGAGACGGAGGACACGCTGTTTTTCCTACGCTATGAGTGGACCAAACTGAGCTTGCTGCAAGGCTTTGATGAGCTGCTCTGTCTGCCGACCCTGCGCCAGGTGGATACCTATTGGTACCAGATTGAGGCGGTGCGCAAAGTGCTCAAACAATTTCACGGGCGCGTCCTGCTCGCTGATGAAGTCGGCCTCGGCAAAACCGTCGAAGCCGGTATGGTGCTCAAAGAATACCTGCTGCGCGGCATGGTAGAGCGCGTGCTCATCCTCACCCCCGCAACACTGGTCGGCCAGTGGCAGGAAGAAATGGCCACCAAGTTCGACGTGCCCTGCGCCAGCAGCTACGACCCGCTGGTGCGCCAGGATCCCCGTGCCTTCTGGTCCCAGCCGCGTGTCATTGCCTCCCTCGCCCTGGCCAGGCGGCCCGAGCACCGCGCCCTGTTGACGCAGCAGCAGTATGATCTGGTCATCGTAGACGAAGCGCATCACTTGAAGAACCGCGTCACCGCCAATTGGCAACTGGTCAATGCCCTGCAAAAGCGCTTTCTGTTACTGCTCTCCGCCACCCCGGTGCAGAACTCGCTGGTGGAACTGTACAACTTGCTGACGCTGCTCAAACCCGGCATCTTCAAAACCGAGAAAGAATTTCGCGCCAGCTACATGACCAGCGGCAAACCACGCGTCCCGGCCAACAGCGAGCGCCTGCGCGATGTGATGCGCGATGTGATGATTCGCAACACGCGCTCCCTGGTGGACGTGCCTCTACCCCCGCGCCACGCCACCACCCTGCGTCTGGAGCCTCGCGCCGACGAAGCCGCTTGTTATCAAGAGCTCACGCGTTTGGTGCAGCAAGCCCACCTCCAGGGCTCCACGTCGCAGCGTCTGGCCTTACGCCATCTGCTGTCCGCCGCCGGCTCGCACGCCGCCACTGCCGCGGCGACCTTAGAGCGCTATCTTGCCTCACGGCCTGGGCAGCGTGCGTGGCAGACGTTGCAGCAACGTTACGCGGCACTGCCGCAGACCTGCAAAGAACAGGCCCTCTGCGAGATGCTGCACCGCAATCCCACCGAGCGCACCATCGTGTTTGTGCAGCATCGCGAGACTTTAGCGCGCCTGACCCACGTCATGCAACAGGACGGGCACCCGGCGGTGGTGTTTGACGGCAGCTTGAGCGGGCCGGAGAAAGACGCGGTCATCGAGCGCTTCCGCACCGAGGTGCCGGTTTTACTCTGCACAGAATCAGGTGGAGAGGGGCGCAACCTGCAATTCTGCAACACCCTGGTGAATTTTGATTTACCCTGGAACCCGATGACCATTGAGCAGCGCATCGGGCGCCTGCACCGCATTGGTCAGACGCGAGAAGTCTTTATCGTGAATCTCGCGGTGCGCGGCACCTTGGAAGACGAGATGCTGGCCATTCTCGACGAAAAAATCAACATGTTCGAGCTGGTAGTCGGCGAGATTGATGCCATTCTCGGCGAGATGAGCGAGGAGCACGATTTTAGCGAGTTGATTTTTACGGCCTGGGTAGAAACGACTGCCGCCGAACGCGCCGCGGCCTTTGCGGCCTTGGGCGAGCAGTTGGCTGCCGCCAAAGGCCAGTATGACGCCGTGAAAGCCTTGGATGACCACCTGTTTGGGGAGGAGTTTGTCGCCGGATGAGTACCGACTCTGCTAGCCGTTACCGCGATTTTGCCGCCAGCCTGCTGGCACACGAAGGCGCCCTGATTGAGCCTCTGGCCCCGACGGGGCTAGAGGCCATGCTGCCGGAGACGTTGCAGCAGACCCTGCACGCGCCAGAGCTGGTGCGTCTGGGCTTTGCGGCCGACCTGCCGCCGGAGGCCCAACGTGTCAGTCTGGAATCCGACTGGCTGGAACGTTTCGGCGCGCTGTTGGGGGAGCGTGGACGCTGTCTGCAGGCGGTGCTCCACGTCATTGCCCCGACCCCCTCCAACCCAGAACGCCTTCTGGAACACGCTCTGGTGCTGCAGAATGCCATCTATCGCCTGACGCAGGTGACGCCAGCCTGGACGCGTTGCCTGGTGTTGATCTTTCGCTACACGGCGATTGCCGACGAGCAGCGTACGGGCCTCATCCCCTTTGGGCTCAATCTGGCCAGCGGGAGCGCGCTGGATCCCCACGTGGAGGCCCTGGTGCAGGCGGCGCTGGACCCGGCACGTCCCACACCGGGCCATCTGCCACCAGGCACCGCGCTCCCGCCAGACTGGCCCGCCCTCCAGTTACAGACCGCGGTGACGCGGGCCCTGCCCGCTCGGGTGCGCACCCATGTGCACCTCTTTCTCTCCGGCATGCAACGCCGCCTCGAGCGCGACCTGTCGCGGGTGCACGACTATTACACCGGGCTGCGCCAGGAAGCCTGGCAGCGCTTGCACCGGCAGCACACGGACTCGGCCCGCGAACGCCTGCGCCTCGACGCTGCCGCACGCGAGTATCAGGCCAAAGTGGCGGACCTGCGGCAGAAGTATGCCCTGCGCGTCACGGTGGATCTCGAACAAACGCTCCTCTTAACCACCCCAGTACAGCGCTTCGAACTGCTCATCAAACGTCGCAAAGGCGAACGCCGTGTGACCTTGGATTGGCATCCCGTGGTGCGCCGCCTCGAACCGCCGCCGTGTGCCTGGAGCTATAGCGCCGACACGCTGCGGGTGGTCTGCGACGACGCCTTGCACCTGGTGAGTCCCGAGGGGCATGCACCCTGCACCTCGTGCAGCAAAAACTACTGCCGGGCCTGCCAGCCACGGCGTTGCCCCAAATGCGCCGCGACATAGACTCCGTGTCGGACGTGATACGCCGTGAGGAATCCTACCGGGTAGCCAGGGCATGTGACCACTCCCCAGGGTGCCTACCAAGCTCTGCCTACTCACTCTGGCCGAACATGCTCCCACCCAGACAGCGATACCCCACCACGACCACCACCGCGTTGATCACCAGCAACAGCACGGACAGCGCTGCCACCGCCTCCCACTGCGGGAGGAGATAGGCGTCCATGATCGCCGTCGGGATCACCGTGGTCTTCGAGTTGTACAGCAATACCGAGGCACTGAGCTCTTTCAACGACGGGATAAAGACCAGAATCCAGCCCGCTAAAAGCCCGTGCTTGATCAGCGGCGCGGTGATGTCCCGCAGCACCCGTAGCCGCGAGGCTCCGAGAATGCTGGCGGCGCTCTCCAACTCCAGATGCACGCTCGACAGGGCCGATTTGGCGCTCATAAAGGCAAACGGCATGTGCTTGGTGAGATAGGCCAGGAGCAGAATCCACAGCGTGCCGTACAAGATGATCGGTCCGCTACTTTGACATACTCCCCATGGCTCAAGCCAGGGGATTCTGGGATCAACCATCCATGCAGGCCGAAGCCTGACTGACAAGATGTCCCCCATGAGAAGATGCCCCTTCTCGGAAAATATTGACTGCGGCGTTGTGGTCGCGCTGATGGGTTATCCCACAATCAGGGCATGTCCATACGCGATCTCGCAGTGTGATCGCCTGATGTATGCATCCGCATGCCGAGCACAGTTTCGTTGACGGGAACCACGTGCCGATGTGCTGAACAACCGTGCCTGTCTTGCTGGCGACATAGTGCAACCTCCCAACAAACGTCGCAAAGCCCAGGTCAGAGACCTTGCGTCCCCACAGCGCTTTCATGCCAGACAGATGCAGCGTCTCCAGGGCAATACAGTCATACTGGGCGCAGAGTGTGTACGCCAACTCCCAGTGGAAAGCCTGTCGTTGATTCGCCACGCGCTTATGGACACGGGCAAGGTTCCTCAGGGCTTGCTTGAGATTGTGGGATCCTCTCTTCTTGCTGGCAAGCTGACGGTTTGCCTTGGCGAGCGCCTTCAAATGATGTTTGAGCGGCTGAGGTGCGTGATATTCGTTGCGATCACTCCCTGTCAGGTACGTGGTCAACCCAAAGTCAAAGCCCGCGCTTTTACCTGTCATGACTCGGTCAATGGGTGGTTGGTCATCAAGGATACACGAGAAGTACACGTACAGGTCCCCAAGAGGGTCACGCTTGATGGTCACCGTTTTGATGGTGCCGTCGATCTCGCGAGACTTGGCGTACTTATAGATCGTGGAACCAATCTTCAGGCGGTTCCCGTCGAGCAGCTTCCAGCCCGTCTGCGACAACGTAAAGGACTTAGCATTACGGACCTTACGAAAGGATGGTGGTCCCACGCGGCGCGAGATCTTTCCGGCTTTGCGCGCCTTGACGTTGGCAAAAAATGCCTGATAGCCTTGGTCAATACGTGCAGCAATATTCTGGATGGCTTGCGCGCCAAGTTGTTTCCACCAGGCGTACTTGGGCAACTTCTTCGACTTGGCGAGGTGAGCTTGAAGGGCATAAAGCGACAGCGACTTCTTGTACAAGCGATAGTATCTGCGGTGCAGCGCAATGCAGTGGTTATGTATTGCACCGCCGCCGCCTATCTGTCGATGCAATCGCTTGTTGCGCTTACTGCGATACAGTTTGTACGAGAACGTCTTCCGCATGACTACTTGACACCTTCTCGTTTGTCTTGGTCGCGGATCATTGTTTCGAGCCTGGCAGACATACTAATGCCAGACTTCTCGGCAAGCGCCAGCAGTAAACGCTTGACTTCCTCGGTAAGGGTCATGCTGGTTGAAAGTTTCTTTCCTATACCGTTATCCGACCATTACATATAGTAGGATACAACCCTGGTGCCCTCACGGGCAACGCGCCTTATATCCCCATGGCTAAAGCCAGGGGCTCTACGGCGCGCTTCCGGTAGATGCGTGCTGGCACCCCGATGAACGCCGGGGCACCGTACAGGATGAGGGTCTCTAAAAACATCATGAGAAACCCGACAATCAACGCCGGCAGGGCCAGGGGTAGGGTCACGGTGCGCACAATGCGCCAGGTGCTCGCCCCCAGCGTGCGCGCCGCTTCTTCCATCTCGCTGTCCATCATCTCGAAGGCGTTGTACATGAACAGAAACGCCAGCGGATAAATGGTGGCGAGCGACACCAGTACCAGGCCAGACATGGAAAAAATGTTCAGTAGGCCGCTGTTGGCACCGGTGAGGGCCATCCACCACTTATTGAGCAGCCCGGCATTTGGCCCAGCCAGCAAGGTCCAGGACAAGGCATTGACAAACCCTGGCGCTACAAAGGCCCCAAACACGCAGAAGCGAATCAGCCAGCGCCATGGCATGTTGGTACGGCTCACCAGCCAGGCCAGTGGTGTGCCCAGTGCCATGCCGAGCACGGCGCAGATGCTGCTCAACAGTAGGGAGTTGAGGAGGGCTTCGTGAAAACGCTTTCATTGGGTAATCTGGGCGTAGTTGGCGAGGGAGAAGCCGGCAGAGGTGTAAAAACTTTCGCGCACCAGGTGGTACACCGGCAGGAGCACCAGCACCACCAACACCAGGGTCAGCCCGCTCCACAGGAGTCCCTGGGGCGACGGGCGCAGGCTGAGGCGCAGGCCCAGCCCTGGAAGGAAGCGTGCCTGGGCTCGTACGGCCATTGGGGCTCCTCTCGTGCGTCGTTGTGAGACTGTATCGCCTCCCGTTGTGGGGAGATACAGGCTCATGGCGTTATCCAGTCAGGGCAAGACACGGACCAGGTTTTCCTGGGAGCGCGTGCGAGGCGCCCGCGCTCCCAGGAAAACCTCGCCGGACAGCTGAGTTGAGGCACTATGGGGAGAGGCTCGAAGCGCTAGATACGTGCGGCGCGTCTCTGTCGCCACCGGTAGGCGCACAGGGTGAGCCCGGCCAACAGCATCAAGTGTAAGGTACGCGGTTCGGGAGTGACAATACTGATCGCGGCACCTTGCAACGTCACCTCTTGCTCCTCGAAAGTCTCTGCCGAGACAAATGGCCCGGGCTGTCCCAGCCCACCGGCATTGACGGCCATGCTCAGGAGAGTGATACCGAGGTCTAGTGTGTTGAACGTGAAGGTTCCCACGAGCAAGGCTCCCGTAAGGCCAGAGAAGTTGCCAAAACCCAGACCGCGGAGTTCTCCGAGCAGATCATCAGGTTGCCTCTGGAGGCCGGGGTCATCACCGAGACCGGGGTGGAATTGAAAGGAGACAAAATCCAGTTGGGTGGGGTCGTAGAATAGGTCGAGACCGCCTCCCACCGTCGCTTCGTCAAACTGCATGCGCAGATCCACCGTCACCTGGCTGCCAAGACCAACCTCCTGGAACGCGGGATCCAGGGACAGCAGGCTGAGTGCCTGGGCCGGAGTGCGCAAGACCAAGACGAGGAGTGCAACACCGACCCAGCAGTATGGACGTAAGAATGAGTGCTTCGTCATAACATGTCCTCTGTAAGTGAGGGAGAACATCCCATGGATGACCAGGGGAGACCGGGCTACGCAACCCGCATCTCCCCCAAGCCACCCCTCTACGGCACCAGGCCACTCGGGCCAGGCGCACGATAAAAGAACGACCGCATAATGGCCAGGTCATCCAGCGTCACGACCCCGTCGCCGTCGAGATCCGCATGGGAGTCTGTCGTATTCATGGCGCGGCGCAACAGCCCAAGATCGAGGAAATTTACCGTGCCATCATTGTTCAGATCAGGATCACAGGCGTTGCCAAACCCGTCCCCGTCGGTATCACGCTGATCGGTATTCGCCACGTTGAGACAGTTGTCACAGGTGTCAGCCACTCCATCCCCATCCGTGTCGACGTCACCGGCCTCCAGACAGGCCGTGTCGCCCCCCAGGAAGGCGCAGGTCCGTTGCGCCAGGCACACTTCATCGCCGGTGGTCCCTTGCATGCTGAGCCCGACCCCCCCGGCGCCCTGCACGGCGCTCAAGAGCGTAGCAAAATCCGTCTCACCCGCCCCAGGGGTGGGAGAGGGGCCATTATCAAACGAGATGTCGATGAGCGCGGAGAGCGCTCCTGCTCCAAACCCGCCCGCGGCATACCCGCCAGTGGCCCCTGGCGGAAACCCCGCGGGTGCAGAGCCTCCTGAGACCACGTTGACCAAGGCTCCCACCACATCCGCCACCCCGTGGACATGCGGTTTACCCGGCCCCGGTAGGTGGAACACCCGCGGCGTGGTGAAGAGGATCACGGCAGTCGGACCAACCACCGCGCCAGCGCCATTTGCCCCTTGCCCGGCGGGCACGCCAACGCCGCAGCCGCCCACAGCGGGTACCAGGGCCTGCCCGGTCAGGGACGTGACGATGGCGTCAATCTGGCTCTCTGGTGTATCCCCGCCCTGACGTGGCCCCACCACCGGCAGGAAACCTGGAATTTGTGCTGCGCTCACAAACGGCGTGATGAGTTGATACGGCACATCCCCAGCGGCACCGTGGGGCGCACACGGGTAATCGTCCAGCCGGGCGATGGCGAAGCGATCTGGCCCCGGAATGGCATCCAGGCGTGGCGTGAGAAAGTTAATAATCCCATTGTAGAAGGCATTGACCCCTGCGGCGCTCCCCGTAGTATCTACCAGGTAGATGTAGTTGCGTGCTGCGGGACCGCACGGCACGGCAACGTTCATCTCAACGGCCAGCAAAGCTTTGTTGACTTCCGCCGCATCGGCCGCGGTAAAAATGTTGCCTGGCCCTGCCAGCGGTAAGCCGGTGCGCGGATCTCTGGGGGTGCTGTTGATCAACTGGGTGGCCGCCAGGTTGAAACAGGCAAACGCCATCTGGAAATCCGAGGTCGGCGTCAGACAGGTGGTGAGCGCCCGATACCACACCGCCCCGGCTTTGATGGGGCCAATGCCGGCGACATTTTGCTCGTTAAAATTCTTCCCGTCCGTCATGATGGCGAAGGCATGGTTCGGCACGCTACTGCCGCTGTGCACCCCACCGTTATCCTGCGGGATACCGCACACGTACTGCGGGCTGGTGACCTTCTCCGGATGATTGCGGCACGACGGGAACCACATATCGCGCGCGTGACCAGCGGGGGTGTCCTCAAAGATCAACCAGCGTCGGCCATCAGGGAACCCGGCGGCCGGAGAGCACGCCGTGCGTAACTGGTTGCCGACATCGTTGCCTGGTCCAACATAGTTCGCCGGCACCGGCCAGTTAGGCGGCCCCCCTGGAGGGCCGGCAAAGGCCGCATTGCCGTTGAATAAATCGATAAGTTCGCCGAAGACATCGGAAAACGATTCATTCAGTTGCCCTGCTTGGTTTTGGTAGATGAGGCCAGCGCTAAACTGCGTGACCCCATGCGTCAGCTCATGGCCCATGAAGTCATCGGTCACCAGATTCGGAAAGAACACCACGCGGTTGAGCGGCGGGCCCGTCCAGAAGCCATCCTGGCGGACCGTGGAGTGCACGGTAATCGCCAGTGCTCCACCCGCGGCATTGACGCCATCCCGCCCGAAACCACGCGCGTAATAGCCGTAGACATCCCCGGCGTAGTCATAGGCCTTATCCACGTCCGGAATGCCGGTAGGCCCGGCGCCTTCCCAGCGCGCCGGGACTCCGAACAACGCGGGAGTCACATTGGCGTTGTTGATGCGCCGGTTGAGTGCCTTGTGGACCATATCCCAGCGATCTAGGATGGCCCCGGTATGGGCATCGATGAAGAAGCCGTCGCGGCCCCCGGTACTGGGGGCGCTGAGTACGAGGTAATAGGCCAGGTGTGGCCCAATGGCGGGGTCGCCATACCACCCTGGATCGACGATGACCAACTGGGTCTGCTCAACGCGGGGCGAGGCCGTGGCCAGCGCCTTGGTCGCAATCTGTGTAGCCGCCGCGGCATCGAGTGTTGGGCGCGTTTCGAAGTCGGCTGGGATGTCGTGGAAGAAGCCATTGGCCGCGCTGAAGCGACCCTGGTGATCGTGATGGACTTTGATCATCCCCCCGAAGACCGGCACCTGCTTAAACACCTGCTCGTAGGTGGTGTGCTGATGGCCGATGTCGTCCGTCACAGTGGGCCTGGCCTGGAGTTCTTGCGCGGCATCGGTGACACCGAACAGCGCGCCATACTGCCGCAGAATCCCCAGTGGGGTGCTATCTGCAATGGCGCGCAACGCGGCGCTGGCGCCTGGGGTGTCTTTGGGGCTGATCAAGATGGCGCGCCCCGTGGTCGGCGACACCTCTACCTGCAGGTCCGCCAGGTCACTACGCGGTTGAGCGCCGGCCATCCCTGCGACGGCCACCCAGGCCAGGGCTGTCCCTACCACACGCCTGGTGCATGGTGTGAGGTGTAGAGTCGGCATAACTACTCTCCTAAAAAAAGAGTTCTCAAAAATCCCTCGCGCAGCGGGGGGAAGTCCAAGACGGTAGCGATGTACCCGAGGGGAGCTGCGATACCGGCACGTCCCCTATCCCCGATAATGTCTCAGGGCCCCGGGGGAGGAGCCCAGGGCTCTTGCTGAGGCGATCCCCTGACCGCCAAACAGCTCAGAAAACTTCTCGCGCGCTGCTGGCAACCATTCCCCCACGTCTTTGGGATCAGGGATCATCAGTTTCAATGCTTTCACGTCCGGGAAGCCCGGCGGGTACTTGACGTCCGGGCTCTCCAGCGGCGACAAAATGCCGCCGGTCACATGCATGGTCTGCCCAGCCGGGGAGGTCAGCCAATCAATAAACAATTTCCCGGCGTTGGGATGCGGCGCCTTGGCCAGGAGTGCGATGGGCCCGATCTGTACAAACACGCCATCCTCGGGGAACACCGTCTCCAGCGGCAGACCCTGGGACTGGGCCGGGGCCGTGCTCTGGTGGTCGCACAGGCTCACCAGGCGCTCGCCACTGGCCAGCAGATTGGCCTGGTCGCAGGACTGGTGCGTCAAGATATTGTTCTTGCGCAGGGCCTCAAAATATTCCCAGCCGTACAGCTTGACGAGGAAGAAATCGACAATCGCCGAGGTGCCGCTGGCTTTAATATGCCCCTGCACCAACTTGTCTTTGTACTTCGGGTGGGTGAGCTCTTTCCATGTTTTCGGGATCAGGTCACCCTTGAGCAGCTCTTTGTTGTCATTGATCGCCCCCAGGCCGATCCGCGAGGCATGCCAGTAGTGCTCGGAGTATACCATACAACCCGCCCCGCAGTCAATGCCGCAGGCAAGCGCCATCAGGGCGTGCGGGCAGACGGCGGCGCCAGCCAGAGCTGGGGCGTCTGGCGGTCCAGCGTCACCGTAAAGCGGGCCAGGACGTCCATGCCCAGTAGCCCGCCGACCACAGGCGCCTGCGGCAGCACCTCGGCAATGCCGACCAGCACGCTCTCCACCACCGTCTCGCCGAGCTGGAAGGTCGGGCATTGCACAAGCGGCACCTCATGCAGTGCTCCATCCCCACGCTGCATGACCTGTTTGGATACGTTGGCGGCAGGCTGTAGTCCGAGCTTCTGGGCCGTGGCGGGCGTGATGATGGTCCGCGAGGCGCCGGTATCGAGCAGCAGCCACACGGTGTCCTGCTGATTGAACCGTACCGGCACCAGCAGGAGATGGTTGACCAGGCGCAGTGGCACAGGGCTCGCCGCGGCAGCCTGTGGTTGGCTGCCAGCGGGCAATAACCACAACTGGCTCCTGGCATAGTCAAAAGTCATGGTGAAGGGCTGTAAAAAATCCGCCCCCAGGATGCCATCAATGAGCGGCGCGTTGGGGAACGACGCCAGGATCCCGATGGCGAGGTTGTCGCGCCGCATCGCCCCGACGGTGAGACTGGCCAGCGTCACCACCGGCACTTCCAGGCGCTGGCCCCCGACCACCGCCGTGGTACGAGTCGGCGTCTGCGCCGTTGGGCTCAGGCCGAGTTTGCGCGCCACATCCGGGGTGAGCGAGGTGGCGCTGGCCCCAGTATCGAGCACCAGCGTCACGTGCTCCTGCTGGTTGAGCAGGGCGCGCACCAGGATATGCCCCTGCACCGTGTCAAAGGCTACTGGGCCTGACGGCGTGGCCGGTGGCGCCGGCGTGGCGGGTGACGCCACCGTGCGGGTCTCCGGCAGGGTGGTACGAATCGTGACGCGCACCGGACGCCCCCGCGCATCGGTGCCCAGCAGGGCCATGGTGTATTTCAAGGGTGCCAGAGCCGCGGCGTGTTTACAGGCAGCAGTGCTGCACCAGGGGAAAAAGAAGGGCTGCCGCAGCGTGCCGCGTGGCCGCAATTGCCACTGCACGGCGACTTCTTGCGGGGTAGTGGGCAGATAGGGATGGGTGAGCACGGAGACCACCTGGGTAAAGGTCACATCCTGTCCCTGGGTTTCGTCCAGCACGAGGGTAAAGGTATAGAGGTCGCGTGGCGTGCCCTCGATAACGCGTTCGACAAAGCGCACGTCAGTCACCTGCCAGCGCACCGGCCCGCTGTCCCCAGCCAACCCCGTGTGGCGTCCGGCGCAGCCGCTGAGGCTAAGGACGAGAAGTGCCATGAGGCAACCCTCCCAGGCTCTCCATAGGCCAGCGCCCGCCATCGGGTTGCAGCCCGACCGCCTGCATGGTCTCCTGGTAGCGTCCATCTCGGCCATCCTCATACCTATACCCAAGGCGCCCGGCAGCGCTCCGCGTTAATGTTCTCAGGCGATTGCTTGCAAAGACTATCGCTCGTGCAACCACCCACCCCCACCACCCACTACTGCCCCACTGCCGGCACTTCCGCCGCGTACGACACCACCACTGCACGATTGCTGGCCTCGGGACGTACGTGCACCGGCACCTGCCAGCGGACGTCCTGGATCACGCACACGCCGGTATTGTCCTCACGGCAGTAGTAGAAGGTCACCGCCAGGTGCAGCGTGCCCTGATGCGTCCCTGCGGCAGTCTGGAAGGGGATGACCAGCGGTAGAGGTGGGGCAATGGTCTCGCCGGAGCGGTCGGCCTCTGCTATCGTGAGGCCCGCGCCGCGGCTCTGCACGGTGTAGAGCAGCGGCGCCCGGGGGTTCAGGTGATAGCCGAGGGGAAAGTGCACGCGCACGTGCAGTGCGCCCGCGGTGCCTGCCTGGATAGTCTGCGGCGCCAAGGAGATGACGTCATCCCCCACACTGCTGCTCTGCGCCAGCGCCGTACCGCCTGACAGGAGCAGCAAGAGGAGGCAGCCCAGGGCACGCAGCCCCTGGAGGGCTGCGCCGGCAGGAGCGAGGATACGCCACATATGACACGCCTTTGCAGAGATATTGCGGGAGAGGGCTCGGGTCAAAGCTGCCTGCGGCACCAGCCACGGCAGCCGCCCCACGGCGGTGAGTCGCAGGGCGGCGCGATCCACCCTATTTCTTGCGCGGATCATCCGTCGGGTTCACATAGGTGATGCCCTGGGGATCCATCCCGTGCAGCTGCAGCACGGTGTCCTCGGTAAACCAGGCGTAATGTATCATGCCTTTGGCGACGTACGAATACCCCCCAGACTTGATCTGCGTCCCCTTCTGCTCGTCGAGCTTGTCCCCAGTGCCAATGTTGAAGCTCCCCGAGAGCACGGTGACGTTCTCGTCATTGGGATGCGAGTGGGCGGCGATCTTGAAGCCGGCGGGAACCTTCAAGCGCACGATGTACAGTCCTTCTTTGGTGGGATCGCCTTTGACGACCGCCACTTGCGCCCCCTGCGCGTAGGCGGCCGGGGCCGACCATGTCAGGTTTTCTGATTGTACCGTGATGTGATGATCCTCGGCAGCGATAGCCCAGAGCGGGAGTGCGGCGGCGACCAACCAGCTGGCGACTACGAATCGCATGCTCATGCTGTGCCTCCTCAGGCACGGCGTCAGCGCCAATAGTCAACAATGAGGCTTCTCGTGACACACGGAAGCTGGTCATCCCTGGGATAGGCTTGCCCTTCTGGCGATGCCCCGTTGGCATCCGCGTGCCTCGTGAGAGTATAGGTGATGCGCATGGGCTTTGCCACCGACGGTGATGACGCCTTGCCAAGAGTAGCGGCGTCATGGCTACGCCTACCGTGGCCGCCGTCGGCGCAGACGTAGCGACGCCAGGGCGGTGCGCACGGCCTCCGGGTCGTCAAACAGCGGGAACATGGCAACGGGATACCGCGCCCAGCCGTGCGCCAGGGTTACCTGACGTTTGCCAAGTTCCTCGCCAGTGTAGCGCCCCTCCGGCGTCAGCGTCAGCCAGCCGCCGCCGGTAAATTGGTACAGCGTCACCAGGCAGCGGCCCGAGGCGGTGTCCCACAGGAGCATGGTGCCGTCCATTGACGCACTGACCAGGCGCTGGCCGTCGGGCGACCAGGCGAGCGACTTGACTATCCCTGTCGAGCCCTGTAGGAGGCGACGAGCTGCCCGCTACTCACGCCCACAGCCGCACCATGCCGTCGGCCCACCTGCTGGCCAGTTGCTGCCCATCAGCACGCCAGCACAGCGCGTTGACGCCCGCCGTATGGCCGCTGAGGACACGACGACACTGGTGTGGTGCCCTCGAGCCCGGAGGGGCCAGGTCGGGCGGACAGGAGTGCCTAGGGTTGCCGTGCCATGTGGTGTCTGGATGGAGGTGGCCACAGCCCCAGTGGACATGGCCCAGCGCCCCGCGGAGGAGCGCTGGGCTGTCCCCAACCAGGCCAACGGGATGGCGATGCGCGTGGAGCGGTGGCCGCCCCTGCACCCGACCCGGATGGTGCTGGAAGCCCAGGGGGCCGGGTGTGGACGTGTCTAGAGACATTAAAGTAATATACGTTGACAACGTATCAGGCGGTGCATGGACCTCCTGTCCTTACCCTCCAGAAATCTAGTGAACTGTTGCGCTATATGGGCATGGGAAAAGCTTGGAGGGGACACAGGCGAGTAGTGAGGGCGAGGCATACGCCCAAGAGGCCAACGTCGCGGAAGTCAGCTAGGGTGAACCGGTTATTGGCAAACCCGAGTACCCAGATAACCATGAAACCGCCTGGCGGCGGGAGTGAGCGATGCGGGGTCATGCCCGTCTAACGCGGCTCTGTCAGACCGATAAACAGATGACTAATGGGGCGGTGGAAGCAAAGCAAGGTATGGGGTTCCCGCATCCTTGCCCCGTAGGCTTAGGCACTGTAAGCCTGCACGGGAGCCTCACGGACCACGCATCCGTGAGGCTACGCTTCCCGGCCTGGCTCGCCAGGAGTAAGGCTACGGAAGGGCACCTACCGCTGACGGAGAACGTACTGTGCGAGCAACACTGGAACCTGATGAAGCTTCCCGACACGGACAGGCGAACAGGTCGCCCGTGCTTCATCAGGGGTAGCGGAGGCGTAGTCATTCCCAAGAGCAACGGCACGCAGCGGCCATGAGGCATCCCTACGATGGAAGATCGGTTGGTCCAACAGGCGCTTCGTATGCTCCTGGAGCCGATCTTTGCGGCAGACTTCCTCCCAAGTTCGCATGGGTTCCGACAGGGACATAGCCCGCATACGGCGCTATGTGATGTGGCTCGCATGTATCCGCGTGTCTCATGGGTGATTGAGGGCGACATCGTTGGTTGCTTCGATAACATCCCACACCGGGAGCTCCTGCAAGCCGTAGCCCGTCGTATTGCAGACGGCAAGATGCTGTCGCTGCTTCGCACATTTACCTCGCCTCTATGGGATTACAGCTCAGCGTGGAGAAGACGAGCATCACACACTGGAGCAAACCCATACGCTTCCTGGGATATGATATCCATGGAGAGGGTAAAAGGAATGGGGCGCAAATCAACGCTAAGCTCACTATCCCAACGGAGAAAGGACGATCAGTCATTGGGGAACTTCAGAAAGTGGCCAGTGATCACCACATCCCGGAACTAGATGTCTGTTTCATACATACACTGCCAGTCCAACACCTGCGCGGGCCTGGCCCGCTCCTACCAGAGCGCGGTGCCCGAGGGTTTCCTGGAGGAGTGGGCCAGGCCCGCGCGACACCCTTGCCTGGCACAGGACTTACGACATGGACATCTAGATAGGGGCTTCCTGCTCGGCCAGCCGCTCGCTTTACGATGTTATAGAGGTAACGTATCTGGACGACGTGCATCAGATATGGCGTGAGATCGAGCTGCCCGGTACTGTGGATATACACGCTGTGCACGCCATGACAATAGACCGTCAAGATATAGCGTCCTACCACGAAGTCAATTTTTGCCACGCCTTGATGCGTAGACATGCTGCGTAAAGAGAGCTCCGTCACACCCCTGGATGTTGCTGTCTGGAGCGCGAGAGGGTGCCGGCGTGGGTGGACACAGCGTTGCACTTTCTTGTCGAAGCAGCTACACTCTCTGCCATGATTTGCCACACGGGAGCTCGGGCAACCGGGCTGAGAGGGCGACTACCGTGTCGCCGACCGGATGAACCTGACCTGGGTAATACCAGCGTAGGGAGGAAAGAGTATGTGTTCTCATGCCGCTGGGATTTCTTCCAGTGGCATTTTTTTGGCCAGTGACTGACAAGGAGTCCCGCATGCCAACCACGACAACCAACGGCACCGCCGGTGCCACTACGCAGGCGTCTAGCGACGATCTCTCCCGCTTTAACGCCCGCAAAGTATACGTTGAGGGCAGCACCCCCACAGTGCGCGTGCCCATGCGCGCAGTGGATCTCACCCCCACCCGCACCCCGTCTGGCGAGCGCGAGATCAATCCCTCGCTACGGCTCTACGATACCAGTGGCCCCTACACCGACCCGACGTTTACGCCTGATCTGGGCCAGGGCCTGCCCCCGCAGCGCCTGCGCTGGATTCGCGAGCGCAACGATGTCGAAGCCCTGCCGGCACCGTCGTCTGACTATCGTAAGCAGCGTGAGGCCGACCCCATGCTGGCGGCGATTCGCTTTCCCTCGCCGCGCCGCCCGCTACGTGCCCTGGCTGGACGACGTGTGACGCAAATGCACTATGCGCGCCGTGGCGACATCACCCCCGAGATGGAGTTTGTCGCCATCCGTGAAGGCGTCACCCCCGAGATGGTGCGTGACGAAATTGCCCGTGGACGGGCCATTATCCCCGCCAACATCAAC
>SXND01000047.1 GCA_005777235.1 Pseudomonadota bacterium
GCACAGGTCGTCTCCTCACCCTGATTGAGGAGCACGACTTCCACCTGTGTGGCCTCGCACATCGCCCACACCAGCTCTGCGCCAAAACGCCGCAAGCGGTCTTGCTGGGGAATGACCAAGCGGCCCATGTCTCCGGCAAGCACCGCCGACAACACGCGCCGCAGTCCTTTTGGAGGAGAGTTCCTACCCGATCCGAGCGCGGCGACAAGAGCAAACGTCCAGCCTTGCGGGGCACAATACCGTGCCAGCACCTGCTGGTGTCGTTCCAGGTCGTCTTTGTGGGCATGGCGGGCAACCCGCGCATAGGCCACGGTCTTGCGACGGGCGTTCTCCTCGGCGCGGCACCTCTCCGGACGCAGTGTGGTCCCATCAGAACGTCGGTGTCCACCGGGCGTATGTGCCGCCGCCAGTCGGCCTTCAGCTTCCCAACGGCGCAGCGGGGTCATGGACACGCCAAGCGCTGCGGCGGCGGCTCCTATGGCTACAAAGCTCTCCATATTGGAGCGTATAGATCCTATTGAGAGAGATTTCTAGAAAACTGTTACAACCCCCGCTGGCTCCCGCACGTGTCCGCCAAGCAGGCTGGGCGTGGTCCTTCCCCTGCCCGGGCGTGGAGGGGCACGGGCTGTCTCCGGCCGTTCCCCGAGGACAGGACCACGTTGACGCCGTCTGCGGTCTCCCCGCACACCGCCGCTGGGTGGTGAGGCTTCACGGTTCTGCGTCCTGCTCGCACCCCCAGGGCGTCCCGCGACTCCCGGGGTGCGGCCCCCCTCAGTCGGGTAACTGTGGGTGCTTTGTCCGTGGGCACTGGACAGCGCGTTACCTGGTTGCCGTACCACGTAGGATACTGTTGATGGAACAACAGGTCTGGTCGGGACAACTTGCCAGACAATGAACCGTGCGACCTCGTGTCGCAACGCCCTGTAAACGAGGCGGAGTAGTCATGTACTTCTCACCCTGACAAGTGTGGCATCAACCGCAGCTAGCGCGGCGTGATGATGATCCGTGGTGGTTTCGGGAGCTCGATATAGATACCCCCGTCGGAACGGCGCGGACGTGGGACGTCATCATGGGAGTGGGGCCAGTCGTGGTGACCATGCTCGTGTTTATAATGCCCATGTCGATGCTGTTTGTGATGTTTGTGCTGTTTGTGATGTTTGTGATGTTTGTGATCACCACCATCATGGTAGTTCTTGGCGTGCCCGGGGGGAATATGATGCCAGTCTTTGTGGTGCGCCCATCCTGGGGTGACATACAGTAATAGGCCCAAGCTAAGCAATAATGCTCGCGGAACAAGATCAAATGTCATAGTCACTCCTTTGTCGCTCCTAGAGTACGCAACAAAACGTCTGTCTAGAAAGTGTAGCCCGTTTGACGAGTGATGGGTAGGAGCCTGGGGCGAGAACGCCGGACGTCGTCCACCTCTCTAGGCGGTTTCCTTCTCACCCCTGTTGCTGCAACAACTGCCCTGGGCGGACGCCCATTAACGAAGACATCCGTGATGCTCCCAGGATACTGCCGGAGTCTTCGTAGCTGGCGTGCTCGCGGCTCTTCCGAGGATGGCATAGGGGTGCATGCGGCGATTCTTCCATCCCATCGCTTACAGGTCACTCCATCCCCCACGAGAGGGCGTCGCTGGCTGCGTAACTCCGCCGCCACCGTATTGGTCCGCAAGAGTGTGAGCGGTTTTTCCATCAGCGTGACGACCTGATTGCAGTCGCTCAGTCGCACCACCTCCACGCCATTGAGCGTGACCACGGCACTCGACACCCGGGCGCACTAACCCTCTAGCCTCCCATTATGGATGCGGCGTGTATAGGTGGTATGCGGGTGCAGTCCCGTTATACTGGTGTGAACCGGCACCGGCTGCCCTGTGGTGCAGACCACATTGCTCCCCATCCTCTCCAGCCCACCTGCCCCTACGCCCGCGGCGCAGCCGGCCCTCCGTAGTGCTGCAACGCCGCGCGCAGCTCCTGGAGCAGCACCCCATGTTCCAGCCCGCGTTTCTCCAGGACGGTGAGCACGCGCTCCTGGAGCAAGGCTTGTTCAGCGGCGCTCAGCGTTTTGGCGGTAAGCACCAGCACGGGGATGTCACGGTAGGCAGGCTCCCGTTGCAAGGCGGTGAGGACACCAAAGCCATCAAGGCGGGGCATCATGAGATCGAGTAGGATGATGTCCGGGCGCTGCTGGGCCAGAGCCGCCAAGGCCGCCTCGCCGTCGTCCGCGGTGCTGATGGCGTAGGGCTCGCCTTCGAGGAGTTGGCGCACCAGGACCGCCACGTGGGGGTCGTCGTCGACCACCAGGAGGCGGCCTTGGCGGGACGGCATACGAGCCAGGGCAGCCAGGATGGCCTCGCGGTCAAAGGGTTTAAGTAGGTAGTCAAAGGCCCCGAGACGATACCCCAGATCCTTATTATCGACAATCGACAGGATCACTACGGGCAAGTCGCGGGTGGTGGGGTCGGCTTTGAGGTCGTGCAACACCTGCCAGCCATCGCGATAGGGCATCAGGATGTCGAGCGTGATGGCAAATGGACGCAGGGCGCGGGCCTGCCGCAAGCCTTCCTCGCCGTTGGCGGCCCCGATGACGTGATAGCCCGCTTCACTAAGGTTCTCCCGCAAGAGATAGAGCACATCCGGATCGTCGTCAATCACCAGCACCACCCGGGCCGGGTGGGGCACGCCCGGGGGCACGGTAGGAGCTGGGAGCGGAAGCGCCTCTCTAGGCGTGCGCAGCGGAAGGGTGACGGTAAACGTCGAGCCGACGCCCACAGTGCTCTGCACGGTGATCTCCCCGCCGAGCAGGTGCGCCAGGTGACGGCTGATCGACAGCCCCAGGCCCGTGCCGCCATATTCGCGGGTCGTACTGCTGTTGGCCTGACGAAACTCGCCAAAGATCAGCCCGAGGGCCTCTGCCGGGATGCCAATACCCGTATCGCTGACCACGAGACGCAGCATCCCGGCGTGCCGCTGCGTGGTGACGGTGACGGTGCCCTCTGGGGTGAATTTCACCGCGTTGCTCAGCAGATTCATGAGAATCTGCTTGAGTTTCCCTTCGTCTGTCACCACCATAGGCACGGCGGCATCTAGCGTCTTCACCAGCCGCAGGCGCGCGTTGGGGATGAGGGGTTCGACGGTGCGCAGGCATAGATCGATTAAGGGCTCCAGCGCACAGTCGGCAGCACGCACCTCCATATGCCCTGCCTCAATTTTCGCCAGGTCCAGGACCGTATTGATCAGCGTTAACAGATGCTCGGCGCTGATGAGAATTTTCTCCAGATTCTCGTACTGCCGCTGGGGCAGAACTGCCTGCGAGCGCCGCATGACGAGGCGGGTGAAGCCGATAATGGCGTTCATCGGGGTACGTAATTCGTGCGACATATTGGCCAGGAACTCCGACTTGGCCCGCGTGGCGGCTTCCGCCGAGAGGCGCGCCTGCTCCAGAGCGGCTTCCACGTGCTTGCGCGCGGTAATATCCCGCAGCACGCCGGTGAGGACTTTGTGGTCCCCCACCTCGAGGAGGGAGAAGGAGACTTCCATGGGGAATTCGCGGCCATCTTTGGTGAGGCCAGGAAGTTCGATGTTGCGCCAGCTCGGGAGATGCCGCTGGCTGGTGGCCAGATAGCGCTGCAGTCCGGCGCTGTGCAGAGCACGGAAACGTGGCGGCATGAGTGGGGTTAAGGGGTGGCCCATGACCTCCGCGTGCGTCATCCCGAACATCGTCTCAGCCGCGTGGTTGAACTCCTGGATCACCCCCTGTTCGTCAATCGAGATAATGGCATCGGCCGCCGCGTCAATGATATGGCGATAGCGGCTCTCGCTGGCCCGCAAGGCCTCTGTCACCCGCTGGCGCTCGGCAATTTCCCGCTCCAGGAGGTCGGCACGTTGTTCCAAGGCCGCCGCGTTGCGCCGTAGCGTGCCCATCACCAGCGCCACTCCTGACAGCCCCAGCGTGGCCATGCCCACCAGCAGCGCCAAGGTGCCGCGCATGCCAGCCCGGGTCTGCACCATGGCCGCTTCGAGGGGTACCACGACCTCTAGGACGCCGCGCACTTCGCCTACCTGCCAGTCGGTCTTAGGGCTCTGCGGATGGGTGTTGTGGCAATTGACACAACCGGGGTGCATGATATCGGCCGTGGCATAGCGTAGCACCCGTTGACCGCGCACGTCCTCGAAGCGGTAGAATGGTTGGGCTGGTTGGCGTTGTAAGGCAGTCCAGGCTGCCTGACGAAAAGCATCACGCAGACCACTCTCCTCACGCCGTGACGGGAAGGGATAGGGGCTGTAGAGGTGGCTCTGGGCTCCGGACTCGTAGGCACCGAGGCGTTGGCCTAAGAGCATGCTCAGCGTCACCGGGAGTGGAATAGCGCCCTCCTGCGTGGCATAGTCGTCGGTCACACTGATGCCATGCTGCCTGACCCGTTCGACCACCTCTGAGGTATAGAGGGTACGCACCTCAGCGAGTGCCTGGGCATAGAACGTGGCATCTTGCAAGGCGATGGCGGCAATGAGGGTGGTCTGGGTGGTGGAGAGATGCCACAGCAGGCAGCCCCCGCCCAGGCAGAGGAGCAGAAACAGCACCAGGAGCGTCCGCGCATGCAGCACGCGCAGGCCGCTGGCCCAGGCCCGTACAACGGCGTGCCGCAGTCGTCTCCAGAGCATGGTTGTCCCTCTCCTGATAGCATGACGGTTGCCCCCAGCACCATGATACGTCGCCAGGGCCTGCGAGTGGTGGTGATGCGGCATCGTCCGGGGCACGTCACCCCTGCTTGGGCAGTGTGGCTGTCTCGGGAGGCACAGCAATGAGATGCTTGACGGTCTCGGGCACGACTTGGGCAAAGCGCGCTGGCACACGACGCAGCTCACGCAGCTTACGATCCATGGTATGTTTGAGCCGTAGAGCGGTCTGAATCCGCGCTAACAATTCCTGGGGATGCACAGGCTTGCTGAGGAAATCATCCGCGCCGGCCTCAATGCCTTTGATGCGGTCGTTGATGTCGTCGAGCGCCGTGAGCATCACAATGGGAATGAGCCGGGTCTCTTCATCACTCTTGAGGAGGCGACATACGGTAAAACCGTCGATCTCGGGCATCATCACATCCAGTAAAATGAGGTCTGGGGGCGTGGCGGCTACCAAGGCCAGGGCCTCACGTCCGTTACGGGCGCTGACCGTGACATAACCCAGATCCTCTAACTCTTGCTCCAGGTAATCGACGTTCACGGGCTCGTCATCGACGATGAGAATAGTCGAGGGCGGCAGGGTGTCAGGCTGGCGCTCACGCTGCTGAGACGCTGGCGGGCGGGAGGTGCGGCGTGGCGGCTCCTGGCGCGACGGCGCTGACGGCATGCCGGGCGCCGGGCGGGTCAGGCCGTCACGCAGCATGCGATAGCGCATGGCCTCACGACTCAGGCCAAGCAGCCGTGCGGCCCGGACCACATTGCCGCCGGTCTGGGCCAGGGCCTGGCGCATCTGCACGGTCTCATCTGCCCCGCTGTCTCCCGTCGCCGCCGCCGGGGAGACCTGGGACGGCGTGGATGTGGGCAGTGCGAGCGAGAGCCGGGTGAGCGTGGCGGCATCGACCTCCGGCCCCACGTGCAGCAGCGTGAGGCGTTCCATGACATGGCCCAATTCCCGCACATTGCCGGGCCAGGGATACTCCCGCAACCACGCGGTGGCCGTGGGGCTGAGGCGCTTCGGCGGCACGCCGTGCGCTGTGGTGTACTGCTGCAAAAACGTCTCGGCGAGCAGCACAATATCCTCCTGGCGCTGACGTAGGGGTGGCAGTGTCAACACCAGCACGGCCAGCCGATGATACAGGTCGGCCCGAAAGCGTCCGGTGATGATGTCTTCCTGTAACGCGGCATTGGTGGCGGCGATGAGTTTGACGTCCACAGCATGCGCCTGTACAGCGCCGAGACGGCGGATCTGCTTGCTCTCAATGGCGGTGAGGAGTTTGCCCTGGAGCCCGAGCGGCAGGGCATCGATTTCATCCAGAAACAGCGTGCCCCGCGAGGCTGCCTCAAAGAGGCCGGTCTTGGCGCGTTTGGCATCAGTGAAGGCGCCCGCCTCAAAGCCAAAGAGCTCGGCTTCCAGCATGGTCTCGGGAATGGCGGCGCAGTTCACTTCGACAAAGGGGCCACTGGCCCGTGGCCCGCTGTCATGTGTGACACGGGCCACCAAACCCTTCCCGGTGCCGGTTTCGCCCTGCAACAACAGGGTGGGCACCAGCGCACCGCCGACGGTATCAAAGCGCGCCAGACGGCAGATCTGCGCCCGCAAGGTCTCCATGGCTGGGGCCGTCCCCACCAGGCGTGCGGTGGGGTGCGAGGGCGACGGGACGACGGATGGGTCCATGGAGTGTCCTCCTCCGGTTGTGCCCAGCATGGGATGGCAGGGCAGGGCGGCCTACGGTGTCAGGAATCTGGCCAACGTGGCAAACAGCAAGTCTTCATCCAGCGGTTTGCTCAGATAGGCATCGCAGCCGCTCTGGAGGGCTTTGGCTTCGTCCCCCCGCATGGCGTGGGCCGACAGGGCAATGACGGGAATGGTACGCAGGACCACATGGGCTTTCAGACGACGGGTCGCTTCCCAGCCGTCGAGCCGTGGCAGGGAGAGATCCATGAGAATCAAGTCTGGCTGCTCATGTTCCGCCATCTGGAGTCCAGTGACACCATCGTTGGCGGTGACGACCTCGTAGTCCTCTTCCAGGAGTTGGACGAGCAGCTCCTGATTGAAGGCGACATCTTCGACGACAAGGATCTTTTTCGGTCGTCGATTGGCATCACCGGGAACGGGCATAACAGCACTCCTGGGCCAAAGCGCAGAGGAGAGGTACGACGATAACAGCGTCCATCTTGAGGATAGTATCACATACGGCGTAGCGTGATACTGTTTTTTCCCTGCAAATATCCTGTGCGGGAGCTGCGGACGTCGGCAGTGCGCCGGAGCCCAACGCTACCCTCCCAAGGCCCTGCGACCCCGAGTCGTGTCAACCACGGCGTTGTGCGGCCGCTTTTCTGGTGGTGCGTCTTCTCTCGCGTATGTTACAGTCTTGACGCATACATTGGTGCTTCGCCTGCCCTGCTGTACGGGCAGGCTTGTGACAGGCTTTGCAGGAGGAGACCGGCATGACCCTTACACGCACCACGCTCATCGGCGTGTGTCTCAGCATCGGGATGGCGTCCACTGCCATGGCGCAACCCAGCGGTGCGACGCTTGACAAAATCAAGGACAGCGGCACCATCGTGATCGGCCATCGCGATGCATCGATACCGTTTTCGTATCTGGACGATCAGCAGCAGCCCATCGGCTACTCGATGGATATCTGTCTCAAGGCTGTCGAGGCCCTGAAGACCGAGCTGAAACTGCCCAATCTCAAGGTGCAGATGAATCCGGTGACGTCGGCCACACGCATTCCCCTCATACAAAACGGCACCATTGATCTCGAGTGTGGC
>SXND01000048.1 GCA_005777235.1 Pseudomonadota bacterium
CATGCTCCAGGGACGAAGGTGTTTCGTGTATCTCCTCTCATGCGACGATAACATACCACTGTTGGGGTTTGCTGGGTGTGCGAAAAATACCTCTGGGAAAATACATGAATTGCCTCCGAAAGGGGGTGCGGAATGTGAGATCGCAATCTCCTCCTACCTCATCTTGTGAAGCATCGTCCTGGACCTCATGAGCCAGGAATGGTCGTTGTGCACTGTGCACAACGCGCTGTCGTCCACAGCAGTGCAAAGAATGTGCCAGAGAAAGCCGTGGGGCGCGTGCGAGCGTGGACTGTTGGAGAATGCTTCTACAAATTCATACCCTTTTCCCAGGATAAAATCCTTGCAGAGACCGCATGATAGGTAATACCTCATGGAAAGATTTGTGTATACATGTATCATCGATAACAAAAAAAATGAACGTTTGTGGTCACACACTACTGCCGTGACCATCGTCTCAGACACGCTCGAGAGTACACATGCGGGGTGTGATCCAAGAAAATCGTAAAGAAAACTGACAGTTGGACGGATACTCCAGGCCATACAATGTGTAATACCCTGGAAAATCAATCAGATGATGCAGACAACGGCGTTGTAAAGAAATCCGACAGTCTACCAGCGCATAGCCCAGAATTTTCGATCAATTTCAGTAAAAATAAAGACTTGTAGAAGACTATGCCACTATCAAAAAATCTGACGGTGCCCAGCAAGATCTCCCTCTGCCGGCCATGGCAGCCCGAGGACATGTCAACGACCTTGTGCACCAACCGCGTGCGGCAGGCCTGTGCGCCTCCCCGATACCGTGCCACCGCCCTGCACCATACAGGGGACGTCATTCTGGTCATAGACACCGTCTGCGATCACGCTATATCCACCATACGAGTACTTATGAACCATAGAGCAGATCTACGTAAAATCTACTCACGATCTCTTGCAGATCTGTGTGTTTGCCAAGAATGACCAGGAGGAGGAGCATATGGCAGAGACCGGCCTCTGGCATTGCGGGTGGTTTCGCCTTGATGTGGGTGCTGAGCGCCGGTGGCATGGCAGCGAGCCGGTGCGGCTGAGCGCCACAGCCTGTGGCGTGTTGCGCTATCTGGTCGCGCAGGCGGGGCAGCGAGTGAGCAAAGACACGCTGCTGGGAGATGTCCAGTTGGGAGGACAGTCAATTCCAACGGTCTTTTCCACCGACCCCATCGCTCCCGGCGTGCCACGCTGCCCGGCGGGGGGCTTGGGGATGGAGGGGCGTCATGTTTGGCGTGGCGGCGCAGCTTGAAACGCACACACCTTTTAGAGCTTTGCAGGCTGTAGGCTCACGAGACGAATCCACAGCAACCGCGCCCTGGATGATGAGGCGCGGTTGCCAGTCAGGCAGGATAGCGAGGCCAGCTACGGCTGGATCTGCCAGGCCAGGGGGACGCCGAGCGAGATGAAGGCCCCAGTTTGCACCGTCAGGCCGTTCATGAGCCAGCCGACCACGTCGCCCGTCGCGGCATTGTGCCACACCAGATCGGCCTTGCCGTCTCCGTTGAGGTCACGATCTACTACGCTGGGTGATATGGATGAACACGAGGGAAATTTGAACGAGCCGACGCGCGTCTGCCAGTTGCCGATCGCGCCATTGGCGGCGCTGCTGTAGTACTCATTCGTATACCAGAAGGTACAATCATCCACGGGGTCGACGCTCATCGCAGTATAATCGCCCCACCGCTCACAGGGTCCGCCGCCGCCGCAATTGTTGGTCTGTGAGCCCGCGCCAGCCACGAGTTGGACTTCGGATTGGGGCAGGGTGTTCAGCGGATCGGTCACGAGCCGCCCTGCGTAGGCGATGCTCGGGTAGTTCGGTGCCGTGCCGTTCGAGGTGCTGTAGCCGAGCGCCATGTTCCCCTGATGGTCGACGGCGAGGCTGCCCATCCAGCGGTTGAGCGTGGTATCAGGCGCATAGATTTGCTGCTGGACGGGCGTAGTGCTGATCACGCCGCCCGTGACGTTGAGCTGCGCCCACTGCGGGCGGACCGTCGAGGTCGAGGAAGTCTTGACATTATGCACGACCCACAAGGACTCGGCGGTGCCCACCTTGCGATATTGCACCTTCTGCATCAGGCGGTCATCGATAGCGTCGAGATTGTTTGTCGTGCCGGGCTGGGGAACCCCAGCGGTGAGATTGAAGGTATAGCTTGTTTGACTGACATTCGTCGGCGCGCTGAGTGTGCCACCACCGCCGCAGTTCGGCCCCGCGGTGAATTTCCGCACGACGAAGTCAAACGTAAATCCCGATTCGGAGACGAAGTAGTTCGGGGTGCCAGGTGCCGGCAGCTGGGACGGCAACTTGCCACGCAGGTTGCTGGGGATCATGGTGAACGCGTCATTCGTGCTGTCCAGAAAGCCCAGTGCCCAGGTCAGCGGGGCGCCGCTGTACAGATCGCTGCGGCTGAAGGACGCGAAGGCCGTGCCGATAAAGCTTTCAGCGGGAAACTGAAACTCGTTGGCGGCCATGTAGAGGCAGTCGGGCCAGATGCCGAACTTCCCATAGTCATTGAGTGCGCCGACCGGAGGAGCCCCTGCACCACCTGGATCCATCCGCAAGGCATAGAGCCACCAGCCGCCCGACACTGGATCGCTCGTTTTCGAGGCCGCGATGCACTGGTAAAAGGGCGAAACTGGATTCCCGCCGCTGAAGCCAAAGGCAAAGTGGGTGAGAATCCAGCGGTCCGCGAGCTGATCGTACAGCACGATCGGGTCGCCGACGCTCTGACCGTTGCACTGGTTCGCTCCCCCCGCACTCCATAGCTGGTTTTCGGTGAACGAGGCGAGCAGCGCGCCGGTCTTGTTATAGATGCCGTAGGAGCTATTGACGGCCACGATGTAATGATTGGTCCCGACATCTCCGTTGATGTCCGGCGGCCAACCGCTACCGCACTGCCCACCGGTACAGGCACTCGAGAAACTCAGACCGGCAAAGTTTTGTATCGGGGCGGGCATGGGGGCAAGCGGAGTGGGAATTGCGGAGAAGTGTGGTTCGACGGTCGGGAACGAGGGTTTCGCCGACGGGGGCAGAGTCAGGAGGGGACGGTACGGCCGCGGTGGGGCGTAGATCTGCGGGTAGAGCCACTGCAGGTCACGCACATCGCCCTCAAACTCGAAGGGCGTGACCTTGCCTCCCTCATAGGCCGTCGCAGCGTCGTCCGCGTCGGCGGGTGTGCTTCCCACATGCAGGGTGGCCAGCAGCGCGAGGAGCATGAGCGCGGGTCTGCACCACGCGGACATCGTCAGCCGGGATTTGCGAGACAGGGTCATATTCTTCTGCCTCTACAACAGGAGAGTATGCTCATAAAGATATATAGAGTAATATATTTTTGACGTTATGACATGCATGTTCTAGGATGTCAAGTCCTGTGGGCTGCTGGCCGTGTCTTCCACACCCTGCTGGCGTGGCGTCGGGATGATCGCCCCGCGCAAATGACTCTGGGGGCCAGACAGCCCCCAGAGCGCACCAGATACCTGCACGGCAGCAGCACAAACGCGGCCAGCTTTTCCAGGAGTTCCCTCGGTGAGAGCCGCATCCCCATCATGCCATCCGACCACGGATGGGTGACGGTGTAGACGAGATCGCCGTGGGCGTCTTGGGTGAGGCGCTCGAGGGACACCACGCCGCGGGCGGTATGCCGGACCAAACGCTCCAATTGATCGCGCCAGTGCGCGGGAACCTCGGTGTTGGCGTGCAAGGGAAAGCCCCGCACGCTGGAACAGCGGGGACCGGTCAGCGTTGGCGCCTCGCCTTCAATGCCAAACCCCGAGCCAATGCGCCGGACTTTCTGGCCAGCTTGCTCCCCGCAGGCGCTATGCTGCTGCACCGAGGCGGCCATGGTACGGGCCAGCTCGGGCACGTCGTCACGCAGCGGATCATGCCCCGTCGCTACCACATCATCTGTGCCAACGTTCAGATCCCCCAGCTGCCGCAGCGGGCGGATGACGCGTCGGCTGATCGTCTGGACCACAGCGGTGATGTCGGCATCGCTGGGCGGCTCGCCTTTGACATCCCGGGGCTTGAGGCCCTGGACGGTGAACTCGAGATAGACGCCTACGGGGAAGACCAAATGATAAGTCACCGATCCCAGTTGGAGCTTGGCTCGCTCGAAGCCTCGTATAGCCGCCGTCGTGGCCTAGTGGAGGGCGCTGGACACGTGCGCAAACGCCCGGGTGTGCAATGCCGAACGATGGCGGTAGCCCCCGGGTGTCATAAATGACGATAAGCCTTTGACTTCTCATGCCATAGTGGAATATGGTAACGGTAGCTTGCGCCGTGCACAAACCTGTTGCATAATTTCCCGCAATGGCCATGGGTTCGTGCACGAGGGGCGGGATGATTCTGGGCTACGCGCGGGTGTCCAAAGCGGACGAACAAGATACGCGGATGCAGGAAACTGCCCTGCGTGCCGCGGGGACGGAACGGGTCTTTGCCAAACAGGCCTCGGGGGGGCACTGGGATCGCCCCGCTCTCCACCAGATGTTAGACCAGCTCCGTCTGGACGATGTCGTCGTGGTCTGGAAGCTCGATTGCTTGTCGCGCTCACTCAGAGACCTCCTCTGTATTATAGAACGGACTGAGGCAGCTGGTGCCGGTTTTCGCAGTCTGACGGAAGCGATCGACATCACGACGCATGCTGGACGCATGCTGATGCAGATGATGGGGAGCTTTGCCGAGTTTGAACGGGTCATGATCCGCGAGCGAACGCAGGCGGGGCTCATCGCCGCCCGCGCCCAGGGCGCGTCGGAGGAGGGCGCCCGAAACTTCCTACGCTGCAGCGCGAGGAAATGGTGGCCATGGTGAGGGCGGGCTGCAAGACGGCAGCCGAGCGAGGCCGCCCGGCTCTTTGGCGTGCACCCGTCGACCGTGAGTCGCCTGGTCGCGATGCCCTGGCGAGGAGCGTGCCTAACCGTGCCGCGTCATCTCACGCGTCCCGCAGGGATCAACAGGATGCCTCGGGAGGGCCGATGCCGACACGCACCGCCGGATGTCGCAGAGCAGACCCTCACGCAGCTCGCCGTGGCGCCAGGCGACTCCGCCGTCACGATGCAACGGAGAACCGCCCTCACCATGTACGAATCGGGCAGATAAGTTCCCGCGAGGCGTCGGCCTTGGCCGGTGTGCCCCATGGCGTGTTTTTGGAGCAGTTACGTGCCTATCAGGTTCCCCCTGTGTCCGGATGGACCCGACAGGGATCCCGGTGCCCCTGGTGACCGTGATGACCGACGCCGCAGTTCTCGGCTCTGCGCGTATGTGGTAGATACCTCCCTAGGCAGAGTCGGCGCCTCCACGCACTCCTGGACCAGCAGCGGGAAGAGACACTCGCCGCTCCAGAGGCCGAGGAGTTGATCACGCTCCTCCAGGGCCATGATCAGGCTTTCTTATTGAAAGCCGAGAGGATAGGAAATTCATACAGCCTTTTCCACCGACCCCATCGCCCCCGGCGTGCCACCCTGCGCGCCGTGCCAGAGCAGGAGGCACGCCACCGAGCAGCGTGAGCCAGTGCTTCCCGCCGGCCAGTGCCGCTCGGATGGGGGCCTGGGGACGGCGGGGTGGCGCGTCCGGCGTGGCGGCGCTGGCTGGCCACCAGGAGCGGCAAAGCGACGCCTAGCGCCTCGACAGCGGGATGGTCTATGCGGATCAGGAGCCCACTAACACGTTGAACTCTCTGATCGAGGACGATCTGCCCAGCGCGCGCCCCAGCTCAGACGTCGTTCTGCGCGAGCTGGAGGAGTTCTCGCGTCAGCATCCGCAAGCCCCCAATCCGCACGACGGGAGCGACGAGCCGAGCGATTCGGCCTGACGTGTATCGAGTGCCACGGTCAGCGAGCGACCGGGCGGACACTGCTCATGACTACTGAGAGAAAGATATTACAGATGACAGACGGAGCTGCAACGGGCGGGACCGGCCGCCTACCGCTTACTGGTTTTCGCGTGCTCGAACTTAGCCACATCGTCGCTGGGCCGTCGGGCGGTGTGCTCCTGGCCGACCTGGGGGCTGACGTCATCAAGGTCGAGGAACCGCGGGGTGGCGACCAGTCCCGGGCGATGCCGAACCGCGGCAGCACCTTCTACGCCCTCAACCGCAACAAGCGCAGCCTGGCGGTCGACCTGAAGAGCGAGGCCGGGCGTGAGATCTTCACCAAACTGGTGCGTGGGGCCGACATCTTGCTCGACAACTACTCGCCAGGGGTGCTCGAGCGCCTGGGCTTCGGCTACGAGTGGGGCGCCAACATCAACCCAGGGATCATCTACTGTGCGATCAAGGGGTTCCTGCCGGGGCCCTATGGTGACCGCCCCTTACTGGACGAGCTGGCTCAGATGATGGGCAGCATGGCGTACATGACCGGACCGGCCGGCCGGCCACTGCGGGCGGGGTCGTCGGTCATTGATATCGGCGCTGCCACCTACGGGGTGCTGGCCACACTGGCCGCGCTGGTTGACCGCCAACGGACCGGACGCGGCCAGCGCATTCAGTCGGGGCTGTTCGAGAGCACCGTCTGGTTCACGGCCCAGCACCTGGCCCAGGCTAGCCTCGACGGGGAGTCGCCGGTGCCCATGCCCGAGCGGGGTATGGGGTCGCGCCTCGGCTGGGGCGTCTACCGCCTGTTCACGACCGCCGATGACCGCCAGGTCTTCATCGCGATCACGAGCAATGGCCACTGGCAGCGCTTCTGCCAGGAGTTCGGCATGGAAGACCTGGCCGCTGATCCGGATCTCGATAGCAACGCCAAGCGGGCAGCGAACCGCCATCGCACCCTCCCGCGGATCGAAGCCGTAGCGGCCAGCCTCACCGCCGCCGAGCTAATCGAGCGCCTGGAGCGGGTCCAGGTTCCCTACGCCCCGCTGAACAACCCGTTTGATCTGCTCAGCGACCCGCAGCTCAACAGCGGCATGTTGATGGAGGTGCAGACCGAGGCCGGCCCGACCATCAAGACCGCTGGCGCTCCGGTCGCCAGCAACAACTTTACGCTCTCAGTCCGGCACCAGCCACCCGGTCTCGGCCAGCACACCCAGGAGGTGCTGCAAGAGATCGGTTACAGCGCGCCCGAGATTGAGGCCCTAGCGGCCAGCGGTGTGGTGCGACTGGACGGACCGGTCCTGCTGAGTGGCGGCCGACCGAGCTAGATGTCCATGTCGTCAGTCCTGTGCCAGGCAAGGGTGTCGCGCGGGCCTGGCCCACTCCTCCAGGAAACCCTCGGGCACAGCGCTCTGGTAGGAGCGGGCCAGGCCCGCGCAGGTGTTGGACTGGCAGTGTATGTATGCGACAGACATCTAGGCTGCCGCTGGCCCGGAGGGGGCACATCGGGGCGCGTCGGCGATGGTGCGGCACAAGAAGCCTACGACTGGGGTTTGCAGGGGCTGGTCTCATCCGTCGGGTGGAGGGGACTACTGGCCTCACCGCGCCATGGGCAATTCTGCGGACGTTTTTCAGAGGCGTACCAGTGTAATAGCCGCGGTCCTTGCCGGACACGCGTCGTATCGTTTCCGCACTCGTAGGTATAAAGCATCACGTGTCAAGAGGTCATCATGCGTTCTATCCGACGACTTAGCCTCTGCCTGCTCCTCGTGTGTTGTGCCACCCTCAGCATGGCGCAGACCAGGCGCGATGCCCTCACACTGGTGCGGGTGACACCCGCCGGGGATGACGTCCCGCTGGCGCCGCAAATTGTCTTTGAGTTCAATCGTCCCGTTGTACCCCTGGGCCGGATGGAACGTCAACCCGAGGAGATTCCCATTGCCATGGTGCCGCGCCTGCCCTGCACCTGGCGCTGGCTGAACACCACCACCCTGGCCTGCGAACTGGGCGAGCGCACGCCCATGGCACGGGCCACGCGCTATACCATCACGGTGTCGCCGGGCATCCAGGCGGAAGACGGCGCAACGCTTGACGCTGTGGTCACGCACACGTTCCTGACGCAGCGCCCTAAGATTACGGAAGTGACGCATCAAAGCTGGGTCGCACCGGGCACCCCTGTGCTGCAGGTGCTGTTCGATCAGCCGGTCAATGCCCCAACGATCACCAAACACCTGTTCATCCAACTGCCCAACAAGCAACGAGTGAGCCTCAGCGCCACGGAATCCCCCAAGCACAAGGGTCGTGGCTGGTTGGTACGGCCAGTCAACGACTTGCCGTTGGACACGACTGCCACCGTGATGGTGGAGCCAGGCGTGGTCTCGACGCAGGGACGCGAGCCAGGGGTGGAACGGCGGTCCGTGTACACTATCGAAACGTTCCCAGCACTCCGCGTGCTCGGGCTAGCGTGCGTAATGCCCACCGGCGAGAAGGTGACGCTGCCGCCCGTGACCAAACGTCCCGCGTCGCAGGAGTGCGATCCGCAACAGCTGGCCCTGCTGTTTTCGGCGCCGGTGCAGCCCGCCGGGTCCAAAGCCGCCTTGCGCGTCACACCAGCCCTGACGCAGGCCGGGAGTGACACCGATCCCTGGGAGGAGATGGCCAGCGGCTCCCGCTTGTCGCGTGCGCATCGTCGTGGCACGCCGTATCGCCTCAACGTGCCGCACCTGCAGTGGGGCACGAAGTATCGCCTCAAAGCGGCGCCGCAGCAGATCAAAGACGAGTTTGGCCGCAAGCTGGCGGAGGCCATTGATGTGCAGTTGGTCACGGCGCATAAGCCCCCGGAACTCATCCTGCGGCATCCCATCGCCGTGCTGGAACAACAGGTAGAGACCCATCTGCCGCTCGATGTGGTGAATCTCACAGCGCTGCATGTGCGCTACGAAACGTTGACGACTGCAGGCCACCAGGCGCCGCAAGATCTCACTATATCCCTCAAAACTGAGGTGGACATGGGCTACCGCCTGCCCCTCAAAGTCCGTGATCTCCTGCCAGCTGCCTCAGGGGTGATGCAGGGGAAAATCCATGCCACCCCCCCGCTGGGCGATGAGCAGCAATGGTTCTATGTGCAAGTCACGCCATTCCATCTGCACGTCAAGACCGGGCATTACAACACATTGGTGTGGGTCACTTCCCTGGCCACAGGCTTACCCGTAGCGGACGTGCACGTCGAGCTGCGCACCGCACCGTTAGCGCCTCTCGATGCGCCCGCTACGATTCTGGCCGAGGCACGCACCAATGCCGAGGGCCTCGCCCTGCTGCCTGGGACCAGCACATTGGACGCCGCCCTGCCCCTGTTGCAACACTGGGGTACTGAGAGCGAGAAGACGCGGCTCGTGGTCCAGGCGCATAAAGACGACGCCATGGCGTTGCTACCCCTGGTGTACGACTTTCATGTCGGGGCCTATGGTGCCAAGCGCTCGCATATCAGCACGTCTCTGGAGCGTGCCTATGGCCACATCCATACCTGGGGCACAACGCCACAGGGGGTGTATCGGGCCGGGGATACCGTGCAGTACAAGCTCTATGTGCGTGATCAGGACAATGAGCGCTTTGTGCCAGCGCCGCGCACCGGCTACAGCTTGCAGGTCTTCGATCCCACCGACAAAGTGGTGCACACTGTCGATGCGGTACAGCTCTCCGACTTTGGGGCGTATCACGGCGAGTTTACCGTGCCGCAGAACGGCGCCGTGGGCTGGTACCGTTTTGAACTGGCCGCCGCCTTTGCCAAAGAAGAGGACAGTGACGAGGCGCGCACCTGGACGCCCATGCGCGTGCTCATCAGCGATTTTACCCCGGCGCCGTTTCGCGTCACGACGGAACTCGACGGCGTGACGCTGGTCAAGCCTGAGCAACCCCTGACCGTCACCACGCAGGCCAAACTGCATGCCGGTGGTCCTTACGGTGCGGCGGAAGTGCGTCTCACCGCCAGCGTGCAGGGACGTCCACTAGAGCCGCAGGATCCCCAGGCCACGGGTTTTGTGTTCACGACGGTGGCGCCGCCGAGTCCGGCAGCGGCAGTGAGCGCCACCGAGAGCGAGGCCACGGACGACAGCGATGAGGACGACGACAGCCGGACGATCACCGAGGACGACGGCGAAACCGAGACCCTCCACGAAGCCCAGGATCGTCTGGATGACCAGGGCAGCCTCAGCACCACCTTCAGCATGCCGGCCGCCAAAGTACTCTATGGTCAGGTGCGTCTGGAGAGTGCGGTCCGCGACGACCGCGGCAAATATGTCACGGGCCAGGCCACCGTGCCCTATGTGGGCCGTGATCGCTACGTCGGGCTGCGGCAAACGGACTGGGTCTGGACGGCGGACACCCCGGTGCAGCTCGAACTTCTAGTGGTAAACGACGTGGGTGCGGCGGTCGACGGCACTGAGATACACGTCAGCGTCGAACACCTGGTGGTCAAAGCGGCGCAAGTCAAAGGAGCCGGCAATGCCTATCTGCCGCGCTATATACGGCGGTGGTCAGAGGTGTTTACCTGCATGCAGGTGTCCGCCACCACACCTAGTGCCTGCGCCTTTACGCCACCCACGGCTGGCACGTATCGTGTCACCGCCAGCATCGCCGATACCCAGGGCCGAGCGCACCGCACCGCTATGCTGCGCTGGGCCACCGGAGCCGGGTATGTGCTGTGGGAGACCACCCCAGATCACACCCTCCAAGTGGTGCCGGAGCAAAAAGTCTACAAAGTCGGCGACACGGCCCGCTATCTGGTACAAAATCCGTTTCCAGGAGCTAGAGCGCTGGTGACGATTGAGCGTTTTGGCGTGCAAAAGAGCTGGGTCGAGACATTGCGTGACGCCACGGCCATCATCCAAGTGCCGATTACCCCGGATCATCTCCCTGGGTTCTATCTGTCGGTCGTCGTCATGTCGCCACGGGTGGATAAACCGCTCGGCGATCACCTGGTCGATCTCGGCAAACCGGCGTTCCGTCAGGGCTATGTGCGTACCATGGTGCAGGACGTCTATAAGGAGCTGTTGGTGGACGTGCAGCCGCGTCAGGCGGTCTATAAGCCGCGCCAACAGGCCACCGTGGATCTGCGCGTCACGACCCGCCAGAACGAGGTCGTACCGGTGGAACTGGCGGTGGCTGTGTTGGACGAAGCGGTGTTTGACTTGATCACCGGCGGACGTCACTACTTCGACCCCTACAAAGGTTTTTATCGCCTTGATGACCTGGATCTGCGCAATTTTAATATCCTGACACAGCTCATTGGACGCCAGAAATTTGACAAAAAAGGCGCCAATCCTGGTGGGGATGGCGGCATGAACTTGGACGTGCGCTCGCTGTTCAAATTTGTCAGCTACTGGAATCCGGCTCTTATCCCGGATGCCAACGGCCAGGCCAGCATCACCTTTGACCTGCCGGACAATCTCACCGGCTGGCGCGTCTTGGCCATGGCGGTCACAGCAGACGATCGTATGGGCCTTGGCGAGGGCCATTTTCAGGCCAACAAGCCCACGGAGATTCGCCCGGCCCTCCCCAATCAAGTCGCTGCCGGGGATCAGTTTGACGCCAGCTTTACGATTCTGAACCGCACCGATGCCCCACGCATCCTCGACGTGACACTCAGTGCCACCGGCCCCATCGCGGACGGGGCCGGGATGCGGCAAGTGTTTACTGCCGAACCGTTTAAGCGCTACATGATACGTTTGCCAGTGCACACCACTGGCGAGGGCGAAGTCCGGCTGCGCGTCCAGGCCGGGGATGGGACGGACCGCGATGCCCTGGATCTGCCGCTCAGCGTTGCACGTCCACGCAACCAGGCCCTGCGCGTCGCCGCCACCTACGGCGCCACCACGGCCAATGAGGTCACCGAATCCGTCGCCTTCCCGCCGGACATCCGTACCGACATCAGCTATCTCAGCCTCGTAGCCACGCCGACGGTCATCGGTGGCCTGGAAGGCGCCTTCGCCTATATGCGCGACTATCCCTACGCCTGCTGGGAGCAAAAACTGTCCAAAGGCGTGATGGCGGCACACTACCGCAGCCTGCACGCCTACCTGGCGGAGACGTTCGACTGGGCGGAGAGTGCGCAGCTGCCAGAGCGCACGCTGGCCCTGGCGGCCAATTATCAGGCCCCCAACGGCGGTATGGCGTACTACCTCCCGCAGGACCAGTATGTCAGCCTCGATTTGAGTGCCTACACGGCGCTCGCCTTCACCTGGCTGCGGGCGGCCAACTACGCCATCCCGCCAGAAGTCGAAGCCAAATTGCACACCTTCCTACGCGACTACCTGCGGCACGACAAGGCCCCGGAATTTTACACGCGTGGCATGCATGCCACCGTCTATGCCATGATCCTCGCCGCTCTGGCGCCACATGGCACCGTGCAACTGGAGGATATACAGCGTTACCACGTCCACCTCAAGGACATGAGCCTGTTTGGCAAGGCACATTACCTGCTGGCGCTGACCCACCTCCCCGACACCAGCGCCATGCAGGCAGAGGTCTTGACGATGATCCGGGCGCACGCCAACGAAACCAGCGGCAAACTGGTGTTCAGCGAAGAAGTCGATGCGGCCTATACGCGCATCCTTTCCTCCGCGCTGCGCACGAACTGCGCCGTGCTCAGTGCGCTGGTGGCAGCGCGCGACAGTGGCACGGTGGCCCACGATGTCTCGGCCAAACTCGTCCGTACCATTACCCAGACGCGTCAACAACGCACCCACTGGGACAACACGCAGGAAAACCTCTTTTGTCTCAATGCTCTGAGCGCTTTTAGCCGAGCCTTTGAACCGACGACGCCTAACCTCACCGTACGAGCGGCTCTGGATACCGAGTCGCTCGGGCAGGTCCAGATGCAGACGTATAGCGCCCCAGCGGCCAATTTCCACTATCCGCTCAAAGACACCGACCCTGGGCGCAAGGCCACGCTCACCCTACAACGCCAGGGGCAAGGACCAGTGTACTACGCCGCACGCCTGTTCTACGCGCCGACCGCAGAGCAGACGCAGCCCATCAACGCCGGCTTGGAGGTACAACGCGAATACAGCGTGGAGCGCGGGCGGGGCTGGATCTTACTCGACAGCCCCATGCAGATCAGGCTGGGCGAACTCGTGAAAGTGGACCTGTATGTCTCCCTGCCGGCGGCACGCCATTTTGTCGTGCTGGATGATCCCGTGCCCGGTGGATTGGAGCCGGTGAATCGTGATCTGGCCACGGCTTCACAGGTGGATGCGGACAAAGCTACGGTGCCACATGCCCAGGGCTCTGTGTGGTTCCGCTCTCCCACCTGGCGGTCCTATGGGGACACACGCTGGAGTTTTTATCATAAGGAACTCCGGCACCACGCGGTGCGTTTTTACTCCGAGTACTTACCGGCGGGACGCTATCATCTGGCGTATGTGGCCCAGGCCATTGCGCCGGGCGAGTTCACGGTGCTGCCGCTGCGCGCCGAAGAAATGTACCATCCAGAGACGTATGGCCAGAGTCCCCCGGCGACCCTACGGGTGCTGCTGCCCGGCCAACCCCTCGCGCGGCACTAATCGACTATCCCACCTCAATGGATAGATCTCACTGCGGGGAGAGCCGGTGCCGTGTGACGCGCACGGTGGCAGTGGTGCACGGCCCGTCGACTTTCCCGTACGCCGGATGCCATGGGCTTGCGCAGGCGGCCCCCTCCCGCCTGCGCCGTGCCTGGGGCGCGATGGCGACCCCGCGTGCAGACCCCCACGGCTCCCCCCTTCTGCGGCCGCCCCCCGCGTCGCGAGTTGACCATCGCTGATCTCAACCACCCGATCCGCCGCCTGTATAATGCGCGGATCGTGGGTCGAAAAGATAAACGTGGTGCCATGCTAGCGCTTGAGATGGCCAAGAGGATGTTCCTCCGTAGCTGGCGCTGGCAGATGGAGGGCTACGTGGAGGCACGGAGGGTCTGGGCACGGTGGACATCCAGGAGACTGAGAGCCTATCCCAGTCGGGGCAACCGGCCGGCCGCCTCGACAACGCAGACGGGCCTGTGGATAGCCTACGGGGATAGGCTCTGAGCCTTTCCTCATGGCCATGCAGTTGGCAGTGATCAGCGTGGCCTCCTCCTGGGAGCGCGGCCCGCCTGGCCGCTTCCCAAGCAGGCGGGCCGCGCTCCCAGCACACCCTACGCCTGGTGTCCCGAGACTAGATGTCCATGTCGTAAGTGCTGTGCCAGGCAAGGGTGTCTCGCGGGCCTGGCCCACTCCTCCAGGAAACCCTCGTGCACCACGCTCTTGTAGGAGCGGGCCAGGCCCGCGAAGGTGTTGGACTGGCAGTGTATTTATCGAAATAGACATCTAGCACACGGTATGACCCTGGCATTTCCTGATGTGGCCTTGCATCCGTATAGTTTCTATGGTAGAGGCATGGACCTCGTGCCCGGCGGTCTGCCATACGTGGTGCTACGCCAGAGGGTGCTGGTGGTCAACTCCTCGGGGGCCTACCACTTGGGAGAGAGACCGCGGGGTTGTGCTGCCATGCCAGCACACGTCTTGAGAGGGTGTCGTCATGAAAGGCATTGTCCTCGCGGGGGGCGCTGGAACCCGCCTCTTTCCCTTAACCCTCGCGCTCAGCAAACAGTTATTACCCGTCTACGACAAGCCCATGATTTACTATCCCCTCGCGACCCTCATGCTCGCGGGCATCCGTGACATCCTGCTAATCTCCACGCCCCTGGATCTCCCGCTCTTTCGTCGCTTGCTGGGAGACGGCAGTCAATGGGGCGTCCATTTCGCCTATGCGGAGCAGCCACAACCGGCAGGGATTGCTCAGGCGTTCCGCATTGGGCGGTCTTTTGTGGGGACGGACCCCGTGGCGCTGATCCTGGGGGACAACATCTTTTACGGACAGGGATTGTCGCAGCGGCTGCAACAGTGCGCCCGCCACGCGACCGGGGCCACCGTCTTTGGCTATTGGGTCAACGATCCGCAACGCTACGGGGTGGTCGAGTTGGACGCCCAGGGACGGGTGGTCAGCCTGGAAGAAAAACCCGCCTGTCCGCGCTCGCACTACGCCGTGACGGGTTTGTACTTTTATGATAATCACGTCCTGGAGATTGCCGCGCAGTTACATCCCTCAGCGCGCGGGGAACTCGAAATTACCGATGTCAATAACGTCTATCTGGCGCAGGGCACCTTGCGCGTTGAAGTGTTGGGGCGGGGCATGGCGTGGTTGGATATGGGGACGCATGAGTCCTTGCTGCAAGCCGCCAATTTTATTGCTACCGTGGAGAGTCGGCAGGGTCTCAAAATTGCCTGCGTTGAGGAAATCGCCTATCGCATGGGCTATGTGGACGCCGCGCATCTGGAAACCCTCCTCCCACCCCTGCGCCATACGCCGTATGGGCACTACCTGCGTGACCTCTTGTTACAGGAGCGCGCCGCATCATGAACGTGTCCCCCACGCAGCTGCCGGACGTGTATCTGATTGAGCCCAGAGTCTTTACGGATGCCCGAGGGTTTTTTCTGGAAACCTGGCAGGTCAATACCTATACGCAGCGACAGATTCCCGGCCCCTTTGTGCAGGATAATTTTTCTACCTCGCACCGTGGGGTGCTGCGTGGCCTGCACTATCAGCTCAAACGCCCGCAGGGTAAACTCGTCAGCGTGTTTCAGGGCGAAGTGTTCGACGTCGCGGTCGATATCCGGCGTGATTCGCCGACGTTTGGGCGCTGGGTCGGCGAGAGGCTCTCGGCGGACAACCATCGGCAGTTATACATTCCGCCGGGTTTTGCCCACGGGTTTTGTGTACTCTCAGACACCGCCGGTTTCTTCTATAAATGCACCGACTTCTATGACCCCGGTGACGAATATGGCCTGCGCTGGGATGATCCAGCCCTGGGAATTGCCTGGCCGGTGTCACAGCCCCTGCTGTCGGCGAAAGACGCGATCTATCCCACGCTGCGTACGGTGGCGCAGGACCATTTACCACTGTGGGAGGGACAGCCGTGAAGGTGCTGCTCCTAGGGCATCGCGGTATGCTGGCCCAAGACGTACTGCCGGCCTTGGCCGCGGCGGGTTTCACCGTTATTGGGCGGGGTCGGCCCGAGGTGGACCTCACCTGCGCCGCCAGTATCCGCCAGGTCTTGGCCGACGTGCAACCAGCGCTGCTCCTTAATGCCGCGGCCTACACCGCGGTGGATCAGGCGGAAGCCGAGCCAGACGTCGCCATGGCGGTCAACCGGGAGGGCGCCGCTCACCTGGCGGCGGCCTGTCACGAGGTGGACATTCCCCTGCTGCATATCTCCACGGATTATGTGTTCGACGGCTTGGCCTCGCGCCCCTATCGTGAAGCAGACCAGACGGCACCTCTCGGCGTCTATGGCCGCAGCAAGTGGGCAGGGGAACAGGCGATCCGCGCCCAGCACGCCGCGCACGTCATTGTGCGCACCTCCTGGCTCTACGGCCAGCACGGGCGCAACTTCGTCAAGACCATCCTCCGTCTGGCGCGGGAGCGCGAGGTGCTGCGCGTGATCGACGATCAGCAGGGCTGCCCCACCTGGAGCCGCGACTTAGCCCAGGCCCTGGTGCGCCTCTGTCACAGGCTGCAGCAGGGCCGCGACCAGTTCCCCTGGGGCACGTATCACTGGTGCGGCGCCGGATCGACCAGTTGGTATGGCTTGGCGCGGGCGATTATCGAGGAAGCCAGAACCTTTGAAACGCTGCGGGTGCAGAATATCCTGCCGATTCCCACCACGGACTATCCCCTGCCGGCCCAACGGCCGCGCTACTCTGTATTAGACTGTACCAAGCTCCAGGAGGTCGGTGGCCTCACGCCACGTCCCTGGCGGGCCAGCCTGCACGACTGCTTACAGGAACTCTATACATGCCCTCCTACGTCCCCCGTAACGTCTTAATCACTGGCGGAGCTGGCTTTATCGGCTGCCACCTGGTGCGCTATCTCCTGCGTACGGATCCGTACGTACGGATTATCAACCTGGATGCCCTGACCTACGCCGGCTCAGTGGCGCATCTCCAGGATCTCCCGGAGGCTACGCGTCATACCCTCGTGCCCGGCGATATCTGTGATCGTGCCCTGGTCGACCAGTTGCTCCGGCAGTACGCCATCGACACCATTGTGCACCTCGCGGCTGAGTCCCACGTGGATCGCTCCATGACCGGCCCGGCGCCCTTCATCCAGACCAATGTGGTGGGCACCTTCACGCTACTGGAGGCCGCGCGGAGCTTCTGGCTCGACGAGCAGGCCCGGGAGCGTGACACCTGTCGTTTTCAGCAGGTGTCAACGGATGAAGTGTATGGCACGCTGGCCGCCCACGAGCCCGGCTTTCGCGAAACCACCCCGTATGCGCCCAACTCCCCCTATGCCGCGAGCAAAGCGGCGGCTGATCATCTGGTGCGGGCCTATCATCGCACCTACGGCTTGCCCACCGTCACCACGCACTGCAGCAATAATTACGGCCCGTACCAGCATGACGAAAAGCTCATACCCACCGTGATCCGTGCCTGTCTGCAAAGCCGGTCCATTCCAGTCTACGGCGATGGCTCTAACCAACGCGACTGGCTGTATGTCACCGATCATTGCGCTGCGCTCGACCTCGTGCTCCGTCGCGGGCGACTGGGGGAAACGTACAATATCGGCGCGGGCAACGACCAGACCAACCTCGCCCTCATCCAAACCCTCTGTCAGACCCTGGCGGCCCTGAGTGACGTCCCGGTGGAGACCTTCAGTCGCCTCATCAGCTTTGTCCCGGACCGCCCCGGCCATGATTGGCGCTATGCCATTAACGCCGGTCGCCTCCAGGACGAACTGGGGTGGCGGCCAGCCACCGCCTTTGCGGTGGGCCTGCGTCAGACGGTGGCGTGGTATCGTACCAAGTACACCTAATGGTAAAGGCCCAAGGCCACGCGCGCAGCGTGACAACGGTGGTGCTGAGAGAGACAGGGGCAGGCCGTGTGCCAGCCTCGGGACGCCAGGGCCGGGTGTGCCTCGTGCACTGCCACAGCTTCTCTTGGGCAAAGTCTCTTCCTGGGAGCGCGGGCCTCTTGCCCGCTCCGACGGCGGGCGGGACGCCCGCGCTCCCAGGGATGGCCGACGCACTCCTGTGGATATGCACGAGTGCGCTTCCACGGCTCCTCTTGGGCAAAGTCTCTTCCTGGGAGCGCCACGCCGCGCACCGAGAACTACATGGCCCTGTGCTAGAGAGGATGCCTCGTGAAAATCGGCCTTGAGGCCAAGGTCCTGACGCCAAGGGCTGGGGGGATTGGACGCTATGCCGCCAATTTGATCGCTGCGCTCCTCAGTGCCGCGCCGGCCAGGGAGCACGATCTCGAGTTTGTGCTCTTTACTGGTCCACAGACGTGCCGCAGACTCCTCATGGAATTGCCGGCGCGCTACAGCGAGTGCTTCTGCACCGTGCAGAGTAGTCTGTTGCGCGCCCTCTTCGCACTCCCCGTTAGCCTGAAGCGCCAGCACATCAAGGTGTTTCACGGCCTCGACCATGTGGGAATACCACTGTTCGGCAAGCACGGGCGCTACGTGGTCACGGTGCATGACGTCTTGCCGTTAATGTTCCCACAGATGTTCACGCGCAAGCATCGTTTCGTCGTCCGGGCCGCTCTGCCTCGAGTGGTGAAGCAGGCCGATGCCATCATCGTGCCCTCGCACGCCGTCAAGAGGGATGTCCTGCACTATCTCCAGGTCGATGAGTCACGCATTGTTGTGATCCCCGAAGGCTGTGACGCACGCTTCCATCCTGCAAGCACCGCCGAGCGCCTGCGCCAGGTGCGTCACAAGTATGGTCTCCCCGAAGTGTACATTTTGTGCGTCGGCACGCTCCAGCCCCGTAAGAATGTGCCCACGCTTCTCAAAGCCTTTGCGCATTTACAGCAGATGATGCCGCGTGATCCCGACGTACGGTTGGTGATTGCTGGGGCGCGTGGTTGGTACGAGGCGGAGATTTTCCAGACGGTGCGCGATCTGGCGCTGGAACAAGTGGTGCTGTTTCCAGGCTTTATCGCCGAAGAGGATTTGCCCGATCTCTATCGCGGCGCCAGGCTGTTTGTCTTTCCCTCGCTCTCGGAGGGATTTGGTTTGCCCCTGCTCGAAGCCATGGGCTGTGGCGTGCCGGTTCTGGCCTCGAACGTCTCCGCCATCCCTGAGGTCGCCGGAGATGCCGCGCTGCTGGTCGATCCCCGCGATGTCGAGGCCATGGCTGCCGCTATGGGTGACCTCCTGCACAATGACCGCCTCCGGGCCCACTTGCGCCGCCAGGGCTTACAACGTGTGCAACAGTTTTCCTGGGCCAAGGCGGCGGAGCGCACGTTGGATCTGTACCTAGCGCTGGGCCTGTGACCCGGGTGGCGCGTCATCATGGGCTCACGGTGTCAGATTCCCGGCCCTCCCCCTCTCCTGGTATGGACACGTGATCGCACGCCGCCGCTAGGCCGTGCACTCGGGCAGGATCACATCGTGAGCGATTGCCGCAGGCGGAGTGCATCATTGCTGATGCAAGCCCTCATGGTCTCCTCCCCGTCTTGCCTGGGAGCGCGGCCCGCGTGGCCGCTTCCGCAGCGGGCGGGACGCCCGCGCTCCCAGACTCGGGACACCTCTTGCCCGGTGCAGACCCTGTCACTGCGTCTGCACCGCCACGCTGGTCGCCCCGCGTGTCACCCCCTGTGCGTCGCGAAAACGCACGAAGATGCGGTTCCGCGCCGGGTCAAAGGGCACGGCACTCGTGCCCGACACAAACACGCCAAAGGTAGGGGTGGCATTGGCATTGCTCTGCGTGGTGACGGTAGAAGACGGCGTGGCCAGACAACTCCCCGTAGTGGGATTGGTCTGGCACAGGTTGATCGTGACCGGCAGACTGATGCCGCCTGTATCCGCCAGGGCGATAATCGTCCCAGTCGCTCCGACATTCACCGTGGCCACGGCGAACGCGCCACTCCCTGTCGGCCCGGCCATACGCACCACGCCATCGTTCGCAACGGTTGCGGCCAGGGCGACGATGTCCGGCACGGGCGTTTCCGCCGCGGTGAGCAAGAGCGTGTTCAAGCCCGTGATGCTGCCGGCCGACGCCTCGCTGGCACAGGTAAAGATCACCACGGCATCGGTGGGCACAAAAGCGCCGGTCGGCGTGATGGCCAGCACAAAGGTCTGTGCCGCACCCGGTGGGATATCGATGGGCGCATTGGCCGTCCCGATGAGCGCATTGGTGGCGGGGTCGGTGGTTTGAAAGATGAAGGTCACCGGCAGCTCCGAAGGCAGCGTCGGACGACACCCGGCCACGGTCGTCTGGCCGGTGTTGATGATGGTGGCAAAGGCGGTGGCCGCCGTACCCACCTGGACGGAGCGGCTGCTCGGTAACACCGCCGCCACCAGAGGGGAGGTAACGTTGCTAAAGGCCCCCGCCACGCGCAGGCGATAGAGGCCTGTGGTCGTCAGTGACCCCCCTATGACTTGCACGCAGTACGTGCCAGCGGTAAGTTGTCGACTGATGCGGAAGTTAGCGTTCCCTGGTACATCGTCATTCCGCGTGATCTCGATCCCATCGGGCCCATAGAGAATCCCGGAGGTATCCGTCGTTCCTGCCGTCGACACGGTCAGTTCTCCCCCATCTGCCGGAACCCGTATCTGGAAAAAATCCCCATCACCATACACAGACAAGGTGCCTAACAGGGTGGTGTCCTGGGCCGCCCCTTTGCTGACCACCGTGGCAGTGGCGCAGCTCACGCCGTGATCATCACCAGCAAAAGCGCCATCCAGGCGGAAGCGATAGGCTCCTGTGATGCTGGGACGAGCCCCCAGAACCTGCACACAATACTCCCCGGCCGCGAGTTGCCGACTGATGCGGAAGTTAGCGTTCCCTGGTACAGCGTCATTCCGCTCGATCTCGATCCCATCGGGCCCATAGAGAATCCCGAAGGTATCCGTCGTCCCTTCCGTCGACACGGTGAATGGTCCCCCACCTGCGGGGATGCGAATACGGAAGAAGTCTTGATCATCAAAAACTGATAACTGGCTGAGGAGAAGTACCGGCTGATTCGGATTGACATTGACCAATGTCGCACTGGCACAATCCACTCCCCGGTCATCATCAACGAAGTCACCCTGCACGACTAGTGCCCCTTCAACGCTAAAAATTGGGGTTGCTGATTTTGAGGATTGTTGGGAAGCTTCTGATCCCAAGGAGGCTTCCCCATGCACAAGAAGTGCGTTGTCCGTTTGTCGGCTGAAGCGCGTGTTGTCTGTCAGGAGA
>SXND01000049.1 GCA_005777235.1 Pseudomonadota bacterium
GGGCAGGGGGGCCAGGCGGTCGGCCGGCGCGCCCGCTCGGCGAGGACGGCTTCGCCCAGGGAGACCGCGCGGACGCGGGCCACCTGCCATGCTGCCAGGATCAGCGCCGGGCGTGCGGGGGCGTCTTCTCCCGCGCGGACAAGACGTTGCACAGACGGATCATCGTCGCGTATGCTGTGGCTGAGGCATAGCATCGGGCATGGCCCTCCTGTGGAAACCTTGGTGAGGGGTTCCAAAAGCGTACCGCATTTTCGTTGCTATGCCAGCCCTCCCCCAACTAAAATGTGTGCCCACATGGCAGTCGTCGCCAGAAGAAACTGGTGCGTGCAAAGACCCGTTGCAAGGCCAAGTACGCTCTGGTCATGCGTGATATAGAACACAAGATTAGCCGCGCCATTGTTGATGAAGCGGTCACTCTGCACGTCAACACCATTGTCTATGGCGATATACGTGACATGGCAGATGGTATAGACAAGGGGAAGGTCCACAACCAACGCACAAGCCAATGGAATCATGGGAAAGTGCGTGCGTTTGTGGAGTACAAAGCCCAGGCTGAAGGTATTGCCGTGGTGCTGCAAGATGAGCACTATACCAGCCAGACGTGTCCCAGTTGCGGCACGCGACACAAACCCAGGGGGCGTACCTACAAATGCCCATCCTGTGCGTTTCAGTCACACCGCGACGTCGTGGGGCAGGTCAATATCCTGTCGGCGTATACGTTTGGCGTGCCAGGGAAGATTCCTGCGCCAACGAGCATCAAGTATCGTATCCCGCACAATGTGCGGGTTCTACGTAAATGCCAGGGCACTGGCCAGACAACACATATTGTCTGTAGCTTGGATCATCGCACGATGCCCCAAGAAGCTGTGGCACTTTAGTGCCAGCAGAGTGTCACGATCAGCCGCATGCCGCGTTGCTGGGCCTCGATGGTGGCGGTGGCGTGTGCCAGGGCGGGAGCTGCTCGGGGTGTAGCCCCATAGGAGCAGGCAGCCGGTTTGAGCAATGTCCGGCATGGCCCCGCCGCTGCCGACTCCGAGGCTAGCGACGCCGTCAACCTAGCGCGCGGCATAGGCCCGCCCCCAGCCGCACAGGTCCATATTGTTGCAACAATTGGGCCTGCCTTTTCTACACAGGAGATTATCAGGCACAGCAGGGATGTAGCATAGACTGCCGCGCCTCGCAATGACTGGCCCTCTCATGCCAGCGGCTGCCGCTGGCGGAAGCGCTGTGCTTGACACATCGCCACCACAGGGTAGACTCATGGCCACACGAGATGAGGAGTACAGCCGATGCGGATTGTTGTCATGGGAAGCGGTGGTCTAGGCGGGTATTTTGGCGGACTTCTAGCGCGCAGTGGCGCCGACGTGACCTTCGTGGCTCGTGGCGCTCACTTGCAGGCACTCCAGGAGCGCGGGCTCACAGTGCGCAGCGTCAATGGCGATTTCTACGTCGCGGTCCAGGCGCGTGCCGCGTTGCAAGGCCAGCTAGCGGCAGATGTCGTGCTGTTTTGCGTCAAAACCTACGATGCTGCGGCCGCCGCCGCGCTTTTGCAACCGGTGATCGCGGCGCACACGGTGGTCTTGACGCTGCAAAATGGGGTCGATATGGCGGCAGACTTGCAAGCCAGCTTTGGCCGGGGTACGGTGCTGGCCGGGGTGACGCGCATTGGCGCCACCCTGGTCGAGCCTGGGGTGATCGAGCAACCGACCAGCTACCGCTTGATCGAATGTGGGAGTCTTCTCGGACACGCCGAGGCCGAGATCGAGCGTGTCCTGACGCTGTGCCGCAGCGCCGACATCCCCGTGCAGGTGGCGCCGCATATCCAGAGCAGTCTGTGGGAAAAGCTGGTGTATATCGCACCGTTTAGCGGCCTGTCCACCCTGACGCGCTTAACCCCGGCGCAGCTCCTGGCACACGAGGCCACCCGCACACTGTATCGTGCCGTCATGCAGGAGACTGCGCTGGTGGCGCAGGCCGTCGCTGGGGTGGCGCCAGAGATTGTCGAGCGCACCATGCATTTCTTGGACACCTCGGGGGATCCAGGCGATTCCTCCATGGCGGTCGATTTCCAGCGGCAACGGCGCATCGAAGTCGAGGCCATCAACGGGGCCGTGGTGCGGCATGGGCAGCGCGTGCAGATCCCAACGCCGTACAATGCCATGATCTACCAAGCGCTGACCGTGATGGACCGCTACAACCGGCAGGATGGACGATGATGCCCTTCCTCCTGGTCCTGCTGGTCGGGCTGCTGCCCTACGGCGCCATGGCCACCCATACCACGCTGCTTGAACCGGCCCGGCACACCCTCGATCTGATTTATAATATGGAATTTGATGCTGCCCTGGAGGAGTCCCAGCGCCTCATTGAGCGCGCCCCGGCCCACCCCGCCGGGTATTTTTACCGCGCCGCGACCTATTGGCAGTGGCGCCTCATTGCCACTGCGCCACAACAGCGCGCCGCCTTCTTGGCGCACTTCGACACCGCCACCCAGCAGGCCCAGGAGCGCGCCGCCCGTCTGCCCGACACCCAGGCGGCAGAGGCGGCGTTTTATCTCGGCGCGGTCTACGGCATGCAAGCCCGTATGCACTTTGTCGAGCAACACTACCTGCGCGCCCTCCACGCCGCCTACCAGGGCAGTCAGTATCTGCAGCGCTGTGTGGCAAGGGACCCCGCCTGGCACGATGCCTATGCTGGCCTCGGCACGTACCACTATGTGCTGGCGCGGGTGCCCAGCCTCTGGCGCGGGATCGTCGAGCAGGTGATCGGCCTGGCGGGCGACCGCGACAAGGGTCTCCAGGCCCTCGAACAGGCCCGCAGCGCCGGGGGACTGGCCAGCGCTGAAGCCGCCTCGTTGCTGGCCAAGATCTATGCCCTGCCAGTCGAGAAGCAGTATGATAAAGCCCAGGCCCTGCTGGCGCCCCTGGTGCAGCGCTATCCCAACAACAGTGATTATCGTTATCGCCTGGGGGTCGTCTGTGCCGGGCAGGCGCAGTGGGTGTGTGCCATGGAGATGCAGCAGTACCTGATTGCCGAGGTGCAACAGGGCAAGGCGTATCATCCGCCGGAGGGACTGCCGCGCTTCCGCTATCGTCTGGCAGAGGCCTATGTGTTTCAACGGGACACTGCTGCGGCGCGGGCCCTCCTAGCGGACTTACGCGCCCAGGAACTCCCACCCGACCTGCACGCCTGGGTCGAGCTACGCCTAGGCAACCTGCACGACCTGCACGGGGAACGCCAGGCCGCCCAGGCGTGGTATCAGGGCGTGCAGGGTAACAAAGAAGCGGAAGCACAGGCGAAGCTCTACATGCAGCGCCCGTTCACGCCAACGCCTGAAGGGCTCAAACCGCTGGAACATGCGGTCATCTAGCGAGACACCATGCCCGTGTTGCGACTACATCTCGGCATCCTGTGCAGCGCCCTGGCACTCCTGCTCGGCCAGGGGTGCAGCGCCTTCGGCCAGCGGGCGGCAGTGCAGCTTATTGGTGCCGTGGCCGAGACGGGGATGGCGGCGTATCTGCGTGAGCCGGACTTGGAACTTGCCGAACCGGCCCTGGCCTCCAGCCTCAAGCTCACCGAGGCGCTGCTGGAAACTGCCCCGCACGATGCGCGTTTGTTGCTGCAAGCGACGCAGGGTGTGGCGGGCTACACCTACGCCTTTGTCGAAGGCCGCCTTGAGGCGGCCCGTGGCCGCGATCCGGCGCAGGTGCTGCAGCAGACGCAGCGGGCCCAACGGCTGTACCAGCGCGGCTTGCAGTATGGCTTGCGTCTGCTCAGTCTGGAGCAGCCGCTCTTGCGGCAGGCCCCGACCCTGCCCCTGGAGCAACTCGCAGCGGCGCTGCAACGTCTGGAGCGCGAGGCCGTCCCTGCCCTGCTATGGACAAGCTTTTGCTGGGGCGGATTGCTCAACCTGGAGCGCACGGCCCTCGAAACGGTGACGGCCCTGCCTCGCGTGCAGCTCTTGTTACAACGCCTACTGGTGTTGGATGAGGCCTATATGTCTGGCCTGCCGCATGTGCTGCAAGCGGTGCAGGCGGCCAGTTTTTCGGCAGCCCTCGGGGGCGATCCAGCCCAGGCGCAACGCCATTTTGCGCGCGCCCAGGCCCTGAGTCAGGGGCGTCTCCTGCTGGTGCCGCTGTTCGAAGCACAGTACTACGCGGTGCAAGTGCAAGATCGGGCCCTGTATACGCAGCGTGTGCAGCAGGTGTTAGACGCACCCGAGACACTGTCGCCTGAGCAGGCGTTGCTTAATGCGGTGGCGCAACAGCGGGCCGTCCTGCTGTTGCGGCGCCTCGACGAGCTGTTTTTCTAATGATAGGAGAGCCCGTGTATTCTCGATGGCCCTTACCTACGTCCTACACGCGTGTCCCCCTGGGAGCGCTGGGCTCCAGCCCGGCTCTGGAAGCCACACGGAAGCGTAGCGGGCCCAGGGCAAGTGCTGGGGCACTGGCGGTGTATGTATGAAACAGAGAGCGAGGTGGACAACCTGGTTCCTCATGCTGCTGCTAAGTAGCGTAGCCCTGCAGCCACGCACTGCTTGGGCTGAGCCCGTGGTCATCAAATTCGCCACCCTGGCCCCGGAAGGTACGCCCTGGATGAACATCATGGAGGACATGAACCGCGAAGTGCAGGACAAGAGCGCTGGCCAGGTGGCCTTCCGCTTCTATGCCGGCGGCGTAGCGGGCGACGAGCGCGATGTCATCCGCAAGATCCGCATCAACCAACTGCACGGCGGCGCGTTGAGCGGCTTTGGCCTCGGCGATGTACTGTCCGAGATTCGTGTGCTTGAACTGCCGCTGCTGTTCCAGGGTGCTGCCGAAGCCGACCACGTGACCACCGCCCTGTTCGAGCATTTTAGCGCCGGGTTTGCCCAAAAGGGCTTTATATTGCTGGCGTTGCAAGAATCTGGAGTGGTCTATCTGTTCTCCAAAGAGCCCATCCGCACCAAAGCCGATATGGCACGCTCCAAAATGTGGAGCTGGCAGGGCGATCCCCTGCCGCAGGCAATGTTCCAGGCCTACGGCATTGCGCCGGTGCCGCTGTCGCTGCCCAATGTCTTACCCTCCCTGCAATCCGGGCTGATTGATGCCTGCTACGGCACGCCGTTGACTCTCCTGGCGCTGCAATGGTTCACGAAAGTGAAATATCGCACCTCCCTCGCTATGACGCATGTCATGGGCGCGCTGATGGTCTCTGAGACGCTCTGGCGCCAGCTCACCCCCGAGCAGCAGACTCTGGTGCGCGACACCGTGCGCAAGTACAACGTCAAAGCCGCCACGACGATGCGCCAGTACGATGTCAAGGCCCTGACGCTGCTTCAGAACACGGCGGGGATTGAGACCATCGACGTGGCCGAAGACGAAGTGACTCGCCTGCACCATATTAGCGCACAGATGCGCCAGGATTTCACCGGCAAGCTCTATCCCCAGGCACTCCTCGACCGCGTGCTGGCCCTGCGCGATGCGTACCGCCAGAAGCAACCCTGAGGCCGTCTATGATACTCTGGTTCCGCTCCCTGGACGCCTGGCTGGCACGACTCGAACGCCGTGCTGTGGTCTTCCTCCTGACCAGCGTGTTGGTCATCGGCTTGTGGCAAGTCCTGGCCCGCAACGTGCTAGCCAGGGGCCTGTTCTGGGCCGATGAACTGTTGCAACATCTCGTCCTGTGGCTCGGCTTTCTGGGCGCCTCCCTGGCCACCCGCGAGCAGCGCCATCTGCGTATCGACCTTCTGACCCGTCTGTGCCCCGCCTGGCAGCCCTGGCTGGCCGTGCTGGTGCACGGCGCTGCCGGTCTCGTCTGCCTGGTGTTGGCTGCGGCGGCCTGGGGGTTTCTGCGTATGGAAGGTCTGGCCGGGACACGCCTGACCTTTGGCGTGCCCGCCTGGGTGGCGCAAAGCATCATCCCCCTCGGTTTTGCTATGATGGCCCTGCGTTTTGCCCTGCACGGCGTGGACACGTACCTCACCCTGCGCCAGCAGCAGGCCCAGCCGTGATCTGGCTTGGCCTACTGCTGCTCCTGTTGGCGGCCCTGGGCACCCCGCTGTTTGTGGTCTTTGGCGCGCTGGCCTGGCTGCTGTTCACCGCTGCTGGTATTGACGCCGCGGCGCTGATGATTGAACTGTACCGTCTGGCCAGTGCTCCAACCCTGCTCACCATCCCCCTGTTTACCTTTGCTGGCTACGTGCTGGCCGCCAGTCAAGCGCCGCAGCGCCTGGTGCGCTGTACGCAAGCGCTGGTGGGACGCCTGCCGGGTGGCCTGGCGATTGTGGCACTGTGTGCCTGCGCCTTTTTTACCGCCTTTACCGGCGCCTCTGGCGTCACCATCATTGCCTTGGGCGGCTTGCTCCTGCCCCTACTCCGGCAGGAGCATTATCCCGAACGGTTTAGCCTGGGGCTGCTCACCACCTGCGGCAGCCTGGGCTTGCTGTTCCCGCCGAGCTTGCCGATTATCCTCTATGGCCTGGTGGCGCAAACGCCGGTCGATCTGCTGTTTCTCGCCGCCCTGGTGCCGGGCGGGCTGCTCATCTTGCTGCTGGCGGGTTTTAGTATGCTGCAGGCGCGACGGCACCACGTGCCAGTGCAGCGCAGCACCTGGGCACAGGCGCGTCAGGCCCTGTGGGCGGCGAAGTGGGAACTGGCTCTGCCGGTGCTGGTGCTGGCGGGGATCTATGGCGGGCTGGTAACGGTCAACGAAGCGGCGGTGGTGACCGCGGCTTATAGCCTGCTGGTGACGGTGGTCCTGCACCGCGACCTGCGTCTCTGGCGTGATGTGCCGCGCCTGATGGTCGACAGCATGGTGCTGGTCGGGGCGATCTTTATCATCCTCGGCACGGCCCTGGGGCTGACGAACTATCTCATCGACGCGCAAGTGCCCATGCACATCCTGGCCGCCATGCGTCAGTACCTTACCAGCCGCGCTATGTTCTTGCTGGCCTTGAACCTGCTGCTGCTCGTCGTTGGTTGCCTGATGGACATTTTTTCGGCCATTGTGGTGATTGTACCGCTGATTACCCCCATTGCGGCGCAGTTTGGTGTGCACCCGCTGCACCTGGGGATCATTTTCTTGACCAACCTGGAGATTGGCTATTCGACGCCACCGATTGGCCTCAACCTGTTCCTCGGCAGCCTGCGCTTTGAGCGTCCGATCATGGAGCTCTGCCACGCCTCCTGGCCGTTTGTGCTGTTATTGCTGCTGGCGCTGGGGCTGATTACCTACCTTCCGGAGATCAGTCTAGGGCTGGTGCGACTGCTGGGCTATGCCGATTTGTCGGTGTTCCGGCGCTGAGTTGTTCTTGCGCCCGTGATAAGCTGACTGTCCTCAGGGTTACGCTGGCACTATGCAGAGCCAGGCAGAAAGAAATGGAACCAAGAGATGGCACGGACGGGGAAAGAGCGCCCGCTTTTTCCCCATCACGCACCGTGAGCGTTGGAGCGTTACACCGATGACCGATACCGCCGCATCCCCATTCCCCGTCTCCGCCCCAGTCGCGGCCGCCTTTGCCGCTGGACTCGCGGCCGGACTCGACCCAGATACACGTCCTACCGGGAGGCCATCGCACGCGGACTTGGCGACACCGCAACACGTCAGCACTACTCTGCGCTCGCGCTGGCTGCACCGCCCATGCCCCACCTGTCAACACACCTTTCGCCCTGGCGATGCGGTGGTGCTCCACCCCACCGGCCAGGTGGTCCACGATATGCCCCAGCTCGGCTGTCCCCACGATGCGCCAGCATCAGCCGCCAGCGTCACCGACCACAACGCCTTGTTCGCTGGCCTGACCCAGGCCTGGCCGCTGCCTGATGACCTGCCCGTGTTGCACCTGACGCCGGCACACTGGCTGGTGGCACCGCCGCACGCTGGCTTTTTCCGCCATACCTGCCGTATCTGCGGCCACAGCCTGCGCCCTGGCGACCGCGTGGCGCTGTGCCCCTGTAACCCGTCCGCCCCACGCTGCCTGGTGGCGGTACACCGCGATATTGTGCAACAGTTGCACTGCTGGGATCAGTGGCAACGCGGCGATGCCAGCCCGCCGTGCCTGGCTACCACCTGAGGTATGTGGCGATGTCCTCCCCGCTGGATGACCGCTTCTCCCGCCACGCCTCCCTGCCCGGCTGGAATCAGGAGCGCCTGCGCCAGGCCACGGTCGTCATCATGGGCCTCGGGGCTCTGGGCAATACGGTAGCGCAGTGTCTGGCTCTAGCCGGAATCGGCAAGCTCGTGCTCTGTGACCCGGACCGTATCGAGGCCTCGAATCTCAGCCGCACGCCACTGTTCCGAGAACGCGACATCGGGCGCTTGAAAGTCGAGGCCGCGGCGCGCGCCCTGGCTGACCTGGCGCCGTCTGTGACCGTAGACCCACGCCCGCACCGCCTCGAAGCCGGGGTCGGGCTGGCGGAGTTACGCGATGCCGCGTTGACGCTGGGCTGCCTCGACAGTCGGGCGGCGCGTTTGGAACTGGCCGGACGCTGCGGTCTGGTGCGTGCCCCCTGGATCGATGGCGCCACTGGCTCCTGGAGTGGTGAGCTCCGCCTCTACCTCGACCCACAGGGCCCGTGCTACGGCTGTGGCCAGACAGACGAAGCGCGGGCTGCCAGCGACGACCCGCGTAGTTGCGGTGTGCCTGCCACCGGCCTGCCAGCCGGGGCCACGGCGCCACTCTCGGCGACGATTGGGGCGCACATGGCGCTCCTGGCTGTACGCTTTGTGATGGGCCTCAGCGTGCCGGCTGGTCTGCTGGTCTTTGACGCTTTACAGGGAGAGCTGGCCCGCGTGCACCAGCCGCGTGATCCCACCTGCCCCTATCATCAGCCTATCCCCGGCGCAGTGCCCGTACCCATTGGCCCACAGCACAGGGTTAGGGAACTGCTGGTGGCCCTGGGCCCCGACCGGGCACCGCTGGCCTGGAATCCTATCCAACTGCGTGCGGTGTGTCGGCGCTGTGGCTGGAACGATCCCAAGTCACGAGCCTTGCCTGCGACCGCGGTGCCCTGCCCGCGCTGCCCGGCGCCGCTGCGTGCACGTACGACGCTGGAGTTCAGCCACTGTACACCGGATGTGCGCTTGCGCGACCTAGGTATCCCGGCGCGGGAGACCCTGGCGGTGCGCACCGCCACAGGCATTGATTTCGCCGAATTAGCCGGATACGGAGAGTGAAGACATGCCGACGACACCGCGGGAATTACGCCCCGCTGAGCTGTTTGAGGTAGCCAAAACATTGGCAGAAGTGGCGACGCAAGCCAGCGTCCATCAAGCTGGCATTGTGGCACAACTGGATATTGCCAGCTCCAGCCTGAACCTGAGCGGCGCGCCACGCGAGGTGTGGCACCGCCTGGTCAACGCCGTGCACGCTGGCATAAGCGCCACGGCCAGCTATCGTGCGGATGCGTCGCCTATCTGATGCACACACTGGCGTCTGAGGTCCAGGGGAACGCCATGCTGAGCCACCTGGCGTACACCATCGGCCATAGTCCGTCGCCACAACCCGGTCGCCGCAGCCTGTTTCTCGGCTATGCGCGGCATGACCGCCCTGACGTTGACCAACTGTACGACGCGCTGCACCAGTGTGACCCGATGCTGCCACTGTTCCAGGATCACCGTACCATACAAGCTGGTCAGCCATGGCTCGACGTACTGCGGCAACGCCTTGGCACTGCCTCGCTGCTGGTCTGCTGGCTGACGTCTGCCTATGTGGCGTCGACGTTTTGTCATTATGAGGTTGGCGTGGCGGAGAACACGGGAGCGCGTATCATCCCCGTGTTGGTCGACGCCGGTATTGCTGACCGATTGCTGGCTTACTTGTCGCGCTTGCAGGCCATCACGCCGGGCCTGCCGCTGGATTATGCGGCGCTTGTGGCACAGCTCATCGGCTTGCTTCCGTAGGCATGCTCTGGCGTACTTAATGTGCTATGATTTCAAACGAATTTCTTGATATGATTTCCCGCCCCTTTCTCCAGGGGAGAATGTTCCATGGCGATCAGTGCCGCGACTTTTGTAATGTCTCCTATCATCTATCCCGAACACGACGGAAAACCTATGGGTGAAACTGATGTCCACATTGATGCCATCATTTATCTGCGTGAAGCCCTCCAAGATCATTTCCGTCAGGCGCCCGATGTCTATGTTGCCGGTAACTTGCTGATGTACTACGAAGAAAACAACCCTGCCGCTTCCATCGCACCCGATGTCTTTGTGGTGCAAGGGGTGAGTAAACATCAGCGCCGTACCTACAAACTGTGGGAAGAAGACCAACCGCCGGCAGTAGTCTTTGAAGTGACCTCGCGCAGTTCGCGGCTCGAAGACACTGGCACCAAACGTGCTGTGTATGCCATGCTCGGCGTGCAGGAGTATTTTGTCTACGATCCGCTCGGGGAATATCTCCGCCCGGCGCTCCAGGGCTATCGCCTGCAGGAGGGCGAATACCAGCGTTTACAGCCGACCAGTGCCGGGCACCTCGTCAGCCAGGTTCTGGGTCTAGAGCTACGCCTGGAAGACAGGCACCTGCGCCTGTTCAACGTCACGACTGGGGAGCGGCTGTTGACGCACGAAGAGGCCCAAGACGAGCGCCAGAGCGCGCAGGCACAAGTGGCCCAGGCCGAAGCACGAGCAGTGGAGGCCGAGGAGCGCGCGGCGCAGGCTGAAGTACGAGCGGTAGAGGCCGAAGCGGAGTTGCAGCGCTTACGCGCCGTGCTGGAAGGCCGCCAGGGTGAGGCGTAAGGGCGACGGGTTGCTTTCAGCCATGCACCACGTGAGGGACAGTCAGCGTCTATGCCTCTTACCGTACATTACAAAGAGTTGGCGCATTGCTTTGATACCGAGCCCGCAGCGCTGGCTCTATAATGTACCCCGAAAACTAGACCATGGAATACGCTAAGACGACAAGGGACACGCGAGACGCATCAGGAGTCCGAAGAGACGTCAGCACAGCGGCGCGTGCAAAGCACGGGTTGCCCTGGCGGCCATTCGGGGCGAGCAGACGGTCCACGCATTGGCGTCCGAGTATGGCGTCCATCCTGGACAGCGTTCCCAGTGGAAGCGAGCGGTCCACGACGAAGCGCCTCGCCTCTTGTCGAGCCGCCGTGGGCGACGGGAGAAAGAGGAAGAGGAGCTGCAGGCCACATGAGAGCCGCAGCTCGGCCAACTCAAAGGCGAGGTGGACTGGTTGAAAAAACACGCTGGACTGGTCGGGTGCAAGCAAGCGGCAGCTGAGCGAGGGCGCCCCCCCGACGCGCAGTGTCCGGTGCCAGTCTACGTTCCTGGGGCTCCCACGGGCGAGTCTGTCGTCCCAGGCGCGTGAAGAAAGTGCCGAGACGCTGCAGCCGATGCGACGCCTCGCTACGCAGTCCACCGCGCCCCCGTTGTACGGTAGGCGTCGCATGACGGCCTGGCTACGCACGCAAGGGTAGCAGGGGAAGCATCAGCGTGTCACGCGGTTGCTGCACCCACTGGGGAGGCGATCGACACAAAGCCACATTGGAGTCAGGCCGCCGCGGGGCATACCATTGCCCCCTATGGGTGACGTGGGGGAAAGGTGACGCGCGTGCCTCCTGTCTGGAGTCCGGAGAGCACCTCTAGTCGTTTACCCCAGGGATTGGTCTCTCTGGTGGCGGTGCTCGACTGGTGCAGGCGGTATGGCCTGAGTGGGGTGCTCGCGGTCACGCTGGATGGGCCGTTGTGTCGCGACACCCTGCCCCAGGCGTTGGGGCAAGGGAGGCGACCTGCGATTGTCACTACGGACCAGGGTGGGTAGTGCACGAGGCAAGACGGCCCACCGCTGTGGGCCCACGAGGGCCTGCGGATCGGTAGGGATGGATGCGGGCGCGCATTCGACAAGGTCTTCGTGGAGCGCCTCTGGCGGACCGTCCAGTCTGCGGAGGTGTCTTGCAAGGACTATATAACCATACGCAAAGCTCGACAGCGCCTTGGGGCGTCTTGTACGTGCTCTCATCATGAGCGGTGGCATCAGGCGCTCAGCTATCAGACGCCCGCGGCAGTGTAGCACTGAGAGGAGAGATCTCAGGAGCCTCACTGCACTTATGCGAGGCCCATTTTGGTCTTGACGATGGGGTACACCTCAGAACACCACCATCTGGGCCTGTGGTAAACGCCCGCCGAGATCATTGACGGCATCGAGCATCTGCTTTTTGCTGGCATTGGTGACTGCAAGCACCTGGCGGCCGAGAGCCGTAAGAGTTTGCGACATGTCCTGCGCATCGTTGAGCGGATTCTTGAAGGGGGCGTCTTGGTAGGCGGCATTGCCCATGACCAGCGCCACACAGCCTTGCGCTGCGGCGCTCACAGGCAAGAGCATACTCATGAGCCAAAGAAGGAGCAGGTGTGTCTGTGTTCGCGTGTGTCCCACAAAAATCTCCCATGAGCTGCGCGAGGTCTCTCGCATCCAAGCCTGCAAGCCCGCCTGAACGAAATGTGGGTCAAAGGTCAAGGCTTGGCTCACCCCGGCTGCACGCATGACAGCGCACGAGATGCAATCCACCAGTCCCCAGGCCGTATCTTGGCGTGCCGTGAACAAGGGCCGAGCCTGGCGCAAACCACCAGGGGGTGAGAGGTACCACGTCCACTTCGGCTGCGGCGAGGAACTGTGCGATGATCGCCGTGGCCTCCTGCTTAATGAATGGCTTCTTGACGTCAGAAGGCCTGGGGATACTAGCGCCATATATATTATATATAAATATAGAACTTAAAATATTATATGAGACGGCGCATCAGCACCTCACCGGTGCCCCGGTGGTGCCGGTGCTCGCAAGGACGGGTGCGCCGGCGCATGCGCCGCCCAGACCAGGATGGGGAGATCATTGGCGAGGCAAAGCGTCCGCATGAGCTGGAAGCGCTGTGACAACGTTTGGGCGTGCCCACCATCGAGCCGATATTGTGCGGCTGGACGGTCTGGGATCTCAAAGACCTCTCACCTACGATGTGGACAGTCCTGTGGATGGCCTCCTGGGATAGGCTCGCACACCGGCCAGGCACACCGACAGGCCACGCTGGTTGGGGGAGTCTGCGCACGTCGTATTTGCCTGGCCGCAGTGTGGTGATTATAATAACGTGCGGCTTTGAGGAGCGCTGCAGCATCGTGATGGCGATGTCAGGCTCAGAGCCGCCCCGCCTATCTCTTCCCAACGGCGCTCGCAACCCTTTTCTTACTGAAGAAAGGAGGGCGCGAGATGAGCGCCACCATCCAATCGACCCCTGGCACCGATTACCACGTCGCGGACCTGGCCCTGGCCGACTGGGGCCGTAAAGAAATCCGCATCGCCGAAACCGAGATGCCCGGCCTCATGGCCATCCGTAAGGAGTACGCCGCCACGCAACCGTTGCGCGGTGCCCGTATTAGCGGCTCGCTGCACATGAC